>CAXTJP010000045.1:0-20559 GCA_964244615.1 uncultured Acetobacteraceae bacterium
GCGCCGCGCCCAGGCGCCTGAGGACGGCGACGCCCGGGCGGCCACGCTCGCCGCCGCCGACCGTCTGCTGACCGGGCGCTGGCCGATCTTCCACCTTCACGATGCCGGCATCGCCGACCCGCCGGACTGGTTCACCGATCCGCTGACCGGGCGGCGCGCGCCGCAGCACGGCTACGCGTTCCGCCTGCCGCATCGCGACGAGGCGCGGGTCGGCAACGTCAAGTTCGTCTGGGAGATGTCCCGGCACCAGGCCACCACGCTGCTCGCCTGCGCCTGGTGGCTGACCGGCGACCCGGCCTACGCCGAGCGTGCGGCCACCCAGCTGCGGTCCTGGTGGCGGGACAACCCGTTCCTGACCGGCATCCATTGGAGCAGCGGCATCGAGGTGGGGCTGCGCCTGCTCTCCTGGACGTGGATACGGGCGCTGCTGGCCGACTGGCCCGGCGTGCGCGCGCTGTTCGACGACGATCCCGGTTTTGCCGCCCAGCTCTACCACCACCAGCTCTACGTCGCCCGCTTCCAGAGCCTGGGCTCCTCGGCCAACAACCATCTCGTCGCCGAACTGGCCGGGTTGTCGGCCGCCGCCCGAGCCTTCCCCTGGTTCGGGGAATCGGCGGGCTGGGCCAGGCAGGCGGGCGGGGCGCTCGCCCGCCAGGCCCTGGCACAGACGCACGAGGACGGCTGGAACCGCGAGCAGGCCAGCGAGTACCATCTGTTCGTCTTCGAGATGCTGGCAGCCGCCAGCCTCGCGTCACGGCTGGCCGGGCAGAACTTGCCCGAGGCGGTCGATGCCACGCTGTCGCGCATGGCCGACGCCTGGGCCGCGAGCCTGGACGCCACCGGCCGGCCGCCGCGTTTCGGCGACGGCGACGAGGGCCGTGGCCTGCTGCTGGATGCCCCCGATGCCGACAGATCGGCCATCCTGCTGGATGTGGCCCGCGCGTTGTCCGGCGCCCCCGATTGGTGGCCGGCGGCGAGCGGCAGCGTGCTCGGCCACGTGGCGCGGCTCGTCGCACCCGAGCCGGCGCCGCGAGCAGGCGTGCGGCCGTCGCATTTTCCCGATGCCGGGCTGACCCTGCTGCGCAGCGGCGAGGGCCGCGCCGAGACCTGGCTGCGCTGCGATTCCGGGCCGCACGGATATCTCTCGATCGCCGCCCACGGCCACGCCGATGCGCTGTCGGTCGAGTTGCGCTGCGGCGGCGTCGATGTGCTGGCCGATCCCGGCACCTATTGCTACCACGGCGAGCCGGCGTGGCGGGACTACTTCCGCGGCACCGCCGGACACAGCACGTTGCGCGTGGGCGGGGCGGAGCAGGCGGTGTCCGGCGGCCCGTTTCTATGGCTGACCCGCCCCCTGACCAGGCTGGCCGCCGCGACACCGCAATCCTGGCAGGCCAGCCACGACGGCTACCGACGGCTGCCCGGCTCGGCCGTGCACCACCGTTGCGTCTCGATGGACGAGCGTGCCGGCGAAGTGGCCATCGACGACTGGCTGGACGCGCGCGTCCCGCTTCCCGTGGAGCTGTCCTGGCATTTCGGCCCGACCATCGACGTGCGGCTGCACGACCTGGCGGCGAGGCTGAGCTGGGCTGGGGGCTCGGGCACGCTGGCCTTGCCGGCGGGGCTGGCGTGGCGCCTGCATCGTGGCGAGGAGCAGCCGCCGCTCGGCTGGTACTCGCCCGGCTTCGGCCGGCGCGTGCCGGCTTTCGTGGCCGTCGGACGCGGCACGCTGGGGAGTGGCGCCACGCTCACCACCCGTCTCTCCTGGTCGCCGGCCCCGGACCTCGCTTGCGCATGACCGGCCGGCCGAGGCGCGTCCTCATCGTGGTCGAGAATCTGCCGGTGCCGTTCGACCGCAGGGTCTGGCTCGAGGCCACGACCCTGGCCCGCAACGGCGACCGCGTCTCCGTGATCTGCCCCAAGGCAAAGGGCTTCATGGCCGGCCACGAGATCGTCGAGGACATCGAGATCCTCCGCTACACCGTGCCGATCGATGCCGCCGGCGCGGTCGGCTTCGCCTTCGAGTTCGCCTGGTGCTTCGTCATGACCGCGTGGCTCAGCCTGCGCGTCGCCCTGTTCGGCCGCGGCTTCGACGTGCTGCACGCCTGCAACCCGCCCGACACGTTCTGGCTGCTCGGCCGCTTCTGGCAGGTGTTCGGGCGGCGCTACGTCTTCGACCACCACGACCTCTGCGCCGAGATGTTCGCGGTGAAGTTCGATCGTGCCGGCGGCGCGCTGTATCGCGGCCTGCTGTGGCTGGAACGGCAGAACTTCCGCGCCGCCGACATGGTGATCACCACCAACGAGAGCCACCGGACGATCGCCACCACGCGCGGCGGCCGCAGGCCGGAGGACGTGGTGGTGGTCCGCTCCGGGCCCGACCTGAACCGCTTCACCACCTACCCGCCCGACCCCGCCTGGCGTGGCGGCAAGCCGCATCTGCTCGTCTACCTGGGCGAGATCTGCAAGCAGGACGGCGTGGACTTCATGGTGCGCGCGGTGAAGATCCTGGCCGAGGATTTCGGCCGGACCGACTTCCGGGTGGTGTTCGTGGGCGGCGGGCCGCACCAGGCCGCCATACGGGCCTATGCCGAGGCGCAGGGCATCATGGGCTACGCCGCCTTCACCGGCCGTGTCAGCGACGACGAGCTCTGCCGCATCCTGTCGTCGGCGACGATCGGCGTCGACCCCGACCCGAAGAACCCATGGTCCGACCGGAGCACGATGAACAAGGTCATCGAGTACATGTATTTCGGCCTGCCGGTCGCAGCCTTCGACCTGCACGAGACGCGGGTGTCGGCAGGCGACGCCGGCGCCTACGCCACGGCGAACGTGGAGGCGGACCTCGCGCGTGTCATTGCCGAACTGCTGGACTCGCCGGAACGCATGGCGGCGATGGGCGGTGTCGGGCGGGCGCGCGTGCGCGATCACCTGGCCTGGAACCACTCCGTCGCGCCGCTGCTCGGCGCCTACGCACGGGCGATGCGGCCGCGGTGATGGCCTTGGCCTGTCATCGACGGGGCGCGTTCATCGAACCCGTCGGGCGACGACGATGATCATGTTGCTGGCGTACCTGTCCGGCAGCACCAGCCCCAGCGTTCGGTTGATCCGGTCGGCCCTTGCGAAGTAGGCATTCTCCAGGCTGGCAAAGCCCGCCCGCTCGAGGTCCGCATCGAGCCCGCGCACTGTCTTGAACTGCTTCAGCAGCCCGAAATACGCCGGCCGCCCGGTGATGGCGTGGACCAGCCGCACCGCCCGGCGGCTCAGCGAATCGCGGTTCGACACCGAGAAGATCAGCAGCCCGCCGGGGTTGAGCAGGCGGCGGACACACGCAAGCGCCTCGGCCATCGAATCGAGGTACTCCAGCGCGCTGGACGAGATCACCACATCGGCGGGCGGCAACGCAGCATCGTCCGTGATCGGCAGACGATGCTGCCGGAACGTGGCGCGAAGGCCCTGTTCCCGCGCCGACTCGCGTGCGATGGCGAGCATGCTGGCGGCACCGTCGATGCCGGTCACATCCAGGCCACGACGCGCCAGCTCGCACGCCAGGATACCGCTGCCGCAGCCAAGGTCGTAGGCCCGCCCCGGCGCGGCCACGTATTGGTCGAACAGGCCGTTCCAGACACGCAACCGCTCCAGCCGGTTGGCGTCTGCACGGTAGCTGTCGTGGAATCCCCTCGCCACGTCAGCGTAGTACGCAACTGCGTCGGTCGGTGCGGTAACCATGTGGTACGCCCTTTCTGACTCAGAAAAGAAGCAAAAGACTTTCAATCGTTGATGATCCTGGAATGCAGAGTGGCGAGCCGGCGGGCGAGCCCGTCGATGTCGAGACGGTCATCGAACAACGCGCGGCCTGCCGCCGCCAGCCTGCAGCGCAGCGCTTCGTCGTCGATCAGGCGGGCCAGCGCCGCGGCCAGGGCCGCGGCATCGCCCGGCGGCACCAGCAGGGCGGTCTGGCCGTCGGTCAGAAGATCGGGCACGGCGCCCACGGGCGTGGTCACCACGGCCACGCCGTGGGCCAGCGCCTCGATCACCGACATCGGCAGGTTCTCGGCGTGCGACGGAAGCACCAGGATGTCGCTGCCGGCCAGCAGGTCCGACGATTCCTGCCGGCCGATCCAGCCGGGAAACGACACGCGCTCCCCCAGCCCCAGCGCGCGCGCCCGCTCGGCGTAATGGGCCACCTCCCCGTCGCCCGCGAGCGTCGCCTGCCAGGACCGCCGGCGCATCGTCTCGCTCGATAGCGCGTCCAGCAACTCCGGGACGCCCTTTCGCGCCCCGATGCGCCCGAGCAGCACGAGCCGCAGCGTGGCGCCGCTGGGCCGTGGTGGGGGCACCGGGGGCCGAACAACGCCGTTCGGCAGGACGGTGATCCTGTCCCTGGGCACCCCGAGCGTCTCGCTCAGCCACCCCGCCTCCGCCCCGCCCAGCACCACTACCTGAGCCGCACGGGCGAACAGGGTGTGCACGGCGCGCCGTGCCGCGCGCGGCAGGCCGTCGTGGAACGCCGCGTACTCCGCCCCGTGCAGGTGGAGCACCAGGGGCACGCCGAGCGCGTTCGCAAAGGTGCCGACGATGATCTTGCGAAACGTGCTGCCGCGTATCGACAGGTTGGCGTGGATCACGCCCAGGCGGCGCGTGCCGTAAAGGCCCGCCAGCCTCGCCAGCGCCAGGGCAAAGACGGCGGCGCCGACCCCTGCATGGCCGTCGCCGCGCGTGTCGATCAGCACGAGCGGGGGTCGCAGCTTCTGTGACAGCCAGCTGTCCTGGAGATAGCCGGCCCAGCGGCCGATGCCGCCCGCGTGCTCCAGCCCGCCCGACACCAGCATGGCCACGACCTGCTCGCGCGGAGGGCCGGCTAGGGATCGCCGCCCTGCCCGGTTCCGCCAGCTCATTCGGCCCGGGACGTGATCATCGCGGCTCCCCTCTGCATCCGCCGCGCGGGTGCCCGCATGTTTGAACGGCCCGGCGGCCGTGTGAAGCCGCGCGCGGCCACCCCGTCATCGGCACCGCGTGACCCCGGCGCCGCCGCGCGGTAAGCCTGCTGCGTGACCCGTCGGCTCGCCCCTGCCGCCCTGGCGGCCATCCTGTGCCTGCCCTGCCTGGCAGGCGGCCGTTCGCTGGACGAATACCTGGCGCATGGCTACGGCGTGGTGCGCGCAACCGCTTTTGCCGGCGAGTTCCTGGGGTGCCGCCGCGACGGCGAACTGGTCTTCGAGGACGGCTCCCGGCTGTTGTGCGGCAGGACGACGGTGCAGATCGCCCATGATCCCCGGGTGTTGATCCTGGCCAGGTCCGGGAGCGTACCGTCGGTGGTGCTGATCGGCAGCCTTGCCGTGCCGGGCCGCCTGTCCCGGCTTGGCACGCGCGTGCTTGCCCGGCCGCTGCCGGTCGCCGCCGCACCATTCGAGGAGGCGCTGCCACCCGATCCCGCCCGCGGCGCGCCGGGCGCGCTCACCGCCATCCGCAGCTTGAACGATCTGCAGACGGTCTCGCCGTGGCCGGCCTTGAAGCCCATGCCGATGCAGGCGGACAGGCCGGCGCTCCGGCGATGACGCCGGACGCGCAGACACCGGCGATACGCGCCGGCTCAGTCCGGCGCGCAGGACAGTTCCAGCTTGAACGGATACGCCGCCGAGCCATGCCGGTCCCGACCCGCCTCGGCGCAGCGGTAAGTGACCGTCAGCCAGGGGAACAGGCTCGGCTTTGGTGTAGCGCCGAAATCGCACAGATCGTCGGACAGCGACACGCTGCATCGCGATCGAGCTTGGCAGACGCGTCTGACCGCCTGCAGGGCGGGACAATCGCCGCCGAACGCCCTCGGCCCGTATGCCGCGTCGGCGACGATGATCGAGGAGCGCGCATGCGCCGCCCCGGCCGGCCCTGCAGGCAAGGCGGCCAGGGCCGGGATGATCAGGCAGGCGATCGATGAACTGCGCATGAGGGCGACGATCCTGCCGAGAACGGCGTTGAGGTCGAGCTTTGTTTTCGTGCTATGCACCAGCCGAGGTCAGGTGCCCAACAGGCAGGATCGGGCGGGCGACGGAGGCCAGCACCCTGAAGACGTACTCGCCACGGTGTTCGTCGTGAAGTCGCTGGCGACGGGCATCGCCGACAGGGTCGATGCGCCGGTCATGACGCAAGGCCTCACCTCCCGCTACATCCCCGCATTGGACGGCTTGCGCGCCGTCTCGATTATGCTCGTGATGCTGTCGCATGCCGGGTTCAATCGCGTGGTCCCGGGCGGCCTCGGCGTCACCATCTTCTTCGTGATCAGCGGCTACCTCATCACCGGCCAGATGATCGGCGAGGTGGCTGCGACCGGCAGGCTTGACCTGCGCGCGTTCTACCTGCGCCGGGTGTTCCGTCTGGCGCCGGCGCTGCTGGTCTACGGGCTCATCTTCGTGCCGATCTGCGCCATGCTGGGCGCGGCGACGACGCTGCCGCAAATTGCCGCCGCGCTGTTCTACGTCGCCAATTACTGGGAGCTGTATTTCGGGTTCAGTACGCCCTCGCCGTTTCCCATCCTGTGGTCGTTGTCGGTCGAGGAGCATTACTACCTGCTGTTCCCGCTCCTGGTGGCGGCGCTCATCCCCGACCTGCGTCGCCTGGCGGTGCCGATACTCGCGGTCGGCCTGGCGGCCCTGCTCTGGCGGTTCCACCTCGAACGCGCGTGCCAGGGCGGCGCACCGTGGCTGCTATGCGGGTTGCCGCAGGCGCCGGGCCAGTCCGAGAGCCTGCGCATCTATCATGGCACCGACACAAGGTTCGACAGCATCCTCGCCGGCGCGCTGCTCGCCTGGGTGGCCGCCTACGGCCCGGGACGCTGGCGCGCCGTCCTGATTGGCCGCCCCGCCATGCTCGCGGGGCTTGCCGCCATCCTGCTGACCTTGCTTATACGCAACGAGTTCTTCAGGGACACGATACGCTACACGATCCAGGAGCTGGCGATCGCGGTCGTGCTCGGCAACGTCGTTCTGGGAAGCCGGACGAGACTCGCATCCGTTCTCGCCTTCCCGGTGATGACCTATGTCGGACGCCTGTCTTACTCCCTGTACCTGTATCATTTCGGCAGCCTGATGGTGATCGTGTCGCTGCTCGGCCGTTTCTCGTGGCGCGACTACCGGTTCGCCCTGTTCTTCGTCATCTCCTTTGCGCTTGCGATGGCGTCGCACCACCTGGTCGAGAAACCGATGATCCGGTTGCGCCGCCGGTTCGGCTCGCGGACCACGCGACAGACGGCCTGACCGCATGGCCGGGCGCGTGCCACCGTTGCTGACCACGCCGCCTGGCGCCGCCGCGGTGCCGCGGACCGGCCTGTTCGAAACGGGCGTCGCCTATCTCGGCATCGTCTATTACGAGCAGGGCATCTTCTCCTCCCTGCGTTACGCGCGTGGCGGGAGCGCGTTGAAGCCCACCGAGACGGACATCCTGAGCACCGTGGTGCAGGTGGCGATCCTGGCTTTCGTGATCGTCGTGCTGCTGATGCGTCGCCGGGACTACGCCCGCCTGTTCCGGCCGATGGCGCCCTATTTCGCCATACTTCTCCTCTGCCTCGCCTCGACGCTCTGGTCCGACAATCCCATCGTCAGCTTTCGTCGCTCGATCTCGCTTGCGGCCTGCATCCTGCTGGGGGTCACCCTGTTCCAGAGCTTCGGCCTGCCGCGCCTGATCGAGATGGTGGGTCGATCCTGTGTGTGCCTGGCAGTCCTGTCCCTCATCGTCATCGCGGCCGTGCCCAGTGTGGGCAGGGATGTCGTGCCCGGCTACGATTGGGCGATGCGAGGCGTGTTTCCGCAGAAGAACTCGATGGGCGAATGCATGGTGCTCGGCATCGCCTGCTACGCGGCGAGGGTGGTGGGCCGGCGGTCGCTTGACCGTCCGACGGCCGCTGCCCTGTCGTTGTTATCGTTGTGTGGCGTGCTGAGCCAGTCGGTGACGTCGATGCTGGTTGCAGCGGTCATCCTGGTCATTGCCGCACATTCCTGCCTGCAGCGCTTCACCGCGTTGCGGGTCGGGTTGACCGTCGTGCTGCTCTGGTCCGCGGTCGCGTGCGCTGTCCTGATCCTGCTCTATCCCGGCAGCCTGGAAGCACTGACCGGCCGTGATGCGTCGATCACCGGCCGCGCCCCGCTCTGGGTCGCGTCCCTCGGCGTCATCGCCCGCAGGCCGCTGATCGGCTACGGCTATTGCGGCTTCTGGAACGAGAACTCGATCGAGGTGCAATACATCTGGCAGCGCATCGGATGGCAGGCGCCCTCGGCCCATAACGGGGTGCTCGACGTGCTCATCCAGCTCGGCGTGGCCGGGTTGCTGCTCTATGCGTGGGTATGGGCGCGGGTCATTCGCCTGACCGTCGCAGCGCTGTTCCACGGCGCTCTTCCGAGCGCTGGATGGATCGCGTTCTTCATGATCATCAACGTCGTCCTGAACGTCGACGAGGGCCTGCTCCCCTCCGCCGACGAGTTCTCGCTGCTCATGCCATGCGTTCTGCTGACGCTGAGCCAGTGGGAGCAGAACCGTCGTACGCCGCACCGATGGCATCGTCTGACGGACGCGACGGCCCACCTGCGCAGCGCCTGAGCCGATGCTGTTCAACTCCTTCCTGTTCCTGTTCGTGTTTCTGCCGGTCGTGCTGGCCGGCACCTTCGTGGTGGTATCGGATCGGCCGCGGTATCGCCAGGCGTGGCTCGGCTTTGCCTCCCTCGTGTTCCTCGCCTATTGGCGCCTGGACTACCTGCCCGTCCTGCTGTTCTCGATCGGGATGAACTACCTGTTCGGCCGCCTCATCCTGGCGGCCGGGCGACCAGGCATCCAGCAGGGGCTGCTGGCATTGGCGATCACGCTGAACCTCGCCGCCCTGGGCTATTTCAAATACCTGTATCCGTTGCTCGGCTTCGCCCACGCGATCGGCCTCTCCGCCAGGGACTGGGGCCAGACGATCCTGCCGCTCGGCATCTCGTTCTACACCTTCACCCAGATCGGCTACCTCGTCGAATGCAGACAGGGTCTGGTTCGCAGCCGCAACCTGCTCGACTACCTGCTGTTCGTCAGCTTCTTCCCGCATCTCATCGCCGGCCCGATCCTGTGGCACCACGACGTCATGCCGCAATACGCGCGGCGCGAGACCTACCGGTTCGACGTACTGAACTTCTCCCCCGGCGTGACATGGTTCATCCTGGGCCTGGCCAAGAAATGTCTTCTGGCGGACAATTTCGCGCCCGCGGCCGATTACGGGTTCGGCCGAACGGCCGAACTCGGGGCGCTCGCCTCATGGCACGCGGCACTCTCCTACGCGATGCAGCTCTACTTCGACTTCTCCGGCTACTCAGACATGGCAATCGGCCTCGCCCTGATGTTCAACGTACGCTTTCCCCTGAACTTCGCCTCGCCCTACAAGGCCGCGAGCATCATCGAGTTCTGGCAGCGCTGGCACATGAGCCTGACGCGCTATCTCACGATGTACCTCTACAACCCCGTGGCGCTGGCGTTGATGCGACGCCGTGCCGTCTTGGGCTCGGCCGTGTCCAAGCGAGGGGCAAGGACGCCGGGCGGGTTCCTGTTTCTGGTGTGCGTGCCGACCGTCTTCACGATGGGGCTGGCCGGCATCTGGCATGGTGCAGGGCTGCACTACATCGTCTTCGGGCTGCTCCATGCGGCCTACCTGTCCGTCAATCACGCCTGGCGCATTTGCCGCTCCCGCGCCGCAGCGCGGCCAAGTCGCGTGTCGGTCGCGGCCGGCGTGGTCGGGACCGGACTGGCCGTCGTCGTGGCGCAGGTCTTCTTTCGCGCAGACTCCTGCCGGAGCGCGTTGCACCTTCTCGGCGGCATGGTCGGACTGCACGGGTTCTCCGCCGGGCTGTACGCCCACGACGTGCTGCTCTCGCTGGCGATGAAGGCCGAGCCGCGACTGTTCGGCGGCACCGACGGGCGGCTTCCGGCAGCCTCCGGCGCGGTGCTGTTCCTGCCGATCCTGTTCGCGCTGGCCTGGGTATGGGTGCTGCCGAACGTGCAGCAACTGCTCGGCCACGACGGTCCCGGCGCGAGCCCGTCCGCTGTCGCCCGGGCTGGCCACCTGCAGTGGCGTCCAGGCGTTTTCTGGGCGGCCGGCGTGGGCGCGGCGCTCGTGCTCAGCATCGGCAGCTTCATACAGCTGCAGCAATTCATCTATTTCCAGTTCTGATCCCGGCCATGGCAGATGTTTGTGCATCGGCAGCGGAGGCGCCGCCTGAGCACCTCACCACCCTGCGTCGCCTGCACGGTCGCTACCTGCTCGCTCTCGGGTGCACCGCTCTCGTCGTCCTGGGCACGATCTTCTGGCTCGACTGGTTTGTCGACCCGTTGGCGCTCCGCAGCCGTGACCGGGCGATGTTTCCGGCCGATTACGGCTACGAGCGCGAGGTCCGCTACAACCTGCTGACCAGCCGCCGGCCGGAGGTGGTGATCCTGGGCACTTCCCAGACGGGTCACGGCATCGATCCCGGCAATGCTGTCTTCGCCGGCCGCAGATCCTACAACGCCGCCATCAGCGGCGGCAGCATCGGCGAGCTGACGGTGCTGATGCGCCACGTGGGCGAACTCGGCTCCGTGCGGGCGGTTTACCTGGGCATTGATTACCTGATGACACGTCGCGGCGACGATGCCGGTTTCAACCCCGTCTTCCTCGCCTCGACCGGGCTTCGCGGCTGGATGCGGGGTATCGAAGCACGCCTGTCCGGAGCGATGCTGCTGGCATCGCTGAAGGAGGTCCTACAGAAGTTGCAAGGACATGAAAGCTATGCCGACGAGAGAGGGCATCTGCGCGCCGCAAATTTCGAGGCGATCCTGCAAGCCCAGGGCGGGCCCTATGGCGCCATGGGCCACAGCATCCGATCCACCACGCGCGCGCTTCTGCGGCCCAGGGTGGATTTCGAGAGACGCCTGCGGGACATCATCGCGATCGCCTGCCGCAACCACATCGACCTGACGCTGTTCACGCCGCCGTCGCACGCCTACATGCTCGCATTGCTGCACGATCTGGGGCTGCAGCAAGCGGCCGACGCGTGGGAACGCATGGTGGTGCACGACGTCGAGGCTGCTCCGTGCCGCACGGCTTTTTGGGATTTCACGGTCGTGAACCCCACCACGACGGAGGCCGTGCCGCCGCCCGGCCGGCGCACGCCCATGACGAATTACTGGGACGCCGTCCATTATCGGCAGAACGTCGGTGACGAAATGCTGGCGGCGATGTTCGATGAGACGGTTCAGGGGCCGCCTTTGCCCGGGCAGCGGCTGACGCACGAAAACATCGACGCCTTCCAGCGCCGGCGCGCAGCCGGCCTCGCCGGATACGCGGCCGAGCACGCACCCGACATGGCGCGTATCGCCAAACAGGCCGCGGCAGAGGCGGCCGATGACCGGCAGTGATCGCGCCCCGCTGGTCAGCGTGATCATTCCGACGACGCGTCGCCACGACCTCGTGTTGCGCGCATTGTCCAGCGTGACCGCGCAAACCGTGACCGACATCGAGATCATCGTCGTGGTGGACGGACCCAATCCGCTGACCCTGGCGGCGCTCGACACGGTCGAGGCACCGCGTCTGCGCGTGCTGCACAACCAGACGCCGCTGGGGCCGGGTGCCGCGCGCAATCGCGCGGCGGCAATCGCCACGGGAACGTGGCTGGCGTTCCTCGATGACGACGATGTGTGGCTACCGGAAAAGCTCGAACGGCAACTGGCTGCCGCGGGTGATGCCCCCGTCCTCGTCTCGTGCCTGACACGCGTCGTCACGCCGCGCGGCACGAGCATCGCCCCGCGGCGGGTCTACGATGGCCGCGTGCCTCTCGACGAGTACCTGTTCGACCGCCGCTCGGTGTTCCGCGGCGACGCCGAGGTCGAGACGTCCTCGCTTCTCCTGCCGAGGCATCTGTTCGACCGGACCGGCTTCGGAACGACGCGGCACCGCGAGGACACGACCCTGATGCTGCGCGTCGTCAAGCGGGAAGGCGCACGCCTGATCATGGTGCCGGAGACGCTGCTGGTCGTCCATCGCGAGGAGGAACGGGAGTCGCTCGGCAGCGTCTACGACTGGCGGCAGATGCTTGCCTGGGCCGACAGCATGGACGGCCTGCTGACCCGGCGCGCCTATAGCGGGTTCTGCCTGATCTATCTCGGCTCGCAAGCTGCGCAACGTCGGGACCTCGCCGGCTTCTTTGTGCTGCTGCGACGGGCGTTTGCGCGAGGGGCACCGACCTTTCTGCAGGTGCTGATGTTTTTCGTGTTCTGGGCGATACCGATCGGACTGCGCGGACGGGTGCGGGTGTGGGCGTGGGCGTTTGGGAAAAGGCAAGGTCTGCTTTTTTGAAAAGCAGCAAAAAAAATCTTGGTCGTGCTGTCGCGGAGTCTCCTGCAATGTATACCCGATAAGCAAAAATTTTTTGGTTCTTTTTTTCAAAAAAGAACCGCTTGCTTCCAATCAACGATGCCGACCCGGCAGCCACGCGAACCGACGAACCGCACGAACGATCTCGTGCCTAGCACGCTGCAAGTGCCACAGGATCACGACCGCACCGATCACCCAGCTCCATCCCGTGGGCGGATCCGCGACGCAGAGCGTCACCGCAGCCAGGCAGCAGAAGCACAGCATGGTGTGCAGGTTGACCGGGATGGTTTCGAACGCCTCGGACGACGTGCCGTAGCGGTACACCAGGTAGCGTGCCTGCCGCACCAGAACGACCGAGATCGCCAGGATCAGGCCAGGCAAGGAGGCAGCGAGCACGCCCACCAGGGCCGCGGCCTTGAGCAGCTGCATGACAGGGTAGAGATAGACCCTGCTGACCGGATCGACCCGGTTGTAGACGGCGTAGATGATGCGGCTGACCACCAGGTAGGTCATGAGACCGGCGAACATGGCCAGGAAGACGCGCGCGTTTGGCAGTGGGCTGACCAAATCGTTTCGGTCCAGCGCGCAGGCGATGCACCAGGCAGACGGCAGGGCGAAGATCGCCGACCACACCCATGCAAGACGCGGGTCGAACCGGTTCCGCCATCGCCGGAACGACGCGGGTATTTTCGGGTTGGCTTCGTACGCCGCGCCGAGCACGTCGTTTTCCCAATTGCCGATCTCGTACACCGTCCAGAACGCCAGCTGGAAGCACGTCAGGCCCAGCGCCAGAAACCAGGGATGACGGCTCGCCGGTACGTAGGCCAGGAGCAGGACGAACAGGTCGTAGTACAGGATCACCCTGAGCAACGTGTTCTCGCCCTGGCGCTTGCAGCAATGGATGTATTGAAAGGGAAGATAGGCGGTGCCGAGCGTGGACGGCTCGGCGGGGTGCGACGGCGGCAGCAGGACGACACGGTGGCAGACAGCCAGAAAGTCGCGGTCGTCCTCGCTGTCGGTCAGCAGCACGGCGCGCCGCAGGACCTCCTGCCCCAGCATCGCGCCAGCCTCCGCGGCCTTGCCGCGCCTGCGCAGGCGGTAGCCGCTCCACAACGGCGCCGCCACGGCAAGCGTCCATCCCGTCCCCATGCCGGACAGCAGCGGCGCCACGATGAAGCGGAACCCGTAGGTGGCGACGACAACCGGCGCTTCCCGCCGAGCCAGCACCGCCCGCAACCGTTCGTTCACGCCGGCACGGCCGATCCGTGCAGCGCGCGCGCGCCAGACCGGCGCAGTCCACGGCAGCAACACGGACACCAGCAGCACGCGCAGCCAGTCGCGATAGACCCAGTCGCGATCGGGTCCGGGCAACAGGCGCCAGGGCCTGAGCAGCTCCAGCAGCGAGAGGATGGCAGCCACGACGAAACGCGGCCGTGCCGCTTCGAGGTAGCGCCGTGTGGAGTTGCCGGTGAACAGCGTGTCGTCGAAGTCCAGCACGATCGTGCCGTCGCCAAAGTCCCGCAAGGCTGGTTCCAGCATCGTGGGGTCGATCCGCAGGAAGTCCGGGTCCCTGGTCATGGCCCGAACGCCTCGCGCAACCGCCGTGCGGCGAGCGGCAGGGTTTGGCGACAGGCTGCCCGCAGATCCAGTATGTCGAGAGCGAGAGCCGAGGCGGCATAGGCAGCGCCGCCTGCGCACATCTTCAGGGCGAGGCTGAACCAGGCGCCGGAGGCGACCGAACCCACCGCCAGCGCCATCGCCATGCAGCCGAGCAGCACGCGGGCCGCCGCCCCCAGGGGGATCGGCATCGGTTGCGCCCTTCGGCCGGCGTACCAGGCGTGCACGCAGGAAAGCGCCATCGCGGCGGTGGTGGCGACCGGTGCGCCGACCAGCCCGATCCTCGGCACCAGCAGGGAAGTCCCGGCGAGCGCCAGCACGGCGGCTCCCGCCGAAACCACGACCTGCGAGGACGACCGCTTGCCGAGCTGGAAGGCATGGTCGAGGTAGACGCCGCGGACGGCACCGAGCAGCACGGTCGCCGACATCCACGGCACCAGCCCGGCCACGGCGGGCCGGAAGGCCGGGCCGACGAGTTGGTGGGCCAGCTCCGCTGAGGTCAGTGCCAGGCCGAGAGAGGCCGGCGCCATGACGGCGAACATGACGGTGAAGTTCTGGCTGAGCTGGATGCGCGTCGCCGCCGCGTCACCCCGCTCGACCGCACGGACCGCCAGCGGGTAGGTGGCCGATTCGATGCCGGAAGCGATGACGGTCAGCACGTTCTGTGACAGGGCAGCGGCGGCCGTGTAGAGGCCGAGGCTGCCGATATCGGTCAGCAGGCCCACCATCGCCCTGACCCCGCTGGTGAACAGCCCGGCGAGAAGCATGCTGAGGATGAAAGGCGTTCCGAACGTGATCACCTGGCGGCCCAGCACGGCGTTGAACAGCCCGGGGCGAAATTTCAGCCGCCCACGCGCGGCCACGGCCACGGCCAGGCTCAGGCCGGTGGTGGTTCCGGCCGCGGTCCACAGCACGTCGCGCGTCAAGGCCGCCGGGACGAGGGTGCAGACCAGCATCAGCACCGCGCGTGTCACGTTGATGGCGAGGTAGCGCCCCGGCCGGTAGCTGGCGACTTCGAAGCGCCCGACCAGTTCGAACAGCGAGTACGCCCACGCCATGGTCAGCCCGAGCACGGTGAGAGCGGCCTGGTCGCGTGGAACGAGCCCGGCCACTGCCGCCGAGAGCACCACGGCGGCGGTCAGTCCCGCCACGCCGTAGAACAGCAGGGCGAAAGTCGGGATGGTTCGCGGGTCCGCCCTGCCCGTCTCGTAGAACCGCATGAACGAAAGGCCGATCCAGTCGAAGGCGACCGCGGAGGCGAAGTTCATGATGATCAGCGCCAGGCCGTATAGGCCGAAGACGGATGGCGGCAGCAGGTGCGTCAGCGTCGACGTGGTGGCGATCCCGAGGACCCCTGGGATGATCTTCGCCACGACGTAGAGGAGACTGTCCCTCAAAACCATGCAGGATGCTTAAGGGACCTGCCGAGCCAAGTCCACGACCGGCAGTTCGCCGGCGTGAGCGAACGTCTTCGCCTGTTTCTTTCAACAGCGATGGTCGTCGCTGTCGTTGACCGGGCTACTGGACGTGTCCGAACAGATCGTAATGACTGGCCTGTGTGAACCCCGAAACCCCGATCGACGAGGCCGGCGTGCTCGACAGCCCAAGCGCGCGAGCGGCCGAGTCGGCAGCCAGCGAGAGCGAGCCGCTGTCGCTCAGTCCGGGATTGCCGACGAGCGAGCCCGGATCGTAGCTCTGGGCTTGCCATCCCGAGAAATCCGAGTACTGCAGGTTCCCGCCGTTGTCGGAGATGAAGGCGGTCCCGAACGTGCCTGAACTTGCATAGAAGTTCCGTGACCATTGCGCCTCGCCCGGGCTGCCGAGGCTGACCGCCAGGGCCGCGCCGGGCGTGCTGTTGGCGATCAGGTTGCCGGTGAACAGGTTGCCGGAAGGGGCCGCGGCGCCGGCGCCGCGCCAGTTATCCGCCTGGAAGATCGTGGCCATGCCCGCGCTGTTGGCGATGATGTTGTTGGTGACCAGGTTGTCGGAACCGGAGTGGACCAGGATGCCGCCGAGATTGTCGTGCAGCATGTTGCCCTTCACGGTCACGCCGCTCGCGAAGTCGTCCAGGTAGATGCCGTAGCTTGTCAGCTGCGAGGTCGGCAGGAAGCTCGGCACCTTGGAGGCGGCCGAGGTGCCGGCGGCGCCGGTGCCCGATACCTCGTTGTACGAAACGGTGTCGCCGGTTGCGGTCTGCTGCATGCCGCCGATGATGATGGCGCCGCCATCGCTGGTGGCCATGTTGGTGTTGCCAATCTTGTTGTAGCTGATTGCGTCGTTGTAGGAAGCGTCCGACAGGCCGATGGCGGAGCCGCCGCCGATGCCGACGCGGGCCACGTTCTGCACCGTGTTGTAGGTGAAGCTGTCGTTGGAAGAGCCGGTGAACCACACCGCGCTGCCGTTCAGCAACTGTCCGATGTCGTGGATCTTGTTGCCGGTCACAGTCACGTTGTTGGTGCCGGGGTTGATCAGGATGCCGTCGTTGTCGGTGCCGGCGATCAGGCTGCCCTCGATGCGGTCGCCGCTGCCGGTCCCGTTGAAGGTCACGCCGTTGCCGACGTTCTCGATGGTGTCGCCCGCGAGCGTCACGCCGGTGCTGTTGGTGACCGACACGCCGTTGCCGCTGCTGGCGCTGCCGGCCAGCGTCAGGCCGGAGATGTTGATGCCGTCGGCGCCCGAGATGCTGACGATGTCGTGGAGCGATCCCACTGTGACACCCGCACCGGTGAAGCCGGCCGGCGCGTCGTAGGTGATGGTGTTGCTGGCGGTGTTGTAGAACCATTCGTTCGGCGTGTTGAGCAGGCTGGCCGCGTTGTACAGATAGAAGCGGCTGCCGGCGTCGATCGGCTGGAAGGTGGATCCCGCGAGGGTGATGGTGTCGGTGGCGGTGTTGATGCTGGCCACCGGCAGGGTGTACTCCTGCCAGCCGTTCTGCTGATAGATCGCGGCGTACAGGCCGCCGGCGCTCAGCGCCGGCACGCTGCCCGGGCTGTACTGGAAGCTGGAATAGGTGTTCTCACCGGCCAGGCTCGGCTGCACGGCCAGCCACCCGCCCTTGACCGGCATGGTCGGCACGGCGTCAGGGTAGCGTGCATGGATCTGCCGAACGCCGTTCACGAACAAGTCGGCCACGCCGCCGCCGAGCGCGAAGGCGCCGGCCGGCGCCGGCGCCGTCCAGAGCCCGTTGGCGCCGCGGGTCCAGCCGGTCACCCGCTGGCCGCCGTTGATGGTCGGGGTCTGGCCGGGATAGGCCAGCCAGGATTGGCCGCTATCGGCGGCGGTCAAAGCGAGGCTGCTCGTGAGTGTGTAGCTGCCGCCTTCGACGTAGGTGGTCCTGGTGGTTCCCGTCTCCATCTTGGCCTGCGCCGCCTGCAGGCTGGCGAGCGGCCCGTCCGTGCCCGCCGCATTGGGCGCAGCCAGCCGGCCGGACCAGGCATCGTTCCCGTCCGTCGCGACGTAGAGCGCGGTCGGTGCCAAAGCCGCGGCACCGGGTGCGGTCACCTTCACCGTGACGACGGCGCGGCTGCTGCCGCCATGCCCGTCCGACACGGTGTAGGCGAAGCTGTCGGTGGTTGCGGTTCCCGCCACCAGGCCGCCGAAGCCTGGGCCCGGCGTGTAGGTGACGATGCCGCCCGGCCCGAGATGCACGCTGCCAAGCGTGCCGGTGGTGTCGAGCGATCCGACGCTCAGCACATCGTCGCGGTTCACGTCGGTGTCGTTGCTGAGCACGACGATTTGGACCGCATGGGTCGCATTCGTCGTCGCCGTGTCGGCCAGCGCCACCGGCGCCTGGTTCACGCCGGCAACGGTGACGGTGGCGGTGCCCTGGGCGCTGCCGCCATGGGCGTCGCTGACGGTGTAGGTGAAGCGGTCCGTCGCCGTCTCGCCGGCGCTCAGCGCGGCCATGGCCGCAGCCGGGACGTACCACGCGCCGTTCACCGCGGACGGGTTCATCGCCACGCTGCCGAGCGTGAACCCGGTGCCGAGCTGGCTCACGGTCAACACGTCCCCGTAAGGGTCGGTGTCGTTTCCGGCCAGGTTGAGCCACACGCCGTGCGTCGCGTCGGTCGCCGCCGTGTCGTCGACGGCGAGAGGCAGGTTCGTGACGTCGAGGGATGAGGGTTTCTGAGACATGGTCGCATACTCTGCGACAGGCCTTAACGACCGGTTTCGCAGCCCAGGCAGACCAGGGCAAACCCCATGCACGATTCCGTGAGCCTGGGCGGCGCCCGTTGCCGGCAGGCCTAAAGCCCCGGGTGGCGAACAGGCCGCCCCCATGAACGGAGCCAGGCTGAACAGTCCGGCTACGACGAAGACGGGCGACATCCGCACCTTGCCACCCCGTCCATCGATCCGTCCCGCGGAACGCCCTGCTTAACACGCCGCCTGCGACCTGGGCTACGCCCGGCCTTGGGGGGCTGGCCTTGCACCCGGCAAACCCGTATTGTTGCTTCTTCATGTAGGTGGCAGGCAGTTCCTGTCGAAGCCGCTCAGCTATCGGAGCGACCATGGCGGAATCGAGCCCACCAAAGTGGCTGTTGTCGCTTAAAACCGCGTTGGGCGAAGGTGCCCTGACACCGATCGCATTCCGCGCGGACGAGGCGATCAGCGAGCCGTTCCACGTCAGCGTCGAGGGCGTCAGCCGGCAGCGGCTGGTCGATCCCGACCAGATGCTGTTCAAGCCAGCCACCGTCACGGTGCGGCCGAACGTGGGCGAACCGCGGCTGTTCAACGGCATGGTGCAATCGGTCACCGCCAGCGGCACGCCCGATCGCGGCTGGTGGCACTACACGATCTCGATCGTGCCGAAGCTGTGGTTCATGGGGCAGACCGCCGATTGTCGCGTGTTCCAGCAGGTTCCGGTGACCGACATCCTGACCACCTTGTGCGGCGAGGCCGGACAGACGCTGTCGCTGAAGGCGAGCCCCGGCACGGTGTTCGACTACGTCACCCAGTACAACGAGACCGACCTGCAATTTGCCGCCAGGCTGATGGAACAGGCCGGGTTTTTCTACTTCTTCCAGCACTCCGACGGCGACCACGTCCTGGTGGTGGCCGACCAGAACAGCGCCTTTCCGTCGAGCCCCAGCCCGACCTTGACCGTGATCCACGAGGGCGGCAGCACCGACACGCTGACCGCCTGGCAGCAGACCCGCCACACCGCCTGGGGACGCGCCCGGCTGATCGACTACGACCCTGCCAATCCGAAGACGATGCCGGACGGCAACACTTCGACGGTGCTGAAGGCCTCGGGCGCGTCCGGCCGCGACGTGACGGTGTGGCCGGCGCTGAGTCTCTCGGGCAGCGTGGTGACGGCCCGCACCAAGATCATGATCGAGGCGGCCGAGGCCGAAGCCTCCCTGATCGACACGTCGGGGCGCACGCACACGCTGTCCGCCGGCAGCCGATTCAAGATCTATCGGGATCCGTTCAGCCAGGCGATGGGCGTGGAGCACGTGGTGCGGCGCGTGCTGCACACGGGCGACGACGAAAGCTACCTCGGCGGCACCGAGGCCGCGACCTACAGCAACGAACTCTCGGTCTTCCCCTCCACCGTGCCGTGGCGCCAGCCCATGGTTACGCCGCGTCCGGTGATGGCGGGCGTTCACGGCGCCATCGTGCTCGGCAACACGGGCGAGGAGATACACGCCGACAGCCTCGGCCGGATCAAGGTCCGCATGTTCTGGGACCACCGCTCGGAGACGGTGGCGACCCAGGCGACCTGGGTGCGGGTGATCCAGCCCTGGGCCGGCGACAGCTGGGGCTGGCAGCATCTGCCGCGCGTCGGCACCGAGGTCGCGGTCTCGTTCATGGATGGCGACCCGGACCGGCCGGTGGTGGTGGGCGGTCTCTACAACGGCACCATGGCGCCGGTCTTCCCGGTGCCGGGCCAGGAGAACAAGAGCGGCTGGCGCACCCGATCCACCAAGTCCGGCGGCACCTCGGATTTCTCCGAGTTCTCGGTGGACGACACCAAGGGGGCGGAGCTGATGTTCGTCCACGCGCAGAAGGACATGACGCGCGAGGTCGAGAACGACGACAAGCTGACCGTCACCCACGACCAGACGATCGAGATCGACAACACCCAGACCGTCACCGTCAAGGCCGGCCGCACCACCACGATCAACCGCGGCGGCGACGCGCTGACGGTGCAGGCGGGCGACCTCACGATCAAGGTCAGCACCGGACAGGTCTCGGTCGAGGCGATGGTCGCCATCGAGCTCAAGGTCGGCGGCAGCACGGTGAAGATCGACCCGTCCGGCATCTCCGTGGACGGGCCGATGATCAAGCTGAACGGCCAGGCCATGGTGCAGGTCAAGGCGCCGATGACCCAGGTGAACGGCGACGGCATGCTGGTGATGAAGGGCGGCGTGGTGTTGGTGAACTGAGAGGGCCTGGCATGAGCGCGCACACCCGATCCGAGACGGCCGCCCTGCCCAAGCTGCGCCAGGTGAGCCTGGCCGACGCGCTGGCGCTGGCCAGCCTGTCGGCCGGAGCCGGGCCCGTCGTCGCGGGTGCCCCCGACGTGCCGCTGGTCGTGGCGTCGCTGCGCGCGGCCGGCCTGTCCGGCGAGGCGG
>CAXTJP010000046.1:0-20027 GCA_964244615.1 uncultured Acetobacteraceae bacterium
GGCGGGGTGGCGGGGGCGGGCGTCGTCTGGGCCAGGGCCGCGGCCCCGGCGAACGCCAGCGGCAAAACGAGCACAAGCGCGGCCAGCCGCGCCTTCAATACGGATATCATGTGGTCGATCCTCTACAGGGCAGCCGCATCGAGTTCGCCGGTGCGGATTCGCACGGCATGCTCGATGTCGAGAACGAAAATCTTGCCGTCGCCGATCTTCCCGGTCTGGGCGGAGCGCATGATCGCCTCCACGACAGCGTCGGCCTGGTCCGCGGCAACCGCGACCTCGATCTTCACTTTTGGCAGAAAACTCACGTGGTACTCGGCGCCACGGTATATCTCGGTCTGCCCCTTCTGCCGGCCAAACCCCTTCACCTCGGTGACGGTGAGCCCCTGGACCCCAAGCGGCGTCAGAGCCTCGCGCACGTCGTCGAGCTTGAAGGGTTTGACGATAGCTATCACCAGCTTCATCTCAGCACCTCTCCCCGCCGCCGCCCGGGTTGGGACGCGGCGAACCCATGGGCTTTCAAGAAACGTGCCGGAATAGTCTCGACGCGAACCCTCACGAAAGCGCGACGGATGCCCAGGTTTTGAGCAGATCGCCGCAGGCAAGGCAGTTGGAACGACATGAGCATGGTTGATGTGTGCGTGGTGGGCGCCGGACCAGTGGGCGGGGCGCTGGCCTGCCGTCTGGCGGTGGCCGGCCTGTCGGTGGCGGTGGTGGACCGGGCCATGCTGCCGCCGATGGAGCACCCGGATTTCGACGGCCGCGCCTACGCCATCGCCGCCGGGTCGCGCGGCTTCCTGCAGGCGGCCGGCCTGTGGGACGCGCTGCCGCTGCCCGCCGGCCCGATCGAGCAGATACACGTGTCCGACGGCGCGCCCGGCCGCCCCGCCTCGCCGCTGTTCCTGCATTTCGACATGCACGAGCTAGGCGGGCACGAGCTAGGCGGGCACGAGTTCGGCGGGCACGAGCTCGGCGGGACGGAGACGGGCGGCCAGACGCTCGGCTGGATGGTCGAGGCGCGCAGCCTGCGCGTGGCGCTGAACGGCCGCCTGCACGCGACGCCCGGCATCGCCCTGCACGCGCCGGCCCAGGCGCAGGTGACGCGTGACGCGGACACGGCCCACATCCGGCTCGACACCGGGGCGGCGTTCACCGCCCGGCTGGTGGTCGCCGCTGAAGGCCGCGACTCGCCGCTGCGCCGGCAGGCCGGGATCACCGCGGCGCGCTGGTCCTACCCGCAGACCGCCATCGTCTGCGCCATCGCCCATGAGCGTCCGCACGACCGCACGGCGCTCGAGCATTTCCTGCCGGCCGGGCCGTTCGCGCAGCTGCCGATGGCGCCGGGCGAGGCGGGGGAGAACCTGTCGGCCATCGTCTGGACCGAGCGGCGCGCGCTGGCACCGCGCATGATGGGGCTGGACGACACGGCTTTCACCGCCGAGGTGGCGACCAGGCTGGGCGGCCACCTGGGGGAGATACGCCTGGTCGGCCGCCGGTGGAGCTACCCGCTCTCGGCCATGTACGTGCATCGGGTGACGGCGGAGCGCCTGGCGGTGGTGGGCGACGCGGCGCACGGCATCCACCCGATCGCCGGGCAGGGCCTCAACCTCGGCCTGCGCGACGGCATCGCGCTGAGCGCGCTGGTGATCGAGGCGCACGCAGCGGGCCAGGACATCGGCGCGCCGGCGCTGCTGGCGCGTTTTACCCGCGCGCGCCGTCTCGACAACGTCTCGATGCTGCTCGCCACCGACGGGCTGGACCGGCTGTTCAGCACCGACAACCCGCTGATCCGCACCGCCCGCGACCTCGGCATCGCCGCGGTGCACCGCATGCCGCGCCTCAAGCGTGCCTTCATGCGCCAGGCCATGGGCCTGCCTTGACGATACCACGACGACCGGCGCGCGCCTAGGTTTCGGCGGAGAGGGGCGAGTCCTTAAACTTCGTCCAGGCTACGCCCATGTTGCCCAAAATACTCAAGGGACTGCGTCCATGGCCGTTGGTCTGTGCGGAGAGAGGCTGGCCACCGAACTGGCCAGCAACACGTGGCAGATGGTGCGCGAGGAGGCGGTGGCTGCCATCGAGCACGACCGGGTGATGGCCGAGGGCATACGCGACACCGTGCTGCAGCACGACAATTTCGCCGACGCCCTCGCCCATCGCCTGGCACGCAAGCTGTCGGACTACGCGATCAGCATCGGCACGCTCGAGGGCATGCTGTGCGAGGCGATGTCGGCCGATCCCGGGATCGAGGCGGCGGCGCTCGCGGACCTGATCGCGGTGCGCGACCGTGACCCGGCCTGTCCCGACCTGCTGACCCCCTTCCTGTTCTTCAAGGGCTACCACGCCCTGCAGGCCTATCGGTTCGGCAACTGGCTGTGGAAGCGCGGCCGCCAGCATCTGGCGTTCCACCTGCAGAGCCGGTCCTCGGAGACCTTCGCGGTGGACATCCACCCCGCCGCCCGGCTCGGCCGCGGCCTGCTGCTGGACCACGGCACCGGGCTGGTGGTGGGGGAGACCGCGGTGATCGACGACGACGTGTCCATGCTGCAGAGCGTGACGCTCGGCGGCACAGGCAAGCAGTGCGGCGACCGCCATCCCAAGATACGCAGGGGCGTGCTGATCGGCGCGGGTGCCAAGGTGCTGGGCGGCATCACGGTCGGCGAAGGGGCCAAGGTCGGCGCCGGCAGCATCGTGCTGGAAGACGTGCCGCCCTACACCACCGTGGTCGGCAACCCCGCCCGTATCGTCGGGATCAGGCACACGCAGATGCCTGCGCTGACCATGGACCAGAGCCTGCCGGCGCTCGACTACGTCATCTGAACGTGGCGAGCGCGCCGCGAAGACGGCGTAGCGGCTGCAGCGCCCGCGCGGTCAGGACCATGGCCCGCGTCGCCGCACGCTGGGCGGGGTTGCGCGGCTGCGGATGACCGCAGGGTTCGGCGACCGGCGGCACGAAGCGGGCGACGCCCGGGCCAACCCCGTCGCCGAGATGGTCCAGCATCACGCCCACCCGCTCCGGCGCGAGCCTGCCGCCGCACCATGTCGGCCGCGGCGCAATGCGCCTCGTGCCGGAGCGACGCGGGCAGCGACGGCACTCGACGCGCGGTGCCGGGGTGGGCGCTACCCGGCCGCGATCCGAGGCTGAACGCCTGCCCGATCTCGGACCTGAACGCCGCCTCCACCGCCGCGCGGTGCGACCCGTCGGCCACCAGGCGCACGGGATCGACCACCAGCGCCCGGCTACGCAGGGCATGGAGCGCGGTCGCGGTCCAGAACGCCAGGAACAGGCGGTAGCGGGCGAAATCGTCCTGCCGGCGCAGGTGCCGCCAGCAGGTCTCCGTCACGTAGGCCAGGTCCTGGCTGTGCAGCGCGGGCGTACGCACGCCCAGGGCGGACAGCGCCTCACGCACCAGCGGGTGCTGCGCGTTGCAGGCCAGGGCCATCAGCGGTGCCACGGTGAAGTAGCGGTTGCGCGCTTCGGTCAGCAGCGCCAGGGCCGATGCCCATTGCGTCACCGGGTCGCGCAGGACGACCGCGTGCATCGCCTGTGGAAACCGCCGTTCCATCCACCCGACCCGGCCGAGCGAACGGCAGAACTTCAGCACGCTGACCCGGTCAGGCCCGGAAGCTGCCAACAGCCCGCCCAGGTAGGCCTCGAGTTCCGCATCCTCGTCCTGCGGCGCCAGGAAGAAGCGCTCGAACGCGAAGCGCCGGCGATGCAGCGCCAGGCCGCGCCGGCCAGGCGTCAGCAGGCGGATGTACTCCTGGAAGTAGGGCGCGGTCTGGCTGTGGTTCGACGCCCAGGAATCGGGGCGGAGCGACGACATGTCCGCAGCCTTCAACCGGCCGAGATGCTCGTGCAGCGGCTCGTAGAGCCCGTGCACCCGCGCCTGCTCGCGACACCGTGTCCAGATCCAGGTGCCGGCACTGCGCCAGCCGGTATGCAGGAACACGGCCCGCGCTCCCTGCGCGCACGCGGGCGGCCGCATCGGGGCGGCGGGCACGGCCGTCTCATCCTGTCTCGAGTGGGGCAACGTGCGGTCCCTTCCGAACCCCGGGTAACGCGACGGCGTTTGGACCGGGCGCCGACGACACCGCAACACCGTCGCTTTGCGCCTGGCCTTACGCCTGCCAGGGTACCATCGCCACCAGTCAGGCACACTCCGCGCGCCGCGGCCGGCGCGGCAAGACGCCAGCGCGCTCGGCCCACGGACGGTCGGCCAAGCCAATTCTTGTAACCCTGGGCGGGCCTGCCGCGTTGACCCGGGACGAGAAGGCAGAGGGCTCCTCCGGCGATGCACCACATCCACCTCGATCCGCTGGGCGGCGTCGCCGGCGACATGTTCGTCGCCGCCATGCTGCACGCCTTTCCCGACCTGGCGGCCGAGACGCTGCGGGCGGCGGAGCAGGTGTCGGGGGCACGCTGCGCGCTGGCGCCGCATTCCGACGGGGTGCTGTCCGGGCAGCGTTTCACCGTGGCGGAGCATCACGACCATCACGGCGGACACGCGCCAGGGCATGGGCATGGGCACGCTCACTGGTCGTCGATACGCGAGCGTATCCTGCACGCCGGCCTGCCCGAGCCCGCCGCCCGGCACGCGGTCGGCATCTTCACCGTGCTGGCCGAGGCCGAGGCGCGGGTGCACGGCGTGGACGTGGAGGCGGTGACGTTCCACGAGGTGGGCGCGGCCGATTCCGTCGCCGACATCGTGGCCGCCGCCATGCTGATCGCCGGCATCGGCCCGGCGAGCTGGAGCACGGCACCGCTACCGTCCGGCTCCGGCCGGGTGCTGACCGCGCACGGCGTCATGCCGGTGCCGGCACCGGCCACCGCGCTGCTGCTCGAGGGGTTCGTGCTCGAGGATGACGGCTTCCCGGGCGAGCGCGTCACGCCCACCGGGGCCGCCATCCTGCGGCATCTCGGCGCCGCCGCTGCCCGGTCGGCCGGCGTGCTGCGCGCCTCGGGGCTGGGCTTCGGCACCCGCCGCATACCGGGGATCAGCAACTGCCTGCGTGTCCTGGTCTCCGACGCGTTGGCACCGGCCGGGCCGGAGCATCGCGAGCTGGCGGTGATCGCGTTCGAGGTGGACGACCAGTCCGGCGAGGACCTGGCCGCCGGGCTGAATCGCATACGCGCCACCCCTGGCGTGCACGACGCGCTGCAGATGGCGGCGATCGGCAAGAAGGGCCGGATGACGGTGCACGTGCAGGTGCTGGCCCGGCCCGACGCGCTGGATGGGGTGGTGGAGGCGTGCTTCCGGCAGACCACCACCATCGGCCTGCGCACCCAGCTGGTGGCGGGCCGCGCCCTGCCGCGCCGTGCCGCCAGCGTCGCCGTGCAGGGCCAGGACCTGACGGTCAAGCTGGTGGACCGGCCCGGCTGCGGCACGACCGGCAAGGCGGAGGCCGATCACCTGCTGCACCTCGACAGCCACGCCGCGCGCGCCCGGCTGCGTCGGGATGCCGAGCTTCAGGCCGAAGCGGTATGACCGCGCTCGATCGACTGGAGGCCGTGCTGGCGGCGGAGGGCCCCGCCGCCGTCGCCGTCAGCGGCGGCATCGACAGCCTGACGCTCGCCACCGCCGCGCATCGCGTGCTGGGCGGAGGCGTGACCATGCACCACGCCACCTCCCCGGCCGTGCCGGGCGAGGCGACCCTGCGCACCCGCGCACAGGCGGCGGCCCAGGGCTGGTCGCTGGACGTGTTCGACGCCGGCGAGTTCGCCGACCCGTCCTATCGCGCCAACCCGGTGAACCGCTGCTTCTTCTGCAAGACCAACCTCTACGGCGCCATCGCCCGGCGCACCGACCGGACCATCCTCTCGGGCACCAACCTCGACGATCTCGGCGAGTACCGGCCCGGGCTCGACGCCGCCCGCGACCACGACGTGCGCCACCCGTTCGTGGCGGCGCGGATCGACAAGGCAGCGGTGCGCCGGCTGGCCCAAGCGCTGGGCCTGGGCGCGCTGTCCGACCTGCCTGCCGCCCCGTGCCTGTCCAGCCGGATCGAGACCGGCATACGCATCGAGGCGCCCGTGCTCGCCATGGTGCACGCGGCCGAGCGCCTGGTGGGCCAGGGCGTGGCGGCGCGGACGGTGCGTTGCCGGGTGCGGGCCGGGCGTGTGGTGATCGAGCTGGACCAGGCCAGCCTCGACGCGCTGGACCCGAGCCTGGCCGAGCGGTTGCGGCAGGCGGTGCGTGAACTGGCCCGCGCGGCGGGGCTGGCGGCGCCGGTCGCCTTTGCCCCCTACCGGAACGGCGGCGCGTTCCTGACCGGGCGCGTGCCGGCCGAGGCCCCGGCCGGATGAGCGAGTTCGTGCTGGACGAGGCGCGGGCCGGCCGGCTGGGCTTCGGCGAGGCGGTGTTCTGCGCCGGCAAGTCGCCGGTCCAGATCGCCGCCATCCTGGACCATGCGACGGCCCCCATGCTGCTGACCCGGCTGGACCCCGACCGCCACGCCGCACTGCCCGACGCGCACCGGGCGTCGCTCGACTACGATCCGGTCTCCCGCACCGCGTTTTCCGGGGCGCCGGCGCCGCTGCTGCAGCCCGCCTGCATCGGCGTGGTCACGGCCGGCACCTCCGACGTGCCGGTGGCGCGCGAGGCGCTGCGTACCCTGCGGTTCAGCGGCCGGGACGCGCTGCTGGTCGCCGACGTGGGTGTCGCTGGGCTATGGCGGCTGATGCGCCGGGTGGACGAGCTCGCCCGGTTGCCGGTGCTGATCGTGGCGGCCGGCATGGACGCCGCCCTGCCGAGCGTGATCGGCGGGCTGGTGCCCTCGGTGATCATCGCCGTGCCCACCTCCGTCGGCTACGGCGTGGCCGCCGGCGGGCACGCCGCCCTGCACGCCATCCTGGCGAGCTGCGCGCCGGGTCTCGTGACCGTCAACATCGATAACGGGTACGGCGCCGCCTGCGCGGCGTTGCGGGTTCTGGCCGCCCGCGACAACAGCTGAGGATGACGGACATGGAACGACGCGACTTCATCAAGGCGACCGGCATGGGCGTGGCCGCCGCGGCCATCGGCAGTGCTGCGCAAGCGACACCGGGTCCGCCGCAGACGCTGCAGGGTGCGGCCGCCCGGCCGACCGGCCCGGTCACCGCCAAGCTGGCGACGCATCCGGACATGAAGTACCGCGAACTCGGTCGCACCGGCGAGTACCTCTCGCTGGTCGGCATGGGCGGCTTCCACCTGGCCAAACCGGGCGGCGCCAACGCCCAGGAAGCGGTCGAGCTGGTGCACGCGGCGATCGACGGCGGCATCCGCTTCTTCGACAATTGCTGGGACTACAACGACGGCGAGAGCGAGAAGCGCCTGGGCGCGGCGCTGGCCGGCGGCTATCGCGACCGGGTGTTCCTGATGACCAAGATCGACGGCCGCACCGCCGCCGCCGCCATGGCGCAGCTGGAGGAATCGTTGCGCCGGCTGCGCACCGACCATCTGGACCTGCTGCAGTTCCACGAGATCATCCGCATGGACGACCCAGAGCGGGTGTTCGCGGCCGGCGGCGCGCTGGAGGCGGTGATGCGCGCCCGCGAGCAGGGCAAGCTGCGCTACATCGGCTTCACCGGCCACAAGAGCCCCGCCATCCACAGGCACATGTTCGAGGTGGCGGACCGCACCGGTTTCCATTTCGACAGCGTGCAGATGCCGTTGAATGTGATGGACGCGCATTTCGACAGCTTCGAGCAGGGTGTGCTGCCGGTGGCCCTGGCCCACGGTACCGGCGTGCTCGGCATGAAGGCGTTCGGCGACCCGTTCATCCTCAAAAGCGGCGTCGCCACGCCCACGGAACTGCTGCAATACCCGATGGGCCTGCCGATCACGCTGCAGGTCACCGGGATCGACAACATCGAGGTGCTGCGGCAGGCGCTGGACGCGGTCAAGACGTTCCAGCCGCCCAGCCAGGCGCAGCGCGACGCCCTGCTGTCCCGCACGGCGTCGCTGGCCGCGGACGGCCATACCGAGCGCTACAAGACTTCGCACCATTTCGACGGGACGGTGCACAACCCGCATTGGCTGGGCTGATCGCCGGCGCGCAACTTGTCGCGATGACGGTCGTTTCCTGCGCGCGCCCAAAGAGGCGTCACAAAGGAGGATGAAATGCCAAAAGCCGCACACACCGAGGCAGCCGAGCACCACGAAAAGGCCGCCAAGTCCCACCGCACCGCAGCCGAGCACCACGACAAGGGCGACCACGCGACCGCCGCGAAGCACGCGACCGAAGCGCATGGCCACTCCACGAAGGCGCACGAGACGGCCACCAAGGCACACGGCAAGAGCGCCGAGCACGCCAAGGCAAAGTAGGCTACAAGAGCGGCGGGCCAGTCCGGCCCGAAGCAGCCGACAAGAGCGGCGGGCCATTCCGGCCCGCCGCCGCGCTTGTGGAGACGCCTGATGGCCTGGACCGCTGGCGACATACCCGATCTGGCCGGCCGGGTGGCCGTCGTCACCGGTGCCACCAGCGGGATCGGGTTCGAGGCGGCGCTGGCCCTGGCGGCCCATGGCGCCACCGTCGTCCTGGCGGTCCGTGACACGGAACGCGGCCAGGCCTGCGCCAGCCGTATCCGGGCGCAGCACAAGGCGGCGCGGATCGAGGTCAGCCTGCTCGACCTGGCCAGCCTCGCATCGGTCGCCGCGTTTGCCGAACGCGCGTCGGACACCCTGCCCTGCATCGACATCCTGCTGAACAACGCGGGCCTGGGCCTGCAATCGCGGCGCGCCGTCACCGTCGACGGGTTCGAGCGACAGTTCGGCACCAATCACCTGGGCCATTTCGCCCTGACCTTGCGGCTCATGCCCGCCCTGCTGCGCGCTCCTCTGCCGCGCATGGTCGCCATCGCCAGCATCGCGCACCGCAACGGCCGGATCGACTTCGACGACTTGCAGACCGAGCACCCGTATTCCGGCCGCAAGGCCTACGGCCAGTCCAAGCTCGCCAACCTGATGTTCGCGCTGGAACTGGACCGGCGCGCCCGCCTGGCCGGCTCGCGCCTGGTCTCGGTGGCAGCGCATCCCGGCGTGTCCTCGACCGGCTTCGTGGCGGCCACCGGCATGCCCGGCCTGATGGCGCGCGCGGCGACGCTGGCGATCGGCGTGCTGGGCCAGGACGCCGTTCGCGGCGCGCGGCCCGGCCTGTACGCCGCGAGCATGCCGGACGTCGTCGGCGGACAGTATTGGGGGCCAAACGGCCTGCTGGAAGTCAGGGGCGACCCGGCGCTGGCGCAGATCGCCCCGCAAGGGCAGGATCGGGCGGTCTGGCAGCGTCTGTGGACGGTCTCCGAGGAACTGACGGGCGTCGCCACCCCCAGCCTGTCCTGATCCGCGTGCCGGCTACCAGGGTATCGGCGTGCCGGCGTGGTCCAGGAAGCAGCCCGTTGCCGTGGCCGCATCCATCACCGCCAGCAACCGGCGCGCCGCATCCTCGGGCGAGGCGCCCTGGTCCGGGGTGGTGAACGGGGCGGACAGGCCGGTGCGCACGGTGCCGGGATGCAGCGCCAGCAGCAGCGCGTCGGGCCGACGCCGTGCCACCTCGATCGCGGCCGTCCGCAGCAGCTGGTTCAGTGCCGCCTTGGAGGCCCGGTAGGAGTACCAGCCGCCCAGGCGGTTGTCCCCGATGCTGCCCACCCTGGCTGAGAGTACCGCGAACACCGACCGGCCGCCGCGCGGCAGCAGGTCGTGGAAATGCTTGATCAGCAAAGCGGGCCCGATGGCGTTGACCGCGTAGGCCCGCGCCATCGCGGCCGGATCGAGGTCGGCGAGGCGCTTCTCCGGGCCAAGCCCGTCCAGGGTCAGCGCGCCGGTGGCGACGATGATGCGCCCGAACGGGGCGATCGGCCGCAGGGCGGCGGCGGCGGCGGCGATGCTGCCCTCGTCCATCAGGTCGAGGGCCGGCCGCGTGTGACGGCCGAGGCAGACAGGATCGGTGCCGTGCAGCGCCGCCACCAGCGCCGACCCTATGCCGCCGCCGGCACCGACGACCAAGCTGCGTATCTCAGAAATCCGTGCAGCGGCCCTTCACTTCCCAATCGCCGTAGCGTGTGGGCTCGGGCCCCTTGGGACCGCCGATCTCCTTTGGCAGCTTTGGTGCGGCGGCCGGGCGCGGAGCGGGGGCCGGCGGGGCGTCGGGTTCATCGGGCATCCTCCGCATTTCGGATGCCCGCGGCGGCTTGGCAAGCCTCGCCGGGGAGCGGGCACGTTCGACCGCCTGTTCATGCGGAACGAGGTAGCGCTGGACACCACGGCGATCGACTTGCGTACAGCCGGGCATTCGCGCGGGTCAAGGCAGGGCGGCATCGCAGGCTGCCGGCCGTCAGGTCGAGCCCATCGCGCGGGCGCGTCGGCGGCGCGGCGTCTGGCTGATCTCCGGGGTGCTCTGCGACTGCACCATCCGGTTGAAGCTGGCCAGGTAATCATGCGCCATCGAGGCCTGGTCGGTGACGACGGGCAGGCCGGAGCACAACGCCTGGTAAAGAACCTCGTCGGAGGCCTCGAACATCGCCCGTGCCAGGTCGGCCGGGTCGCCGAGCCGGAAATGCAGGCCGGCCAGGCGGTTCGGCACCTTCTCCGCCAGGCCGCCGATGCCGGTGCAGATGACCGGACGACCGGCGGCGAAGGCTTCCTGGATCACCACCGGCGAGTTCTCCCACCAGGTGCTGGGCACCATCACGTAGTCGCAGGCCAGCATCAGCTTGTGCACGTCGGCGTTGTCGTAGGGGCCGGCGTAGCTCGCAAAGGTGTTGCGGGAGAACGACTCGTTGAAGCGCGCAAGGAACGCGGCATCCTGGCCGATCAGGTTGCCGTGCACCCGGATGCGCAGGCGCTGGCTGATCTCCGGCCGGCGCGCGAGCAGGTCGATCGTGTCGAGCAGGGTGTCGATGCCCTTGAACGGCGTGATCTGGCCGAAATAGCCGAACGTCCAGGTGCGGCCTTCCACGGCGGGGCGCATCCGGTCGTCCCGTTTTTGCACCGAGCGGAGCCCGTTCTCGATGACGACGAACTTCTCTCGCGGCAGGCCCCATTCGACCATGCGGTCGGCCAGGAAATGGCTGGGCGAGATGAAGGCCGCCGCCGGCAGCAGGGCGGACTGGATGACCTGGCGCCGGGCGGTGAACTGCTCGCGGCTGTGCTCGGGGAAGCAGGTGGCGCAGGCGACGGGCGTCGCCATCTGGCACAGCCGTCGCGCCGGCCGGGTGACCATCTGGCCGTGATGGGCGCAGATGGCCAGGAACTCGTGCAGCGTGACGGTGAACGGTATGTCGGTTTCCACCGAGAGCGCCCGCAGCGCGTTGACCCCCACCTGCAGGAAATGGTGGAAATTGACCAGCCGCACGTCCTGGCTCAGCAGGATCTGCTTGAGCTGGCGCCAGACATCGGCGCTGGAGAGCTGATAGAAATGGTCGTAGCGCGCCTGGTCGGCGATGACGGCGAACTCGCGGTCCGAGCCGAGCAGCAGCTTGTGCCGTTCCGATGACGGGCAGATGGCGATGAAGATCGCCTCCGTTCCGACACGTCGCAGGCCCTCGTAGAGGCTGAACGCCGCGATCTCCGCCCCGCCCTTGCTGATGGAGGGGTGGGTGTGGGACACGATCGCGATCGTGCCGCGGCCCTGGCCGCCGACGCCGTCCGGCATCAGGCGGCGCCCGCCATGGTGTGCAGCGTGGGCCGAGGCTTGGCCGCCTGCTTCGCGGCCTGCCCGGCGCCGGCATAGACCGCCTGGTTCACCGCCTCGGTGATGCGGGTCGGGGCTGCCTGCCTGATGGCCCGTGCGACATCGCGATGGATCACCGGCGCCGCGGTGGCGCGCTGCATCGCGTTGTCCTTGTAGAAGCCGCCCATGAATGCCGGCGCGGTCAGGGCCCAGCGGGCGAAATAGCCGGAGGACCACGCGAAGCAGCGGGCGGTGACGCCGTCGCCGGTGTCCCGCTGCTCGAAAGCGCCGGCCTCGATGCCGAAGAACACGAGGTCGGTCTCGCCCGGCGCCAGCGCTTGGCGCGCCAGCGCCCACCCGGCATCGGTCAGGAATATGCCGGCGGCGACGAACAGGAATCGACTGGCGCCGAGCGCGCGCAGGATGTCGGGCATCAGGTCGAAGGCCTGCGCCGCGTCGTCGATGACGAGAAGGCTGCAGGCGACGCCGCGCGGTTCGGCGTAAGCGGCCTGAAACTCGCGAAACAGCCACAGCGCGTCGGAGCGGTTGGAGCGTGCGGCCGCGACGAACGCCACCGCCTCGATCCCGCCGCCGCGCCGGCATTGCTGCGCCACCTCCTCGAACAGCAGGAACATGTCGCAGCGGTCCTCCGGCAGGACGAACACCATCGCGCGACGGCTGCGGGCGACACGGACCGGCATCGGCGGGTTCATCGCACCGCGTTCGGCCCGGATCGCGGCCTCGGCGAAGCCCGGAAAGAACGCCTCGTCCTGAAGGGCGGGGAAAAACATCAGCGCGTCCTCGACCGAGGCGGAATGGCCGAGCCGGCGGAACGCACGCGCCGCCACGGTCCAGTTTGCCGAACTGCCGCCCTGGAAGATCACCTTCAGCACCGGATCGGCGAAATCCTCGGGCTCCGCGTCGCCGGTGAACAGGCCGACGAAGCCGGCGCGCCGGACCAGGCGCTCGCTGCCCGGAAACGCCTCCAGCAGGTCGAGCCGCGGCTTCCAGAACAGGTTCTCGGGGTCGGCCGACATCACCGAGGTGCCGACCCGCAGCCGCAGCGCCTCGATCTTCTTGATCGGGCTGATCGCCCAGCCCTCGACCAGACACCCCATGCCCGGCACCAGCAGCACCCGGTCGACGGAGGTCTCGGTGCCGTACCACTGCGCGGCGCTGCGGGTCGGCAGCCAGTTCTCCATCGCGATGAGCATGCGCTGCAGCGCGGTCGCCCGGCCGTCGCCGAGGCAGCGGTCGCGTACGCTTTCGTATTCCGCCACCAGCTCGCCAGTGGTCAGGATGCGCAGCGGGTCGTTCGAGCACAGGTGGAAGCGGCCGTTGCGGCCGAAGAACAGGTTCACGTCGTGGCTGGCACTGCTGGGGCGCCAGGGCGAGGCGAGCAACCCGATCACGCCGCAGGAATCGGCGGCCAGATCATCGCGCGCGTAGCCCATCACCGCGACGGCGGCGGGGTATTTTCGCCGCTCCACCACCACGGCGCTGAACTCCTGCACGTGGCCGCGCTTCATCCAGCCCATGAACCAGACCTGGCCCGAGGTGTCGATCGCCAGCGCCTCGATGAAGCCCTGCAGGTTTTCCGGCAACGGCCGCAGCGCCTGGTCGCACAGCGACGCCGCCCCGGCCTGCAGCTCGTCGAGCAGCACCTCGAGGTCGCCGGCCGTGGTCTGCCGGACCTCGAGCGCGCTCTCGGCGCGAAGCCAGTCCATGATCTCCCCGGCGCTGGGCGGCGGTTGCGCGCTGGAGAGGTGGTGGCCGGTGGCCGCCACCCGCACGCCGAGCATGTCGTCCGGATCGTCGAGGAAGTCGGGCAGCCGGCGCATCGTCTCCGCGTCGAACGCGAAGGCGCAGACAGCCGGGGTGGCGAGCCCCTCGGAGATGTCCTGGCGTATGCCGGTGGCCAGGGTTTCGGCCGCCACCTGCGTGCCGATGCAGAGCTCAAGCAGCACGGGTTCCAGCGGATCGGCCAGGTTCACCGCCCAGCCACGCACGCCCTGGCCAAGGTCGATCACGTCGATGAAGCCGCTATGCGAGGCGACGCCCGTCCTGTCCAGCGCCGTCCCGACCAGAGCTACCGTCAAACCGACCTCCACTGCACCCTGCCCCTGCATGCCGGGGAGGTGCATGGGGTGTTCGGAAACGCTGATATCGTGCCTTTTCAGAACCGCACTCGGACGATGCAGACTAGCATCGCCCGTCGCGGTCTTGCCAGGAGTTTCGGGCGCCACTCAGGGCATCATCGGACGGATCGGGATCACCCGTCCAGTGAACATGCATTTTCCCCACAAAGGCTTAACGCGGAATCGGCCGGTTCCCGCGGGTCCGGTCCGCCGGCCGAGACGCCCGTCTGCCTCGGCCGGCAGAGATCGGCGAGCTTGGCCAGCACGGCGCCCAGGAACATGATCGCCGCCATCGGCACCGCCGTCCCGTCGGCCAGCCAGCCGACCCAAAAACCGCCGCCGGCGCCGACGGCGAATTGCAGGGTGCCCAGCACCGCGGACGCGCTGCCCGCATGCGCGCCGTGCTCGCGCAGCGCGCCCACCGTCGCCGTCGGGTTAAGAAAGCCGGTCAGCCCCTGGGTCAGCGCCAGGAACAGGCCGAGCCACAGCGCCCGGGAGTCCTGCCAGGCCAGCACGAGCACCACGCCGGCGAGCACCAGGTAGAGCGTGCTGGCGTGGCTGAGCGTGCCGTCCAGGTCCAGCCGGCGGATGACCCGCATGTTGAGCTGCGACGCCAGGATGAAGCTGGCCGCCACGCTGCCGAACGCCAGCGCGTACTGCCCGGGCGTGAAACGGTAATGCTGGATGAACACGGCTGGCGAGCCGCCGAGATAGGCGAACAGCGAAAAGGCGTAGAACGACATCATCAGCGCATGGGTCAGGAACCGGCGCTCGGTCAGGATGTGCCGGTAGCGGCCCAGCATCGCCACCGGATGCAGGGCGACCCGGCGGGAGGCCGGCCACGTGTCCGGCAGGGCGGCGGACGCGGCGAGCAGCGCCAGCACGCCGTAGCCGAAATTGATCCAGAAGATGACGCGCCAGCTCGCCGCCTGCAGCACGAGCCCGCCCAGCGAGGGCGCCAGGATCGGGGCAGCACCCAGCACCAGGATCAGGCGCGAGAGCAGCCGGGCCGAATCATGCCCCTCGGTCACGTCGCGGACGATGGCGCGCGGCACCACCATGCTCGCCGACGCGCCGAAGGCCGCCACGAAGCGCCAGGCCGACAGCGACCAGATGCCGCCCGACAGCGCACAGCCGGCCGAGCCGAACGCGTAGACCAGGGTGCCCACCAGCAACGGCCCGCGGCGGCCGAAGCGGTCGGACAGCGCACCCTGCACCAATTGCCCGACCGAGAGGCCCAGCACCCAGGTGCCTAGCGTCACCTCGGCGCTGCCGGGGGCCACGCGGAAGCTCGCCTCGATGGCGGGGAACGCGGGCAGGTACATGTCGGTCGAGAGCGGCCCCACCGCCTGCAGGAAACCAAGCAGCAACGGCAGCCAGGCGGGAAAGGGGGCCGCGCCCGGGCGATCTCGACGCACGGGCGTGCCTAGAGCCGGCTGGCGAGTGGGGAGACGAAAAGCGGCGCGGTGTCCCAGGGGAACAGGATCCAGGTATCCTGCCCGACCGCCGTCACGAACACGTCGGCGACCGCCAGGCCGGCCGGCTTGGCGTATAGGCAGGCAAAGCGCGCGCGCGGCAGCATCGCCCGCACCAGGCGGGCGGTGACCCCGGTATCGACGAGGTCGTCAATGACCAGGAATCCCCCGCCGTCACCCGCCGCGTCCGGCGATTTCAGCACCACGGGCGCCCGTTGGGTGCCGGCCTCGCCCTCGTAGGACGCGACCGATACGGTTTCGACCAGCCGGCATTCCAGCTCGCGCGCCACGATGGCCGCCGGGATCAGCCCGCCGCGGCTGATGGCGACGATGCCGCGGAACGGCCCCTCCCGGATCAGCCGTGCGGACAGGGTGCGGGCGTCCTGATGCAGCTGGTCCCAGGTGACGGTCATCGTGCTGACGGCCCGGCCCACCGGCTAGAACAGCCGGCCGCCATCCGGCACGGGAAAGTCCGGGCGCACCAGCACCACCTCGCCGCTCTCGTCCGGCAGGCCGAGCGTCAGCACCTCGCTCAGCACCGGGCCGATCTGGCGTGGCGGGAAATTCACCACGGCGCAGACCTGTCGGCCGATCAGCTGGTCCGGCTTGTAGTGCACCGTGATCTGCGCACTGGACTGGCGCACGCCGATCTCGGGGCCGAAATCGATCCACAGCCGGATCGCGGGCTTGCGGGCCTCCGGGAACGGCCGCGCATCGGTGATCGTGCCCACGCGTATGTCGAGCTTGTCGAAATCGTCGTTGCTGGCTTGGTCGGTCATCAGCTTTCCATAGGCGGTCCGGATGGCGCGCGAAAGCCGGATCGGGCTCGGGTGTGTGTATGGGCGCGCCGTCTTGACGCCCCGGCCGGTTTGCGGTGCCAGTGGGCGATGACCTCAACCCTGCTTGCCGAGATCTGGCGTGGCGATCACGTCGAATCGCGGCACACCGGCGCCTTCGCGGTGGCCGACACGCAGGGCCGCCTGGTGCTGTCCGGCGGCGATGCCGAGCGCGCCGTCTACCCACGCTCCGCCGTCAAGGCGCTGCAGGCGCTGCCGCTGGTCGTCGGCGGCGCTGCCGCGCGCTTCGGGCTGCAGCCCGACCAGCTGGCGCTGGCCTGCGCGTCCCATGGTGGCTCCGCGCTGCACGCCGAAACCGCATCGCGCATGCTGGCCCAGGCCGGGCGCGGGCCGGAACACCTCGAATGCAGCACCCACTGGCCGTCCAGCAGCACCGCCGCCTACGCCTTGGCCGCCGCGGGGCAGCGTCCGGGACCGCTGCACAACAACTGCTCGGGCAAGCATGCGGGGTTCATCTGCACGGCGGTGGCCGCCGGGCGCGACACCGCCGGCTACGTGGCGCCGGAGCATCCGGTGATGCGCGACGTGACCCGTGCGGTCGGCGCCGTCACCGGGGTCGATCTGGACCGCCAGGTGCCGGCGGTGGACGGCTGTTCCATCCCCAGCTTCCTTGTGGAGCTGCGCGCGCTGGCGACCGGCTTCGCCCGGTTCGGCACCGGCCGCGCCATGCCGGAGGGTTTCGCCGAGGCCGCCGCCACGCTGCGCCGGGCGGTGGCGGCGCACCCGGTGATGCTGGCGGGCGAGGGCCAGTTCGACACCGTGCTGACCGGGGCTCTGGGCGAGGTGGCGTTCGTCAAGGTCGGTGCCGAAGGGGTCTATTGCGGCGCGCTGCCGACGCTCGGGCTGGGGTTCGCGCTCAAATGCGACGACGGGGCCGTCCGTGCGGCCGAGGCCGCCACCGCCTCGCTCCTTGGGCGCCTGCTCGGGCCGAGCGACCTGCTGGATCGGCTGGCCAACCCGGTGCTGCGCAACTGGCAGGGCGTCGCGGTCGGCCGCGTGCGCGCCTGCGCGACGTGACGCCCTCGCGCCGGGGTCATCACATCTTCTCAGGTGCCGTGACATGGCGCGCGGGTTTCGCCACAATGCACGTTCGGCCGGGCGCTTGCCGGCGAGGCACCGAATATTATGCAGCACCGTCATCGTCGCACAATGAGGCACCCACCGTGAAGCGCCCCCGCCTGGGCAGGAAGGCCGGTCCTGCCCTGCCAGTGCTGCCGCGGATCTTCGCGATCCTCGCGGCCGTCCTGCTGGTCGGTTCGGTGGCGCTGGCCTCGCTGATGCCGACCGACACCAGCCTGGTGCAGGCCTTTCAGGCGATCGACCAGGGTGGTCCGGAACACCTGCAGCGCATGCTGATCGGGCTGCTGGGGCATGGCTTCTGGGACAGCGTCGTCGTGCCGCTGCTGGTGCGGCCGGTCTGGCTGATCCCGGTCTGCCTCGGGCTGATCTGCGTGGGCGGGGCGGTCACCGCCCTGTCGCACGCCTCGCCCCGGACCAAGCAGCGCCGCAGCTGACGCCGGGCCGGCGGCGATGGCCGGTCAGAAGCGCGCGACGGCCTTTCCTCGGCATTGCCGCGTGATATGGTCCGCGCAATGACCGCCGCGCCGACCGAAGGGACAGCAGGACAGGCGGGTGCCCCCAGGGGCTTCCGCCCTGGCGAAGACCTGGACCGGGACTACCCGGCGGACGATTTCGCCCCTGAGCCGGCCGGCCTCGCCTTCACCGCTGCCGCCGACGCCGGGGGCACCGACCTCGACGTGCTGATGGGCTACCAGCTTTTCCTGGGACGCGACCCGGAGAGCTCCTTCGTCATCGCCGACGCCAAGACCAGCCCGGTCGGCGCGTTCATTCGCGCGCTGATGGGTTCGGGCGAGTTCCAGAGCGCGGTGCTGGACAAGCTGGCCGCCGGCCGGACGCTGCCGCATGAGAGCGCGTCGCTGCTCCCGGCACCCGACCAGCTGGACTGGCTGTTCCGCCACGTCCGCCTGCCCGCCCCCGCCCAGGCCGCCTTGCGCGCGGCCCCGGACTGGCGGGAGTGGCTGCAAATCCTGACGGCGGCGCCAGGCTTTCCGAACTCGCCCAGCCGCGCGGGGAGCGACCCGGCCACGCCCGGCATCGCGGCGCACGCGGCCGATGACGGCTTCGTCCTGGTGCACCTGGAGCAGCCCAAGCCGGGTGACCGTTTCTCGCCCGGCTCGGCCGTCGCCGGCAGCGGCTGGGCCATCGCGCCGGCCGACGTGGCCGAGGTTTCGGTGCACCTGGACGACACGCTGCTGAGCCACGCGCGCTACGGGCTGCCGCGGCCGGACGTGGCGCGCAGCTTCCCGCACTACCGACACGTGGACCATTGCGGCTTCACCTTCACCGCCGAGATCCCGGCCGGGCGGCGCCTTCTGGCGACGAGCCAGCTGGTCGTGACGGTCCGCACGGTGCGCGGCGAGATCGGCCGCAAATCGGTGCGTCTGCAGCCGCCGCCCGAGGTGGCCGGTGCGGCGGGCGCGGGCGCCCCGGAGGCGTGGCCGATACGCCTCTCGGTCGAGGAGGTGGTGGTGGACGCGGACCGCGTGCTGCGGCTGCGCGGCTGGGCGGTCTCGCAGGTGACGCTGCGCGGGCTGACCGCGACGCTCGGCGCGATCCGGCTCGACCAGGTGCAGCACGGCCTGCCACGGCCCGACATCGCCCGTCTCCACCCGACCTACGGCAATGCCGGCCAGTCCGGCTTCGCCCTGGTCCAGACGATCGCCGAAGACCTGCCCGGCGGCCCGGCCTTCGTGCGCGTGCAGGCGGAGGACGAGCAGGGGCGGACGCGCCAGGCGATCCTGCCGGTGACGCTGCCCGCCCCGGCGAAGCCGCAGGACGCCGAGCGTGCGGATTTTGGCATACGCTGCTTCGCCGACCTGGCCACGCTGACGGCGGAGGGCCTGCTCGCCGTGTCCGGGTGGGCGACCGACGCCGCCGGCGCCCCGCCCGTCGCGGTGGAGCTGGACGGCCTGCCGGTCGGCACCGCGCTGACCGGTCAGCCCCGCCCCGATGTCGGCCGGCATTTCCCCAGCGATCCGCACGCCGCGCACTCGGGTTTCAGCTTTTCCGGCCAACTGGAGGCGCTCCCGGAGGCCGGCCCGCACCGTCTGACCCTGCGCGTGCAGGGCGCGCTCGGCGAGCATGTGATCGAGCAGTCCGTCTTGATCGATGCGGTGTCGTCCGACGCGCCCGAACCCTCGCCGCAGACGCGGTCGCCCGAGATGCGGGTGGAGATCGACCACCCGGTACTGGCGCGCGGCGCGGCGCTGGCCCCGGTGCGCGGCGCGCTCACCATCTCCGGCTGGGCGATCGCGCGGCACGGCCTGGCCCACGTGTCGGTCTATTGCGACGAACGGCTGCTGGGCCGCGCCCATCTCGGCATGCGACGCGAGGATATCGGCGCCGCCTTCCCCGACTACGAAGGCTCGCTGCTCGCCGGCTACGCGCTGGTGCTTCCGCCAGACACGCTGCCGGAAGGCGAGCATCGCATACGCGTGGTCGCCTCCGGCCGGACGGACGCCGCGGACACGCTGGAGCAAGCCTTTTCGCTGCGTGTGGAGCGCACCGACGCGGTGCCGCCGGACTGCCGCGTCCGCGACCGCATCCCGCCGGCGGAGGCGGGTTTCGGGCTGCGGCTGCTGGACCGGCAGGGATACCGCCCCGCCTTTGCCATCGCCATCGCCGCCGTGGCGCCCGACGCGGCGCTGGCCGAGACGCTGGCGAGCCTTGCGCGGCAGGTCTATCCCGACTGGACGGCAACCGTGCGCCTTGCCTCCAAGGCGGCGGCCTCCGATCCGGCGTTGCGCAGGCTGATGGCCGATGCGGCCGGCAAGGTCGTGGTGAGCTGGCCCGGCCGCGCGGCGGCCCGCCGGCCCGCCGGGGGCCGTGTG
>CAXTJP010000047.1:0-19921 GCA_964244615.1 uncultured Acetobacteraceae bacterium
CGCCGCATGTTCGCCGACGTGGACGCCGACATCTACGTGCTGGTGGACGGCGACGACACCTACGACGCGCAGGCGGCCCCCGCCATGGTGGCGCTGCTGCGGGACGAACGGCTGGACATGGTGACCGCGATCCGGACCACCGGGCAGGACCATCTGCACCGGCGCGGCCATCGGACCGGCAACGTGATCCTGACGCGGCTGGTGGCTCGGCTGTTCGGCGCCCGCGTCACCGACATGCTGAGCGGCTACCGCGTGTTCTCGCGCCGGTTCGTCAAATCCTTCCCGGCGCTGTCGGGCGGGTTCGAGACGGAGACCGAACTGACGGTGCACGCCCTGCAACTGGCCATGCCGCTGGGCGAGTTGCCTGCGGCCTATCGCGAGCGGCCGGCGGGGTCGTCGTCCAAGCTGCGCACCGTCACCGACGGGCTGCGCATCCTGCGGCTGATCCTGCTGCTGGTGAAGGACGAGCGGCCGCTGCCGTTCTTTTCGGCGTCGGGGTTGGCACTGTTCCTGCTGGGCATGCTGTTCGGCGTGCCCGTGGTGCTGGAGTTCTGGCGGACCGGCCTGGTGCCCCGCCTGCCGACCGCGATCGTTGCGGCGTCGCTGGTGGCGCTGTGCTTCCTGTCGTTGGCTTGTGGCCTGATCCTGGACTCGGTCGGACGGGGTCGGCGCGAGGTGAAGCGGCTGGCTTACCTGGCGTTGGGAGCTGTCGGACGTGAGTGAGGGAAGGCGTTCTTTTCTGAAGAAACAACCGAAAGACACACCCCGATCAACCTCGTTAGGCAGATCAGATTTTCATTGGGTTGCCGATATCACGGCGAAGCAAGCGCCGGCGGCAAATCGAGACGGCAGACGCCCGAAACAGACAGGCAAGCTACGGCGTGATCGCGAATACAGTGCCTGTGTAAGCGGTTCCGCCCTCATACGTAGTGCCGTATAGCGTGCCGCCGACATCGACCAGGCCGCTTTCCGGGTGGCAGCCATCGCTGCCGCCCCCGAAGGTGTAAACCACCGTCTCTGTCCTGGTCGCCACGTTGTAGGCGAACACTGTCCCGCAGAGGAGAGGATCAAGTAAAGTGGTACCGTACAGCGTGCCATGCACGTTAATCATCCTGCTTGGGTCGTTCCCGTCATAGGGAGCGGTGTTGAAGGAATACGTCACCTTTCCGATGCCGGTTTCAGGGGTGATCCGGAACACCGTGCCCTGGTCTTGGGCACCGCCGGCGACCGTTGTCCCGTACAGCTTGCGGCCAACCTCGGTGACGCCGGTATCCGGCCGGTAGCCGTCGTTGTTTCCCTGAACGTCCTTCTTCCCCCTGAAAGCGTGCAGGATCGTCTCTGCACCGGTGGCTGGGTTGATCGAGAACACGGTGCCAGCGTCCGCGTCTCCACCGCCAGAGTCCGTTGTGCCGTAGAGTGTGCCCTTTACGTCGATCAGGCTGCCGAGAGGATAACTGCCGTCCGCGCCACCCTGAAAGGCATACACGACCTTCTCGACGCCTGTCGCAACATCGATCGAAAACACCGTCCCGAGGTTCTTCGAGCCGCCAATTTCCGTGACGCCGTAGAGAGTGCCTGCGACTTTGAGCAAGCTGTCCTTGGGCGTGGAACCATCGTCGCCGCCCTTGAAGGGGTACACGACCTTTTCGGAATTTGTGCTTGGGTCGATCGAGAATATCGAGCCGGCGCCACCACCGCCGCCAGCCGAGGTCGTCCCGTAAAGCAGGTCGCCCACGACAATCAGACTGGATTGGGGGTCAGCGCCGTCGCTGCCACCCTGAAAAACGTAGACGGTCTTTTCCTTGCCGGTTGCAGGGTCCAACGAGAACACCGTGCCGCAACCGCCGCGGCAGGTCTTCGACCCGCCGCCGAATTCTGTCGTTCCAAACAACTTGCCGTGGAACTTGATCAGGCCGCCAAAGGGATAGCCGCCCTCCCTGCCCCCCGGGAAGCTGTACACCTGCTTGTAGACTTGCGCGCGCGCTGGTGCGGCGAGGCCTGCGATGGTGACACTGGCGAGTGCGGCAGCGATGACGATAGTGAGACGCATGGTTTCTTCCCCGACCGCGTGATCGTCTCCCAGGACGCCGTTTCATCGACGGCGTTCGCTTGGAAGTAGAGCTTGGCACGCATCATGGATCGTTTCGAACGTGACGTCCATAAACCCCAAGTGGTCGTGACGGCCGCCCTCTTCCAAGAAAGGAGGCCTTTTTCATGTCCTACCGTGCCGCAACCGGATAGGTCTGCTCCCAGCCGCCGCCAAGTGCCTTGTAGAGCTGCACCAGGTTGGACGAGACGGTGGTGGCGCTGTCGGCGAGCTGCAGCTGCGCCGAGAACAGGGTGCGTTCGGCGTCCAGTACGTTGAGGAAATCGGCGACGCCTGCGGTGTAGCGGTCGCGGGAGAGGCGCAGGGCGATGCGGTTCTGTGCGACGGCCTCGGCCAGCGCGTCGCGGCGGCGCTGCTCGTCGCCATAGGCGGTCAGCGCGTTGTCCACGTCGTGCCAGGCCTGCAGCACGGTCTGCTGGTAGTTCAGCGCGGCCTCCTGCTGCTCCACCTTTCGCAGCTCCAGGGTCGCGCGCAGCTTGCCGCCCTCGAAGATCGGGATGCTGATGGTGGGGCCGAGGCCGTATTGGCGCGCGCCCCAGTTGCCCAAATCCTTCGCCTTGAGCGCCTGCAGGCCGATGCTGCCGTCCAGCGTGATCTTCGGGTAGAAATCGGCGATGGCGACGCCGATATCGGCGGTGGCCGCGTGGAGCTGCGCCTCGGCCTGGCGAATGTCGGGGCGGCGTCGCGCCAGTTCGGACGGCACGCCGACCGGCACGCGTGGCGGCACCGGCGGTACCTGGCCCGGCTTGATCAGCTCCGCCCGCAGGGCCTGCGGCGCTTCGCCCAGCAGGAAGCTCAGCGCGTTGATGCTCTGGTCCTGCTGCTGTTCGAGCTGCGGCACCTGGCTTTGCGTGCTCTGCAACTGCGCCGCGGCGTTGGCGACGTCGAGTTCGGTGGTCAGGCCGCCGCGGAACCGCGCCTGGCTGAGCGCCAGGGTGGAGCGGTCGGTTTCGATGTTTTCCAGCGCGATGGCGAGTTGCGTCTGCTGGCCGCGCAGTTGCACGTAGTCGCGCGCAACCTCGGCCACCACGGACAGCAGCGAATTGCGACGGGCATCGCCGGAGGCTTCGAGCGAGGCGTCCGCACTCTCGACCTCGCGCCGCACCCGGCCCCACAGGTCGAGCTCCCACGAGGCGTCGAAGCCGTATTGCCAGAGGTTGAACGGCGGGATGTTCGCCCCGCCGGTGGCGGTGCTCGGGATGGCGCCCGAGCGACCGGACGTGCCGTTGGCGGTGCTGGCGGTGCTGCCGAAGCTGGTGCCGCCGGTGCTGCCGCCGAAGATGCCGACCACGCCCTTCTGGCTGATGCGCTCGCGCGTGTAGGAGCTGTCGGCCTGCAGGGTGGGGAACTGGTCGGCTCCGGTGATCTGGCGCTGCGACCGGCTTTCGGCCAGGCGAATGGTGGAGAGGCGCACGTTGAGGTTGGCCGCGGCGACGCGCTGCTCGAGCGCGGTCAGCTCCGCGTCGTGGAACAGGTTCCACCAGTTCGGGTCGACGGGCTCGCTGACCGGCTCGCTGGCGGTTACGACCGGTGGCGGGGGCTTGTGGCCGCCGAACCAGCTGGCGGGCGACCAGATTGCGCTCGGCTTGAAGCTGGGTCCGACCGTGCAGCCGGCGAGCAGGGCCAAGATGGCCGGAGCCAGGCGGGCGAGCGTCGGGGCCACGCGCCGGGCCGGACGGCCGCACGCGATCGGAGTGTGGCTGCGCACGATGGTCGGGTCCTCTGTCAACGCTGACCGATCGGTTCGGTCAGCGTTGACAAGCTAGACGGTTTGCCCCGATCGTCCAAGCCAGTCCAGGAAATCCGCTGATGGCCCACCCCGCCGCAGACCAAGCTGCCCCGCCGGGTGCCGAGCAGCCGCTCAAGGAGTGCCAGATCCTCAACGGGGCTGCTTCGGTGTTCGCCCGCGACGGCTATGAGGGGGCGAGCATGTCGCGCATCGCGGTCGAGGCCGGGGTGTCGAAGGGAACCCTCTACAACTACTTCGACGGCAAGGCGGAGCTGTTCTCCGCCTACCTGCACCGCGAGTGCACGCGCTGGATCGCGCTGGTGTTCGACGAGCTCGATCCGGACACGCCGCCGGCCGAGGCGCTTCGGCATATCGGGCGGCGAATGTTCACCATGATGCTCTCCGACCCGTCGCTGACGATCTATCGGATGGTGGTGGCCGAGGCCGAGAAGTTTCCGGGCCTGGCGCAGTCCTTCTACGCGGAGGGGCCGGGGCGGGCGCTGAAGCACCTCTCGGCGGTGCTGCGCCGGGCGGTGTCGGACGGTCGGCTGGCGGTGGACGACCCGGATTTCGCCGCCGAGCAGTTCTTCGCCCTGATCCAGACGCAACTGTCGCTGAAACGCCGGCTGCACCTGACCGGCATGCCCTCGGAGGCGGAGATCAACCACGTGGTGGAACGCGCGGTTCATCTTTTCATGCGAGGCTACGGCGTCTAGAGAACATGCATGGCCGAAGTCGATTTCATCGAGGAAATCCATATCGCCCAGTACTGGCGCAAGCAGCTGGGGGAGTACGAGTACGTCCATTACAACGCCGACGATTTGCGGCGCTGGTACATCGCGCTCGAGACGCGCGGGCCCGAGGAGATACGCAGCTACCTGACCGAGCGTGATGGACGGTTTCCCCCGGGTGCCATCACCGGCATCGTCGCCCTGGCGCCGCATCCGCCGCTGCCGATCGTGGAGCTTTGGCTCGCCTCGCACGATAAGACGCCGACCCGGCCCTACTGGATTACGGCAGCCCTGTTCGGGCTGACGACCGTGTTTTTCGTGCCGTATCTGCACAGCTGCGCGAACCTGCCGAACAACAACCGGGTGGCGACCCACCCGCCGCAAATCAACGCACCGATCCAGGCGGGCAACGCCGGGCCGCCGCAGCAGGCGACGTCCACCCTGCCCAACCCCGGAACGCCGCCCGCGTCGGTCGCCTCGCCCACGGCCACGCCACCGGCCACCGGCCACCGGTAGAACCGGCGGGCCTTCAGGGCAGCAGCGGGTTGCGGCGCTGCAGCCAGTTCCGGTCCGGCAGGTCGGTCGTGCGCCAGCCGCCGCCGAGGGCCTGGATCAGGGCCACGGCGGAGGTCAGCCGGCTCTCCTCGATCGAGATCTCGGTCTGCTGGGCGGAGAGCAAGGTGTTCTGCGCGGTGATCACCGCCGTGTAGGCCTGGGTGCCCGCGCGATACTCGTTCAGCGCGATCTGCGACGCCTGACGCGAATCGACGACGGCCTGCGCCTGTATCGACGATTGCTGGCCGAGGATGCGCAGCGTTGAGAGGGCGTCTTCCACCTGCTGGAACGCGGTCAGCACCGTCTGGCGATAGGTGGCGACGCTCTCGTCGTACGTCGCGCGGGCCGAGCGGACGGCGGCGGTGCGTGCGCCGCCCTCGAAGATGGCGTCGCTGGCCGAGGCGCCCAGCGACCAGACGCGGTTGGCGCTGGAGATCAGCGAGCCGAGCGGGTTGCCGGCGTAGCCGAACAGCGCGGACAGGGTGATGGCGGGGTAGTAGGCCGCCACGGCCACGCCGATCAGCGCGTTTTCCGCCTTCATGGTGCGCTCGGCTTCGGCCACGTCCGGCCGACGCTCGAGCAGGGTGGAGGGCAGCACGCCGGGCATGTCCGGCACCGCCGGCACCGAGGCCGTGGGTGGAATGGAGAGCGCTGCCGGCGGCACGCCGATCAGCACGGCGATCGCATGTTCGTACTGCGCGCGCGCCACGCCGACGTTCACCGCGGCCGACCGGGCGGCGTCGAGCTGCGCCTGGGCGGTCAGCACGTCGGACCGTGCGGCGACGCCGGCATCGTACTGGTTGCGGGTGATGCGGAGGCTTTCGAGATCGTTGCGGACGGTCTCGTCCAGCACGCGGCCCAGCGCGTCGGACACGCGCAGATCGAGGTAGTCGGTGGCGAGCAGCGCCTGCTCGGAGAGGCGGGCGTTGGCCAAGGTGGCGGCGCTGGCCTGGGCGCTGGCGACGTTGCTTTCCACCTGGCGCCTGATCCGGCCCCAGACGTCGATCTCCCAGTCCGCGTCGCCCTGGAGGCTGAAACTCGTGCGCGGGGACGCGCTGCCGAGGCTGGTGACGGTGCCGGCCGTGCCGGTGGCGGAGGTGCCGCTGGTGATGGTGCTGCCGCTGGTGGTGGTGGTGCTGCCGGTGGTGCTGCTCGTGCCGGTGCTGCCGCCGCCGCTTCTGGAGCGGGTGACGCCCGCCGTGCCGGTCAGCGTGGGGAACAGGTCGGCGCGTGCCTCGTCCACCAGCGCCTGGGCGTTGGCGTAGGCGGCGGCCTGCTCGCGCAGGGTCTGGTTGCCGCTATCCACCTGGCGCTCCAGCCGGTCCAGCACCGGGTCTTCGAACACGGACCACCAGGCGCCCTTCGCGGCCGCGTCCTGCGGTGCGGCGAGCTTCCACCCTGGCAACTCCTTGAAGATGACGGGGACCGGGGCGGTGGGCCTGCGGTAATCGGGGCCCACCATGCAGCCGGACAGCATGAGCAGGCCTGCCAGCCGGCCGTGACGACGGGGGATCATTCCGCCGGCCGCTCCAACCCTTGCGCGCCCGGGCGCCAGAGGCCGCCCGACCACAGCCGGAAGCGGTCGAGATACAGGTAGACGACCGGCGTCGTGTAGAGCGTGAGCGCCTGGCTGACGATGAGGCCGCCGACGATGGCGATGCCGAGCGGCCGGCGCAGCTCGGCCCCCTCCCCCACGTCGAGCGCCAGCGGGATGGCGCCGAGCAGGGCGGCGAAGGTGGTCATCATGATCGGGCGGAAGCGCAGCAGGCAGGCCTGGTAGATGGAGTCGCGGGTGGACAGGCCCTGCTCGCGTTCCGCCGTCAGGGCGAAGTCGATCATCAGGATGGCGTTTTTCTTGACGATGCCGATCAGCAGGATGACGCCGATCAGCGCGATGATGCTGAACTCGGTGCCGGTGAGCAGCAGCGCCAGCACGGCGCCGACGCCCGCGGACGGCAGCGTGGACAGGATGGTCAGCGGGTGCACCGCACTCTCGTAGAGGATGCCGAGCACGATGTAGACCGCCACCAGGGCGGCCAGGATCAGGACCGGCTCGCTGCTGGTGGATTGCTGGAAGGTGGCCGCCGTGCCGGCGAAGCTGCCGACGATGCTGGCGGGCATGCCGATGGCAGCGGTGGCGCGCGCGATGGCGGCGGTGGCATCGCCCAGCGAGCGGCCGGGCGGCAGGTTGAACGACAGGGTGGCGGCCACGAACGCGCCCTGGTGGTTGACGCCGAGCGGCGTGTGGCCCGGCTGGAAGCGCGAGAACGCGGCCAGCGGCACCATCGTCTCCTTGGCCGTGCTGACCGAGGCGCCGCTGGACGCGCCGCTCTTGCCGGACGCGGCGAGCGCGTTGGAGCTGGCGTTGCGTGCGGAGTCGGACGCGATGCTGGAGGCGGTGGGCGTGACGCCGCTGGAGCTGACGGTGCCGGCGGGAAACCCGGTGCTGCTGGTGCCGGCCGCCGACGCGCCCGACGTGCTGACCCACACGTCGCGCAGCGTCTGCGGGCTTTGCCAGTAGCGCGGCGCCAGCTCCATCACGACGTGGTACTGGTTCAGCGGGTTGTAGATCGTGCTGACCTGCCGCTGGCCGAACGCGTCGTAAAGCGTGTTGTCGATAGTGGCGGGGGTGAGGTTCAGACGTGCGGCCGTGCTGCGGTCGATCACCAGTTCGGTCTGCAGGCCGCTCTGCTGCTGATCGCTGTTCACGTCGGTCAGGTTCGGATCCTTCTGCAGCGCCTCGGTCAGCTTGGGCGCCCATTCGTAGAGCGCGGGCGCATCGTCGGCCTGCAGGGTGTACTGGTATTGCGCGTTGGATTGCCGTCCGCCGACGCGTATGTCCTGCACCGCCTGCAGGAACAGCCTGGCACCCGCGACGCGGGCGAGCTTGGGGCGCAGCCGCGCGATCACCTGGTCGGCGCTGGCGTCGCGCCGTGCGAGCGGCTTGAGCGCCACGAACAGGTTCGCCGTGTTGGTCTGACGGCCGCCGGTGAACCCCACGACGTTGGCGACCGCGGGATCGTGGCCGACGATGGCCTGTATCGTGGTCAGCTTCTGCCGCATCGACTGGAAACTGGTGGACTGGTCCGCCTGGATCATGCCGTTGAGCGCGCCGGTGTCCTGCTGCGGGAAGAAGCCTTTCGGCACAATCACGAACAGGGCCACGTTCAGCGCGACGGTCGCGAACAGCACGACGATCACTAGCAGCGCGCGGTCCAGCGACCAGGCCAGGGTGCGTTCGTAGAAAGACTGCATGCGCGCGAAGCCGGCTTCGGTGTGGCGGAAGAACCAGCCGCGCTTTTCGTCCCTGGGGCGAACGCGGAGGAACAGCGCGCACATCATCGGCGTGGTGGTCAGCGAGATTGCCAGGCTGACGACGATGGCCAGCGACAGGGTGAGCGCGAATTCACGGAACAGGCGGCCGACGATGCCGCCCATCAGCAGGATGGGCAGGAACACAGCGATCAGCGACGTGCTGATGGACAGCACTGTGAAGCCCACCTCGCGCGCGCCGAGCAGGGCGGCCGGCACGCGCGGCATGCCGGCCTCCATGTGGCGCGCGATGTTCTCCAGCACGACGATCGCGTCGTCCACCACGAAGCCGGTGGAGATGGTCAGCGCCATCAGCGAGAGATTGTCCAGGCTGAAGCCCAGCAGGTACATCGCGGCGAAGGTGCCGATGATGGAGACGGGAACGGCCACGGCGGGGATCAGGGTGGCACGTCCGTTGCCCAGGAACACGAACACCACGCCGATCACCAGCACGATCGCGATGACCAACGTGCGCTGGGTGTCGTTCAGCGAGGCGCGCACCGTGGGTGTCCGGTCCAGGGCGATGGAGACGTTGGTGCCGCCGGGCAGCGAGGCTTCCAGCTGCGGCAGCACGGCCCGTATGCCGTTGACGGTGGAGATGATGTTGGCGCCCGGCTGGCGGAACACGATCAGCACGACGGTCGGCTGGCCGTTGAACAGGCCGGAGTTGCGCAAATCCTCCACGCCGTCCACCACGTCGGCGACATCGGTGAGGCGCACCGCGGCGCCGTTGCGATAGGCGACGACTAGCGGGCGGTAGTCGGCCGCGTGTCGCGCCTGGTCGTTGGTGTAAAGCTGGACGTGGCGCGAACCCTCCTCGATGGCGCCTTTCGGCGCGTTGGCGTTGGCCGAGGCGAGGGCGGCGCGCACGTCTTCCAGCCCGATGCCGTAATGGAACAGCGCGCCGGGGTTCAGCTCCACACGCACCGCCGGCAGGGCGGAGCCGTTAACGTCCACCTCGCCCACGCCGGAGAGTTGGGAGAGTTTCTGTTCCAGCACGGTCGCGGCGGAATCGTAGAGCTGGCCCTGCGTCAGCGTCTTGGAGGTCAGCGCGATGATCATCACCGGCGCGTCGGCGGGGTTCACCTTGCGGTAGGTCGGGTTGGAGCGCAGCGCGGTCGGCAGGTCGGCGCGGGCGGCGTTGATCGCGGCTTCGACGTCGCGTGCCGCCCCGTCGATGTCGCGGTTCAGCCCGAACTGCAGGGTGATTCGCGTGGCGCCGACCGTGCTCTGCGAGGTCATCTCGGTCACGTCGGCGATCTGGCCGAGATGGCGTTCGAGCGGGCTTGCGACCGAGGTGGCCACCGTGTCGGGGCTGGCGCCGGGCAGCGTCGCCTGCACGGAGATGGTCGGGAAATCCACCTGCGGCAGCGGCGAGACCGGCAGCTGCCGGTAGGCGAACAGCCCGGCCAGAGCGAGGCCCACGGTCAGCAGCGTGGTGGCGATCGGGCGGCCGATGAAGGGGGCGCTGATCACGCCGCGACCGGGCCCTCGGGCTCCGGCGTGCGGCGGACACGCAGCGCGATGCTGTCGAACAGCAGGTAGACGACCGGTGTGGTGAACAGCGTCAGCACCTGGCTGACGATCAGCCCGCCGAAGATGGCGAGCCCGAGCGGCCGGCGCAGCTCCGACCCGGTGCCCGAGCCGAGCATCAGCGGCAGGGCGGAGAACAGGGCCGCGAAGGTGGTCATCAGGATCGGCCGCAGCCGCAGTGTGCTGGCGCGATGGATGGCCTCGCGCGGGGCGAGCCCCTCCTCGCGCTCGGCGACCAGCGCGAAATCCACCATCATGATCGCGTTCTTCTTGACGATGCCGATCAGCAGCACGATGCCGATGATGCCGATGATGTCGAGGTCCGACCCCACCGCCATCAGCGCCAGCAGCGCGCCGATGCCGGCCGAGGGCAGGGTGGAGAGGATCGTCACCGGATGGGCGAAGCTCTCGTAGAGCACGCCGAGCACGATGTACATCGCGGCGATGGCGGCCAGCACGAGGTAGAGCTCGTTGCCGAGCGCGTTCTGGAACGCGGCCGCCGCCCCCTGGAAGGCGGTGAGGAAGCTGTCCGGCAGCTTGAGCTCGTGCTCGGCCTTCTCGATCGCGTCCACGGCGGCGCCGAGCGAGGCGCCCTGGGTCAGGTTGAAGCTGATGGTGGTGGACGGGAACTGTCCGAGATGGCTGACCAGCAGCGGGGCTGCGCGCGTGGTGACGTGGACGAAGGCGCCGAGCGGCACCTGGCCGCTGGCGGCAGTCGAGGACGGCAGATAGAGCGCGTTGAGGTTGGCCAGCGAGCGCTGCACCGCGGGGTCCGCTTCGAGGATGATGCGGTACTGGTTGGACTGGGTGTAGATCGTCGAGATGATGCGCTGGCCGAACGCGTCGTAGAGCGCGTTGTCGACGGTGGCGGGCGTGATGCCGAAGCGCGCGGCGGTGGCGCGGTCGATGGTGACGTCGGCGGCGAGCCCGTTGTTCGACAGGTCGCTGGCGACGTCGGTGATCGACGGGATGGCGCGCAGCCGGTCCAGCAGCTTGGGCACCCAGGTGGTGAAGGCGGAGAGGTCGGCGTTCTCCAGCACGAACTGGTACTGGGTGGCGCTGGTCGCGGTGTCGATCGAGAGGTCCTGCACCGGCTGCATGTAGAGGGCGATGCCGGCAATGCCCGAGACCTCCTGCTGGAGGCGGCGGATGATGGCGCTGGCGGTCCCGGTCCGCTGGTCGCGCGGCTTGAGGTTGATCAGGAAGCGGCCGGCGTTCAGCGTGGTGTTGCTGCCGTCGATGCCGATGAAGGAGGACAGGCTCACCACGTCGGCGTCGTGCAGGATGGCGTCGGCCAGCGCCTGCTGCCCGCGCGAGACCGCGGCGTAGGAGGCGGACGGCGCCGCCTCGCTGATGCCCTGGATCAGCCCGGTATCCTGCACCGGGAAGAAGCCTTTCGGGATCACCACGTAGAGGAACGCGGTCAGCGCGACCGTCAGCGTGGCCACCACGAGGGTCAGCACCTGGCGGTCGAGCACCCAGTCGAGTGCCGAGCCGTAACCGTCGATCACGCGCTGGGTCACGCGCTCCGACCAGCGCGCCACGCGGCTTTGGTCCTCGGGACGCTGGTGGCGCAGCAGGCGGGCGCAGAGCATCGGCACCAGGGTCAGCGACACCACCGCGGAGATGACGATGGTGACGGCGAGCGTGATGGCGAATTCGTGGAACAGCCGCCCCACGACGTCGCCCATGAACAGCAGCGGGATCAGCACGGCGAGCAGCGAGACGGTGAGCGAGATGATGGTGAAGCCGATCTGCTTGGAGCCCTTCAGGGCCGCGTCCATCGGGGTCTCGCCCATCTCGATGTAGCGGTCGATGTTCTCGATCATGACGATCGCGTCGTCGACGACGAAGCCGGTGGCGATGGTGAGCGCCATCAGCGAGAGGTTGTCGAGCGAGAAGCCCCACAGGTACATCGCGGCCAGCGTGCCGACGAGCGAGAGCGGCACCGACAGGCTGGGGATCAGGGTCGCCGGCAGCCGGCGCAGGAACACGAAGATCACCAGCACGACCAGGCCGATCGCCAAGGCGAGCTCGAACTCCACGTCGGCGACCGAGGCGCGAATGGTGTTCGTGCGGTCGGTCAGCTTGCTCACCTGCAGCGCCGCCGGCAGCGCCGATTGCAGCTTGGGCAGCAGGGCCGAGATGCGGTTGACCACCTGGATGACGTTGGCGCCGGGCTGGCGCTGCACGTTCAGGATCACCGCCGGGGTGCGGTTCATCCAGGCCTGCAGCCGGTCGTTCTCCGATCCCTGCACGATGGTCGCGACATCGGTCAGGTGCACCGGCGCGCCGTTGCGATAGGCGACGATGGCGCCGGCCATGGACTTGGCGTCCGGCAGCTGGTCGTTGGCGTTGATCGTGGTGGCTTGCGCCGGGCCATCGAAATTGCCCTTCGGCGTGTTGACGTTGAGGTTGGCGATGGTGGTGCGCAGATCGTCGATGTTCAGGCCGATGGCGGCCAGAGCCCGCGGGTTGGCCTGCACCCGCACGGCGGGGCGGTGGCCGCCGGAGATGGACACGAGGCCCACGCCGTCGATCTGGCTGATCTTCTGGGCGAGGCGGGTTTCGGCCAGGTCCTCGATCTGGGTCAGCGCCATGGTGCGGCTGGTGAGTGCCAGGGTGATGACCGGCGCGTCGGCCGGGTTGACCTTGGCGTAGATCGGCGGCGCCGGCAGGTCGGCCGGCAGCAGGTTGCCGGCCGCGTTGATCGCCGCCTGGACCTCCTGCTCGGCCACGTCGAGCGAGAGGTCGAGGCTGAATTGCAGGGTGATGACCGAGGCGCCCGCCGAGCTTTGCGAGGCCATCTGGTTCAGCCCCGGCATCTCGCCGAACTGCCGTTCCAGCGGTGCGGTCACCGAGCTGGTCATCACCTCGGGGCTGGCGCCGGGGTAGAAGGTCTGCACCTGGATGGTCGGGTAGTCGACCTCGGGCAGCGCCGAGAGCGGCAGGTACTGGTAGGCGATGATGCCCACCAGCAGCAGTGCCAGCATCAGCAGCGTGGTGGCGACCGGACGCAGGATGAACAGCGCGGACGGACCCATGCTACTCGTCCGCCGCCGCCTTGCGTCGGCGCCGGTGCGTGATGCCGGCGCCGCCCTCGGCCGGGGGCTTGCTGCCGGGCAGCACGACCCGGGCGCCGTCGCGCAGCTTGTCCGACCCGTCCACCACCACGCGGTCGCCCACCGCCAGGCCGCTCAGGATCTGCGTCTTGTCGGCGTCGACCAGGCCGGGCTTGACCACGCGGACCGTCACCGTGCTGTCGGGCTGGACCAGGTAGACGAAGCTGCCCGGCGCGCCGGTCTGCACCGCGGCGTTGGGCACGGCGATGGCCTGGCGCACGGTGCTGACGATCAGGCGCAGGTTCACGAACTGGTTGGGAAACAGCAGGTCGTGCGGGTTGGCGAACAGCGCGCGCAGCTTCACCGTGCCGGTCGTGGTGTCGATCTGGTTGTCCAGCGTCTCCAGCGTGCCGGTGGCGAGTTCGGTCGTGTTGCTGCGGTCCGACGCCACCACCTGCAGCGTCTGCCCCGCCGCGAGCTGCTTCTGGATCGCCGGTACGTCGTCCTCCGGCAGGGTGAACACCACGCTGATCGGATCGAGCTGGGTGACGACCACGATGCCGGTGGCGAGCGCCGGGGTGACGTAGTTGCCGGCATCGACCTGGCGCAGGCCGACGCGGCCTTCGATGGGCGAGGTGATGCGGCAGAAGGCGAGGTTGACCTGCTGGGTCTCGATCGCACCCTGGTCGGCGGCGATCGAGCCCTCGTATTGCTGCACGACGAATTGCTGGTCCTCGGATTGCTGGCGGCCGATGCTGTCCTGCCGTTGCAGCAGGGCGTAGCGCCGCGCGTCGGTCTGCGCCTGGCGCAGCAGGCCCTGGTCGTGCGCGAGGGTGCCGCGCGCCTGGTCCAGCAGCGCCTGGTAGGGGCGCGGGTCGATCTGGGCGAGCACGTCGCCGCGATGCACGATCTGTCCCTCGCGGAAGCCGATCGATTGCAGGATGCCGCTGATCTGGGTCTGCACCGTGACGCTGGCCAGCGAGGTGACGGTGCCGAGGCCGCTGTCGCTGACCTGCATGTCGGCGGTGGCGGCTGTCGCCACGCCCACCGCCTGCGGCGGCACGGCGGCGCGCCCGGACGGGGCGGCGTTGCCGCCGAGCCGCCAGACCAGCAGGGCGGCCAGCGCGAGCACGACGAACAGCACCAGCCAGGGAACCCAGCGGCGCCGGCGGGCGGGTGTCGGCCGAACGGCGATCACGGGCGGCGAATGCTGGTTATCCAGAACCGAGATCTCCGGCGGCCCGGGTCGGGCAGCGCGAGCCGGCCTCGCTCAAGCGGTCAGGATGGATCATGTGCACAGGGTGCCAACGTAGGGGTTAACGGGCGGTATCGACTAGCGCGCTTCGTGTGAACCTCTGTAACTCCCCGGTCCGCAACGCAAGCGACAGCGGGGTCCGGGCGGACAGGGATGGCGGACATGGGCGGACAGGCCGACGAAATCGGCTGCGTGGTGGTGGGCGCCGGCGTGGTCGGGCTCGCCGTGGCGCGCGCGCTGGCGGTGGCGGGCGAGGACGTGCTGGTGCTGGAGCAGGCGGGCGCCATCGGCACCGGGGTGTCGTCGCGCAGCAGCGAGGTGATCCATGCCGGCCTCTACTACGATGCCGGCAGCCGGCGCGCGGCGCTGTGCGTCGAGGGGCGGCGCAGGCTGTATGCCTACTGTGCGGCGCATGGGGTGGCCGCCCGGGCCTGCGGCAAGCTGATCGTCGCCACCGACACGGACGAGCTGGCGGCGCTGGACGCCATCGCCGCGCGGGGCGCGGCCAACGGGGTCGAGGGGTTGCGGCGCCTGTCCGCGCGCGAGGCCTGCGCCATGGAGCCCGCGCTCGCCTGCGCCGGCGCCCTGCTGTCGCCCGAGACCGGCATCGTCGACAGCCACGGCCTGATGCTGTCGCTGCGCGGCGAGGCGGAGGCGCACGGGGCGGCCCTGGCCTTCCACGCCCCGCTGGAGGCGGCGGAGCCGTCGGGCGCGGGCTTCGTGCTGTCGGTCGGCGGGGCGTCGCCGTGTACCGTGCGATGCCGCGCCCTGGTCAACGCGGCCGGGCTCGGCGCCGTGGCGGTGGGGCGTCGCATCGCGGGGCTGCGGCCGGCGCTGGTGCCGAACGCCTTTCTGTCCAAGGGCAGCTATTTCGGGCTGGCCGGCCGGGCGCCGTTCCGGCGGCTGATCTACCCGGTGCCGGTCCCGGGCGGGGCGGGCATCCACCTGACGCTCGACATGGCGGGCCAGGCGCGGTTCGGACCGGACGTGGAGGCGGTGGAGACGGCGAGCTACGACGTGGATCCCAAGCGGGCCGGGGCATTCGCGGCCGCGATAAGGCGCTACTGGCCAGGCGTGCCGGAAGACCGGTTGCAACCCGCCTATGCTGGCATCCGGCCGAAGATCGTGCCGCCGCGTGAGAGCCAGGATTTCGTGATCCAGGGTCCGGCGGTCCATGGGCTGTCGGGCCTGGTGAACCTGTTCGGTATCGAGAGCCCCGGCCTGACATCGTCGCTGGCGATCGGTGAGGCGGTTGCCAGGCTGATCGTGTGATCACTTTTCTGTCAGCGACACGGCTGAATTCCACGATTTTTACGCGAGGTTGGCGGTAAGGCGATCAGCCGTGTGAAACAAGGCATATCACATCACGAGAAGTTCAGGTTAAAAGACGCCCATCAGCAGCGGTGGGCAAACCCATGGTTGAGTTTCAACGCCAGGTTGCAAGCAACGTGGTTGCGTTCATACGGAGATTGTCGCCGACCGGCCACGCCCCGGCGTGTCGCCTGACGCCGCGCGATCGGATGGAGATCACCGGATGGCACGACGCCGCCCGGCTGGCCGGCTACGACCGACTGGTGATCCACGACCGCGACGTGGGCGACGCCATCGAGGTCGGCAACTTCCTCAGCGTGTATCGACGGGGCGATGCCTGGTCGCGCTGGGGTTTCGCGCGCAGCGGCGTCTCGATCCATGCCTGGTGCTGCCTGAGCGGCGCCGATGTCGGCACGTTCGACACGCTGGGCGATGCCTTGAACGAGGTGCTGAACGGGCCCGGCCCGGTGAGGATGACGCCGGCCAAGATGCTGCCGGCCCGGGTGAGCGAGCCGCGCGAGGGGATCGTGACCGCCCTGATGACGCGGCTGAGCCCGGTCGGGTAGCGCTTACCGTCGCCAGGGCAGGCCGTCCGCCTGCCAGCCGGCGATCCTGCCACGCTGCCCGGTCGCGTCCGGATGGCCTTCGAAGCCGTGCACCACGTTGACGCAGGCGGGGTAGCCGGCCGCTTCGGCGGCTTCACCGGCCGCCTGGCTGCGCACGCCGCTCCGGCACAGGAACAGCAGCCGATGGCCGGGTTGCAGGCCGGCCGCGTGCAGTGCGTCGATGAAGCCCTCGTTCACGGCGCCGGTCGGGAACTGCCAGGATACCAGCACCGGCTGCTTGCCCGCCGTATCCAGGTCGGGCAGGCCCACCTGCCGCCACTCCGGCTCGGTCCGCACGTCCACGAGCTGGGTCTGCGGGTCGGCGACGAGCGCTTCCCAGGCCTGTTTCGGCGTGAACTGTTCCACCATGTGCGACGCTCGATTGCTGCTCGGTCTGGGAAGGGTGCTCCGGGATGGACGACATGACAAACGCCGCATGCGGCGGGGTGGGTTCGGGCGGGGTGGCGGACGATCTGGCGGCCGCGATCGGGCACACGCCGTTGATCCGGCTGCGCCGCGCCTCGAAGCAGACGGGCTGCATTATCCTGGGCAAGGCGGAGTTCATGAACCCGGGCGGGTCGGTGAAGGACCGGGCCGCCCTCGCCATCATCGAAGACGGCGAACGGCGTGGCCGGCTCCGGCCGGGCGGCACCATCGTGGAGGGCACCGCGGGAAACACCGGCATCGGGCTGACGCTGGTCGCCAACGCGCGCGGCTACCGCAGCGTGATCGTGATGCCGGAGACGCAGAGCCAGGAGAAGATCGATTTCCTGCGCATGATCGGCGCCGATTTGCGCCTGGTGCCCGCCCGCCCGTTCCGCGACGCCGGCAACTACGTGCACGTGGCGCGAAGGCTGGCCGAAGAGATGGGCGCGTTCTACGCCGACCAGTTCGACAACCTGGCGAACCGCGCGGGCCACCGCGAGGGGACCGGCGCCGAGATCTGGCGGCAGACCGGCGGCCGGATCGACGCCTTCACCTGCGCCTGCGGCACCGGCGGCACGCTGGCCGGCGTCTCGGACGCGCTGAAGGCGCGGGACGGGCGGGTGAGGATCGTGCTGGCGGACCCGGAGGGCAGCGGGCTGTACGGGTGGGTGAAATCGGGCGACCTCTCGGTGCAGGGCAGCTCGATCACCGAGGGGATCGGCCAGTCGCGCGTGCCGGGCAACCTGGAGGGTGCCGCCATCGACGACGCGGTGCGCATCCCCGATGCCGAGGCGCTGGAGGCGGTGTTCGGGCTGCTGGTGGAGGAAGGGCTGTCGGTGGGCGGCTCGGCCGGGATCAACGTGGCCGCGGCAATGCGGGTGGCGCGGGACCTCGGGCCGGGCCACACGGTGGCGACCATCCTGTGCGACGGCGGGTCCCGCTACCAGAGCAAGCTGTTCAACCCGGAGTTCTTGCGTGGTAAGGGGCTGCCGTTGCCGGCGTGGCTGAAGTAAAGGCAAGCAGTTCTTTTTCGCAAAAAGAGCCAAAAAACTTTTGGTCGTTGGGCGTTTGTTGTGGAAACTGCCGTGATGGTCGGCCTTACTTCGTCTCGGGCATCAACCACGCCACTACAGCACCGCCGGCGCCGGCCGCCGCCATCGCCGTGAACGCCCACCCCATCGAGCGGTCGGCCAGCCAGCCGCCGGCCAGGCTGCTGGCCGACGCCGCTGCGCCGATGGCCAGGCCCAGCACGCCCATGCACAGGTTGAAGCGACCGGTGCCACGGGTGATGTCGGACGCGACCAGCGGCATCAGCACGCCGAACACGGCGCCGCTGATGCCGTCCAGCAACTGCACGGGCACCAGCAGCCACGCCGGCAGCACGGTGCTGCCAACGATCGCCGCCAGGGCCATGCCGCGCACCGGCAGCGCCAGCATGCCCGCGACCAGCAGGGGCCGCCTGCCCCAGCGTTCGGCGCCCCGGCCGACGGCGGGCGAGAGCAGCGCCACCACGATCTGCGGCCCGACGATGCAGGCGCCGATCACCAGGGTGGCGGACCGGCCGAGGCTGGCGGTCGCGGCGCTGGCGGCCAGCGGCAGCATGAAGGCGTTGGCGAGGTGGAACAGCGCGCAGCCGGCGGCGAACCAGCGGAGCCGCCGGTCGCCCAACAACGCCAGGAACCCGCGCAGCGAACCGCGCAAAGCGGGCCGCGCCGTGCTGTCGGCCGGTGCCGGCGGGACCTCGCCGACGAAGCGCAGCGCCACCAGACCCGGCACCGCCAGCGCCGCGCCCAGCAGGAACACCGCACGCGGCCCGACCCGCCAGCCCACCACCGCCATCAGCCCGGCCGCGACGCCGTTGCCGATCGAGGCGAACCGCGCGTTCCGGCCCAGCCGCTCGCCTGCGGCCCCCGGGCGGTCGCCGGCGATGCCGAGGCTGATGGCGGCAATTGCCGGGTTCAGCATGCAGCTGGCAAAGGCGTGGCTGATCTCGGCCGCCAGCACCGGCAGCAGGGTCGGCGCGAGCGCCAGCGTCAGCGCGCCGGCGATGATGGCCAGGATGGCGGCCCCGGCCGCGCGCGCCTTGCGTGCGATGGCGTCGACCAGCGCGCCGGCCGGCACTTGCGCAGCCATGCCGGCCACCGCACCCACCCCCAGCGCCAGGCCGATGTCGGACTGCGTCCAGGCACGCTGCGTCAGGTAGACGGCGACGAAGGGGCCGAACGCGGTCTGCAGGTTGGCGGTGAAGAAGTTGAGCCAGTCGAGGCCGGCATCGGCCAGGGTATCACGCCCGGCGCGCGCCATCGGGCCGTCCATGTCAGTGGCCGGCGGCGGGCTTGGACGGCGGCTCCACCACCGAGGCGGGCCCGGTCTGGTCGGTGTAGGCGGGGGCGTTCCTGATCTGGTCGAGGCTGAGGTCCAGCTTGAGCTGGCCGTTGCTGCCGACCGGGGGGAAGGTCATGTCCGACCAGTCCACGGCCACGTGGCGGTTGCCCAGGCCCATGAAGCCGCCGAAATCGATCACCGCCGCGCGCGGGTTGCCGCCCGCGTCCACCAGCACGTCCACCACCCGGCCGATCTCCTGGCCGTCGGGGCCGAGCACCGCCCGGCCGAGTATCCCGCCCGCGGAAACCTTGGCCACGGCGGCGCCGGCGGGGGCGACCGGGGTGGGCGCCTTGGGCGGCGGCGCGGGACCGGCGGCCGAGGCGTGCCCGGCCCAGGCGAGCAGCAGGCAGGCGACCGGCAGCCACCGGCGTCGTTCTGCGGGAAACCCGGTGCCCATCGTCTATTCGGGGGCGGGTTCCGGCAGGTGCGCCGCCGGGGGCTTCGGCCTGGATGAACGGCTGGGCGGCAGGTGGCCGGATTTCAGCATGTCGGGGTCGAGCGGCAGGTCGCGGAACACCGCGCCGCTGGCGCCGAGGCCCGGCCCGGGCGCGTTGTCCACCAGCAGCTGCGTGCCGCCCGCGTTGCCGGTGGTCAGCAGCAGGCCGGCCGGGCTGGCGGGAACCGGCCAGGTGTCGCCCGCATGCATCAGCTTGTTGAACACCGCGGCGCCCGCTTTGAGCTTGACCGTCACCCACGCATCGGCAGTCGCCTTGACGACGATGCGGGTGCCCGGCGGCGGCGCCGGCATCCCTGCCGCCGGTGCTGTCGAAGCGGGGGCTGCCGAAGCGGGTGCTGCCGAAGCGGGTGCTGCCGAAGCAGGGGGTGCGGGCGCCGCAGCAGCGGCCTGGGGCGCGGCGGTGGACACGGCCGGCGGGTTCGGCGCGCCAGCGGGCGGGGAGACGGTCGCGCT
>CAXTJP010000048.1:0-19518 GCA_964244615.1 uncultured Acetobacteraceae bacterium
GTCCACGTCGAGCAGGCGGAACATCTGCTCCATGTCCACCAGGCCCTGCTGGATGCTGTTATAGGCGAAGCCCAGGAAGTTGAGCGGCGTGTAGAGCTGGATCAGGTAGGTGTTGGCGAGCACGAACTTGCCCACGCTCAGCTGGCCCGAGACGATGCCGTGCGCCGCCAGCAGCATGATCGCCGACGAGCCCAGGGCGATGATCGCCGCCTGTCCGATGTTGAGCATGTTCAGCGTCACCTGGCTTTTCACCGCGGCCCGCTCGTAGCCCGCCAGCGCGTTGTCGAACCGGCGTGCCTCATGCGTCTCGTTGCCGAAATACTTGACGGTCTCGTAGTTGAGCAGGCTGTCGACGGCCTTGGACTGCGCCTCGCTGTCGTTTTCGTTCATCCGGCGGCGGAAGCGCACGCGCCAGGTGGCGAAGCTCAAGGTGAAGGTGATGTAGAGGCCGACGGCGCCGAAGGTGACCAGCGCGAACCGCCAGTCGAACAGGCGCCACATCACCGTGGTCACCAGGGTCAGCTCGATCAGCGTCGGCACCGTGTTGAACACCGCCAGCCGCAGCACCGACTCGATGCCGGCGCTGCCACGCTCGATGGCGCGCGACACGCCGCCGGTCTGGCGATCGAGGTGGAAACGCAGGCTGAGCCGGTGCATGTGCTGGAACGTCTGCAGCGCCACCCGGCGCACCGTGCGCTGCTGCACGCGCGCGAACACCGCGTCGCGCAGCTCGCCGAAGCCCGACGAGGCCAGGCGCATCAGCCCGTAGCCGACGATCAGCCCGACCGGCACCGCCAGCACGCGGGCCGTGCCGCCATGCTGGGACAGCGCATCGACGGCCCTGGCATAGAACAGCGGCACGAAGACGGTGGCGACCTTGGCCAGCACCAGAAAACCCATCGCGACGACGACCCGCAGCCGGGCGCCGGCATCGTCACGCGGCCAGAGATAGGGAGCCAACGATCGGATCGTCTCGGCGCTGGATCGGGAGCGGCCCGGCAGAGCCAGGCGGGAGGAGGCCATCACACGCATGACGCCCGATGTGGCATCCAGGGGCCGGGTTTCAAAGGATGCGGGCATGGACGGGCTGATGCGACACCTGGACGCTGTCGGCCGCGCCACACCGACCGGGGATTTCCTGCCGTTCCGCCTGGCGGCGGCCCAGATCGGCTGGGTCACCGCCGGGGCCGCCCGGCTTCTCGCCCGGCGGGGCTGCCGGCTATCGGCCGATGGCGTCACGCTGCCCGACCCGGCCGGGCTTGGGCGCCTGACGCGCGACCTGGCCGACACCGGCGCCTTTCCCTGGCGCGGCGAGGCGTTCGACGTGCGCGCGGTGCCGGACGGCCCGGTGCTGGCCGTGATCGACCGTGGCGCGCTGCCCTGGTTCGGCGTCGGCGCCGAAGGGGTGCACGTGAACGGCCTGGTGGAGTGCCACGACGGCCCGCATCTGTGGGTGGGGCGCCGGGCGGCCGACCGGCTGATGGACCCGGGCAAGCTGGACCATCTCTGCGCGGGCGGCATCCCCGCCGGCCTGACGCGCGGGCAGACCCTGGTCAAGGAGGGGGCCGAGGAAGCCGGCCTGCCCGCCGGCCTCGTCGCCGGCGCGGTCCCGGCCGGCGAGGTGGCCTACGTGACCCTCCGCCCGGAAGGGCTGCGTCGCGACCGGCTGCACTGCTACGACCTGCTGCTGCCCGAAACCTTCGTCCCCCGCCCCGAAGACGGCGAGGTGGCCGGCTTCGAGCTCTGGCCGATCGGACGCGTGATCGACACCGTGCGCAACACCGAGCGGTTCAAGTTCAACGTCAGCCTGGTGCTGATCGACCTGTTCCTGCGCCGCGGCCTGCTCGGCGGGGACGAGGCGGCGGCGCTCGACGCGGCGCTGCGGCAGCTCCGGCAGCGCCACGCCGACAGCTTCCGGCCGCCCTGACGCAGCCGCATCGCGGCCCGCCGCCTAGGCGTCGGCGGCCACCGGGAAGATCATGCGCATGACGGTGCCGTGACCGATCTTGCTGTCGACGAGCAGCTTGCCGGCCGACTGGTCGACGAACTCCAGCGCCAGGAACAGGCCGAGCCCGGTGCCCTTGCCGGTCGCCTTCGTGGTGAAGAACGGCTCGGTCGCGCGGGCCAGGATGGTGGGCGACATGCCCGTCCCGGTGTCGGAGACGAACAGCTCCACGGCTTCCTTCCGGCGCAGCACGGACATCGCCTCCGGCGCCGGCAGCAGCCGGGTGCCGACCACGAGTTCGCCGCCGTCCGGCATGGCGTCGGCGGCGTTGCGTGCCAGGTTGAGCAGCACGAGCTCCAGCTGGCCGGGTTCCAGACGCACGGGCTTGACCATGGGCGCCAGCGCCAGCCGGAACCGCGCGGCAGCGCCGGAGACCTGGGCCAGCGTGCCGGCAAAGCCGTCGATGACCGCGTTGAGGTCCACCGCCTGCCCGGCGCTCGATTGTCGCCGCGCCAGGGTCAGCAGCTCGGCCGACAACTGTCCGGCGCGGCGTGCCGCCCATTCCGCACGGCCCAGATGCTGCGTCTGGCGCTCGTCCACCGCGCCGGAGGCCGCACGCTCCACGCTGCCGAGCACGACGGTCATCAGGTTGCTGAACTCGTGCGCCACCCCCGACGCCAGGGCGCCGATGCTCTCCATGCGCTGCAGCTGTCGGGCCTCGGCCTCCTTGCGGTGGGTCACGTCGATCTGGCTGGCGAAATAGAATTGCAGGCTGCCGTCGTCGTTGAACACCGGGCTCATGAACAGCGCGTTCCAGAACCCCGAGCCGTTCTTTCGGTAGTTGTAGATCTCCTCGTCGAAATTCTCCCGTTCGGCCATCGTCCGGCGGATGCGCGCCACCATGTCCCGGTCGGTCTCGGGCCCCTGCAGGAAGCGGCAGTTTCGCCCGACCGCCTCATCGGGTGCATACCCCGTCATGGCGCAGAAGGCGGGGTTGACGTAGACCAGCGGACAATCCGGCAGGTTGGGGTCGGCCAGCGCCATCGCCATGCGCGTCTTGTGGACGGCTGCCTGGAAGATGTGCGTGCTCGGCAACGCATCGGCCGACGCCGCGGCATCCCGCGAGGACGCCGACCTGTCTTGATCGTTCATGGCCTGTCTCGATCAGCGGGGAGCCGCCAGCCCATCGGCGAGGGTGGCGGCGCAGCCAGTAACGAAATCCCGTCCGGGCGACAATGACCAATCGCGCCTCTCACCAGCGTGCTCGGCGCTCCTGTCGCAGCCGCACCCAAAGCACCACGACGGCGACGACCAGTCCCAGCATGACGAGCCGCATGGCCATGCGGCGGACCAGGCCGAACAGCATGAAGCCCGCCATGCCCCCATGCATCGAGCCCATCAGCATGTGCCGCATGTCGCGGGCGCTCCCCTGAACACCCCCTCATTAGGGCACAAACCCTGCGCGGTCACGCCGCATGCGCAGGCTCTCGGCATTGCGGACCCGCAACAACGCCGGCTCGGCAAGCAACGACTCGGCCACCGCGACGGCACGCATCAGGTCGTGGTCGGCGGCATGCCGTATCGCCGGCCGGGCGATCGCCTCATGCCAGGGACGCCCGAAGGCCGCGTCCAGGCAGACGCGCATGAAGCAGTGGTCGAAACGGATCGGCCAGCCATGCAGGGCGGCTGCCTGGGGCAACTGCCGCCGTGTCAGGTCGAACCAGCGGGCGAGCAGTTCCGGCCGCACGCTGGCGTCGGACCGGGCGCCGTCAGCTCGCGGCGGGGCCGATCGCACTGATCTCGCCAACATGGCGCACGACGATACGGTGCGTCTGGGCGGCGAACGATTTCAGCTTCGGGTCGCTCCCCTCCTTCGCCTCGCGGGTGAAAGCGGCACCGTCCTTGGCATGGATGTCGGCCATCGCGTGCAGGTAGGCGGCGTCGAAGGCCGGGCCGGAGAGGGACCGCATCTCGTCGAGCTGACGCTCGAAGGTGGCGTTGAGCTTGCCCTCCACCGGAATCCCGTCCGCCTTGGCGAGGGCGGCGAGCTTGCCGTTGACCAGCTCGTGGTCGTGCTCCTCGGTGGTGCCCTGGTCCTTGATGTCCTCGGTGTTGCCCTGGCTGGCGGCGAGCGCGCCGGCCTTGGACTCGAACAGGCCACCCTGGCTGACCATGGCCACGAAGGCCCGATCGCCGGTGGAGGCCGAGGCGGCATGCGCAACCCCGAGACCGAGGCCTGACGCCAGGAGCGTCAGCGGGAGCGTGCGGAGAATGTTCAAAACTTGGTACCTCGATCTGCGTCGATCCGCCAGCAACACAAGCAGGGTTGGCCGGGTTCCAGGCGGGGCTGCGGCAAGCGGACATGTGATCGTCGGCGCAAGCCGAGAAGGGCCGCAGCCACCGCCAGGGCCGTGGCCCGGCACCGGGCGCGGGCCGGCCACCGGGGCCTGTTTTGCGAACAGGGTCGGTTACGTTATATTGCCGTCAGATTAACCCGCCCCAAGTTCTCCCAGGGCGAACAGCGATGGAAGAACCGAGTGGCCACTTACGACAATCTTGTCGAACAGATCGCTTCACTGGCGCAGTCGATGAACGGGAAAGAAATGAACTTCGATGGAAACATCGGCGCCAATACAGACATAATTCGTGATTTGAAGCTGGACTCGCTGGCGGCCATGGACTTCATCATGGCGCTCGAGACAAGGTTCAACACGCTGATCCCGGTCGACAGCATGGCCGAGATACGCACCGTCGGCGACCTGGCCCACCTCATCGGGGCGCAGACGGCCGAGGCGACGGTCTCCTGATGCTGCAGAAATACGCCGCGCTGAAGAAAGCGCACGGGCAGCTCTGCGCCGCCTCGCGCGACCCCTTCTCCGTCACCTTCGACGAGATCCTCTCGCCGACCCAGGCAAGGCTGGGCGGCCGCGTGGTGGTACTGTTCGGCAGCAACAACTATCTCGGCCTCACCTTCGACCGAAGCTGCACCGACCGCGCGATGGCGGCCTTGCAGGAGGACGGCACGGGCACCACCGGCTCGCGCATCGCCAACGGGACCTACGGCGCGCACGCGGCGCTGGAGTCGCAGATTGCCCGCTTCTTCGGCAGGCGCGACGCCATGGTGTTCACCACCGGCTACCAGGCCAACCTCGGCATCCTCTCCGCACTCGCCGGCCGTGACGACGACCTGCTGCTGGACGCCGACGGCCACGCCAGCATCTATGACGGCGCCAGGCTGAGCGCCGCCCAGGTGACGCGCTTCCGGCACAACGACCCCGAGGACCTGTACCGCCGGCTGAAGCTGCTGGCGGGCCGGCCCGGCGAGAAGCTGATCGTGGTGGAGGGCATCTACAGCATGCTCGGCGACGTGGCCCCGCTGCGCGAGATCGCCGCCGTCAAGCGCGAGACGGGCGCCTACCTGCTGGTGGACGAGGCGCATTCCCTGGGCGTGCTCGGCGAGCGCGGCCGCGGCCTGGCCGAGCAGGCCGGCGTCGAGGCCGATGTCGACTTCATCGTCGGCACGTTCAGCAAGAGCCTGGGCAGCATCGGCGGCTTCTGCGCGTCCGACGCCGAGGATTTCGCGCTGCTGCGCCTGGCGTCGCGTGCCTACATGTTCACCGCCTCGCTGCCGCCATCGATCGTGGCCAGCGTGTCCCGGGCGCTCGAAATCGTGGGCGAACGGCCCGAGTTGCGAGCCCGGCTGGCAGAGAACGCTGCCCGCCTGCACGACGGACTATGCCGCGCCGGCTTCACGCTCGGCCCGACCGTCAGCCCCATCGTATCCGTCCGACTGCCGGACCCCGGTGTTGCCGCGCTGTTCTGGAATCGCCTGCTGGATTCGGGCGTTTACGTGAACCTGGCCTTGCCGCCCGCGACACCGTCCAGCCAGTCGCTGCTGCGCACCAGCATCAGCGCCGCGCACACCACGGCGCAAGTCACCAGCCTGATCGAGACCGTCACCGGCATCGGCCGGGAACTCGGCGTCGTTCCGGGCGCAATTCGGGAGGCGGCGGAGTAGCCGACCCGAGTGCCTAGTAGGTCAGTTGGATGCCGATACGGTTGTCGCCGGTCTGGACGGCGAACCGCACCCTGCTGAAAGATGGCGGGCCGAGCAGGATGCCCGCGTTGTTGGAAAAGCCGTAGCCTTCTGCCGGCAGGCCCAGGAAATTGCGGTCGAACCGGTGGTTGTCGTTTTCGTCGTGATAGACGGCCACTGCGTAGGTGCCGGGACGGGACACCGCGAAACAGGCTTCGGCGGCGGGACCTCTAAGCGTCACCCTGGTCAGCGCAATGGAGCCGCCATGGGCCAGGAACCGGGCAGGGTCATCGCCATAGAGGGTGAAGGTGATGTTGCCCGCGGCGCGGCGGGCGCCCGAGACCAGGACGCGCAGATGCGGCCCGGTCGTGGTGTCCGGCGTGGGGCAGGCTACCGCCGTCTCGCTGGCGGTCTCGGCGTGACAGGGCTGGGGCGCGATCAGGCACACCGCAAGGACGGTGAGCCCGACCAGCTCGGCGCCTCGGGAGGGGTGCGGGTGCTGCATGGTCGGCCGGGTATGCGTCAGCCCGGGACTTTCAGGAAGCCTGCGTTCTCGGGATCCATTCACGCTTGACAGCCCGGCTCCCCGGTTCCAGTCACGCGCAGGCGGGAGATGCGGTGTGCGCGCGTGGGTTCAGGGATGTTAGCAGGTTCGATTTGGGCCGGATGACGGCGCGTGGTCTGGTGCGCGCGCATCGCAGCCATCCCGGGTTCATCCGCTCTCTCGTTTCGACCCTGGCCGGCCTGACGTTTGCCGTCTGGTGCCGCATCGACGCGGTGTTGGCCACCCTGCCGGCCTGCCTTCTCGTCGGGTGCCCGAGTAATCGTTTCATCGCGCATGGCCGGTGCCTGTATCGTTTCCGCCCGGCTGCCTCGTTGTGGAAGCGAGCCTGTCTCGATCATCGTCAGGACCCGCGCCGCACGGACGCGCTGTTCGGCTCGCCGCCGAGCACGTGGCGTACGACCCTGGCCGGCGGCAGAGCTGTTTGAGGCCCGAGTCGTACAGCGCAGGGGCCGCCGACCCTGACCGTATCGAGATCGCGACCGTCCAGGACGGGGCGGCGCTCGACCGGTTCATTCTGCTGCCGCAGTCGCTCGCCGGGGGCGACCCGCATTTCGTTCCGCCCCTGATGTCGGAGCGCCGCGCGGCGCTGACCGCGCGCGGCAACCCGTTCTTCGGCCACGCCGAAATCGCCTTGTGGATCGCGCGTCGCGGCGGCCGCGACGTCGGCCGGATCAGCGCCCAGCAGGACCGGCTGGTGCCCGACCGCGCGATCGGCCATTTCGGCCTGCTGGCCGCCATCGACGACCAGGCCGTGTTCGCGGCCCTGCTCGCCACGGCGGAAGCCTGGCTCGGCGACCGCGGTGTCAGCCGGGTGCAGGGCCCGTTCAGCCTGTCGATCAACGAGGAGACCGGCATCCTGGTGGACGGATTCGACACGCCGCCGATGATGATGATGCCGCACGACCCGCCCTACATGGATGGCCGGCTCCGCGCCTTGGGCTACGACAAGGTGCGCGACCTGTACGCCTATCTCTGCGACACCTCGGCGAGGCTGCCGGCCGCGTCGGCCGCCATCGTCGCGCGCGGCCTGCCGTCGCGCGTGACGCTGCGACGGCTGAACCGCCGGTCGCTCGCCGCCGACGTCGCGGCCCTGGTGGACATCTTCAACGACGGCTGGAGCGAGCATTGGGGCTTCGTGCCGATCACCCGCGAGGAGGTGTCGCACATGGCCCAGGCGATGAAGCCGCTGCTGGACGAACGCCTGGTCTGGTTCGCCGACGTGGACGGCGAGCCGGCGGCGTTCGGCCTGTGCCTGCCGAACCTGAACGAAGCCATCCGCGACCTCTCGGGGCGGCTGCTGCCGCTCGGCTGGGCCAAGCTGCTGTGGCGCCTGCGCGTATCCGGGGTGAAGACCGCGCGCGTGCCGCTGATGGGGGTGCGCCGCCGTTTCGCAGGCACCCTGCTCGGCGGGCTGCTGCCGCTGCACGTGGTCGAGGCGATGCGTCGCGAGGCGGCCGCCTTGGGGATCAGGTCGGTCGAGATGTCTTGGGTGCTGGAGGACAACCTGCCGATGCGGCACCTGGCCGAAGCGGTGGGCGGCCGGGCCTACAAGACCTACCGCGTCTACGAAAGGACGCTGGCGGCATGAGCGCCGCTTCCGAGGACAGGACGGACCGGCAGGGCACGGGATCCCGACCGACGCCGACCGCGAGCGGCATTGCCCAGCGCTGTGGCAACTTCGCGACCATGCTCGAGGCGCTCGATTACGCGGCCCTGGGCGAAACCGGGCTGAACTTCTACTCCGTACGCGGCGAACTGACACAGGCGCTGAGCTATCGCGCGCTGTGCTCGTCCGCGCGCGGCCTGGCACTCCGGCTCGTCGGTTCCGGGTTCCTGCCTGGCGAGCGCGTGGCCATCGTGGCCGAAACCCACGCCGACTTCGTCGTCGCCTTCTTCGGCTGCCAGTACGCCGGGCTGATCCCCGCGCCCCTGCCGCTGCCCACCGCGTTCGGCGGCCGGCCTGCCTACCTCGCCCATGTCGGCCGCCTGATCACCGGCGCCAGGGCGGTTGCCCTGTTCGCGCCCGTCGCCCTGGCCGAGTGGCTGTCCCCGCTCGCGACGGAGACGGGCCTGCGCGTCTGCGGCGCCATCGCCGACCTGCCGCCGGCGCCGCCTGGCTGCACGCTTCCGCGGATCGACCCCGAGGCCGTCGCCTACCTGCAGTTCTCGTCCGGCAGCACGCGTTTTCCGCTGGGCGTGGTGGTGCATCACCGTGCGCTGATGGCCAACGCCGTCGCCATCCTGAACCACGGCCTGCAGATCAGGCCGCAGGATCGGGCGATCTCCTGGCTGCCGCTCTACCACGACATGGGGCTGGTCGGTTTCCTGATCAGCCCGATCGCATCCCAGATGACCGTGGACCTGCTGGCGACGGGGGATTTCGCCCGCCGCCCGCTGCTCTGGCTGTCGATGATCGCCGAGCGCCGCTGCACCATCTCCTACAGCCCGAGCTTCGGCTACGACCTCTGCGTGCGGCGCGCGCGCATGGCCCAGGCGCTGACGCTCGACCTCACCTGCTGGCGCATCGCCGGCATCGGCGGCGACATGATCCGCCCGGCGGTGCTGACGAGCTTCACCGACGCCTTCGCCCCGCACGGCTTCGACGGCCGCGCCTTCCTGCCCAGCTACGGCATGGCGGAGGCGACGCTCGCCATCAGCTTCGCCCCCGTCGGCCGCGGCATCGAGACCGACACCGTCGACCTCGACCGCCTCGAACACCAGGGCATCGCCGCGGCGCCGCGCGGGGACGCCGCGCGCGTCCGCACCAACGTGCTGTGCGGCGTCCCGCTGCCGCTGCACGAGGTGGAGGTGCGGGGCACCGACGGGCGCGTGCTGCCCGACCGGCAGGTCGGCCGCATCCTGGCGCGCGGGCCGAGCCTGATGCGGGGCTATGACGGAAGGCCGGCCGAGACCGCCTCGGTGCTGTCGGCGGATGGCTGGCTCGACACCGGCGACCTCGGCTACTGGCTGGCGGGCTCGCTGGTGATCACCGGCCGCGCCAAGGACCTGATCATCATCAACGGCCGCAACATCTGGCCGCAGGACCTGGAATGGACGATCGAGCAGACGGTGCCGGAGGTCAGGACCGGCAACGTCGCCGCCTTCTCGGTCGAGGAGGACGGTCGGGAGGTGCTGGTCCTGGCCGCCGAGACACGCGCCATGTCCGGCCCCGGCGCGCGTGACACGCTGGTCACCGCCATCGGCGACACGCTGCGGTCCCGGCACGGGCTCGAGGGCCGGGTCGTGCTGCTGCCGGTCAACACCCTGCCCTACACGTCGTCTGGCAAGATCAGCCGCTCGGCGGCCCGGCTGCGCTACCTGGCGGGAACGCTGGCGGCCATCGCCGTCCCGGCGTGATCGCCTCGCGGGCGTCGTGCGTCTGAGGGCAGGCGCTTGACCGCCGGCATAGCCGCAATCACCGGCGGCACCGGCTTCGTCGGCCGTCATTGCGCGATCGCGCTGGCGCAGGCCGGCTGGCGCGTTCGGCTGCTCGCGCGCCGCGACCCCGCCCATCCGCTGCTGGCCCATACCCCGTTCGAGCTGGTGACCGGCGACCTGGACGACGAGGCGGCGCTCGCGCGCCTCGTGCAGGGTGCCCGGGCGGTGGTGCACGCCGCGGGCGCCACGAAGGCCGGCAGCGCCGCCGCCTTCCTGGCCGTCAACCGCGACGGGAGCGGGCGCCTGGCCGCCATCGCGGCACGGCGCGCGCCGTCCTGCCGCTTCGTGCTCGTCTCGTCGCAAGCGGCGCGCTGCCCCGCCCTCTCGGCCTACGCCGCCAGCAAGCGTGCGGGCGAGGTCGCCGCGCGGGCGGCGCTGGGCGACACGGCGTGCCTCGTGCTGCGCCCCGCCATCGTCTACGGCCCTTGGGACGGCGCGAGTGCGGCGCTGCTTCGCCTGGCCAACGCGGCGTTGGTGCCGGTGCCGGTGGCGCCGGAGCCGCGCCTTGCCATGGTGCATGTGCGGGATGCGGCCGCGGCCGTTGTCGCGGCCTGTGCGCCCGGACCGTCCGGGCAGACTTACGAGATCGCCGACGCCGCGCCGGAAGGCCACGCCTGGCGCGACATCATCGCCGCGAGCCGCCGCCCGGGACGGCCGCCGCGCTTCGTGCCCGTGCCGGATCGCGTCCTGGCGGCGGCAGGAGCCGCCGCCGACGGGTGGTCTGCCCTGACCCGTCGTCCCGCTCGGTTCGGGCTCGGCAAGGCGCGCGAAATCCTGCATCGGGACTGGCGGCCGGACCCCTCCCTAATGCCGCCGGACACGCTGTGGACGCCGGGCATCGAGCTCGCCCACGGCATGCGGGAGACGCTGGCCTGGTTCTTCTCACCGGACGGCGCGGGGCGCGCTCACTCGGGCTGATGGCCGGGCGGGCCGTCAGCCGCGCGGACCGCATCGAACCGCCAGAGGCAGGGCAGCGCCGTCGGGCTGTCGACCGAGGATTTCCGATGCCGCTGATTGGCCGAGCCCGAGACAGCCTCCGTCGCCTGCAGCCTGCCGCCGCCGACCGAGCCGCTGACCTGCCGTCCGCCGGACGGATCAGCCAGCGCGATCGTCCCGTCTGCCGCAACGGTGCCCTCCAGCCTGCGATGCTTCTGCCGGCTATGGGCGGAGATGCGGGCGCCGGCCACGTCGAAGCGGACGCTCTCGGTCTGCGTCCCGCAACTCGGATCTTCGCTGCGGGTGCCGACATAGGCGCCATCCAGGCTGCCATCGGGCAGCGCACGAGCCGGTGCCGCGCAACCGGCGAGCGCCAGCGCCAGCAGCGCCACAGCGCGCGCCAAAGACGGCCGGAGACGCTGCCCCCGGACATCGCGACGGGCAGGCGCGCTACGGGCGACGAGGTCGGTGGCCCCGGCCACCGGCCGCGACCGGGCGCCCTGCCCTGCCTCAATGATCGTGCCGGACCCGGCAACGGAGCTCGAACAGCCGGAAATGCGCATCTACGAAATCCTGGGCGAGACGGGGCCGGCCCCCGCTCGCCTGCGACGCGTCGCGATCGAGCCGGCCCTGGATGATGGCCAGAAGGCCGGCCGCAACCTCGAGCTCGTGGAGTTCGCAGGCGTGGCCGAACACCTCGAATATCTCGTCGAGCAGCCTGTCGGCCGGAGGGCTCGGCGCCGCGCGGCGGGTGAGCCCGGTCTTACGCTCGGAAGGATTGCCCATGCCTGTCTGTCCCGATCAGGTGCCCCGGCGTGCCCGATCTGCGCGTCGGTCACGCAGACCATCGCGTGTACAGGGCGAATCGGATGCACCCGATCGCGTGAGAACCCGACGTGGCAATCACAAGGATGAGCGATCACAAGGGATGGGGAAATGGCAGGCTGGCGTTCATCGCGGTCGCGGCGATGGCCGCGTGGCCGCTGGCGACGCTGACCTGCGACAGGCCGCGCACCACGTCGCCCGCCGCGTAAAGGCCGGGCACGGTGGTCTGCTGGTGGCCGTCCACGAGCAGCGCGCCATCCTCGTCGCACGCGGCGCCGAGGTCGGTTGCCAGCCCCGAGCGGATCCGGGTTCCGAGCGCCGAGTAGATGGTGTCGAAACGGTGCTGCTCCCCGTTGCCCATGTGCCAGGCGGCGATGCGGTCGTTCTCGACCGTCAATCCGGTGACCGGGGCTTCCAGGATCGCGATGCCGGCCTCACGCATGGCCCGCCTTTCCGGCTCCGGCATGTCCATCGGCTGGCCGAGCGTCAGCACGGTGAGGTCGGGCGTGTAGCCGCGCAGCAACAGGGCTTCCTTGATCCGGCACTTGCCGAAGGCGATCAGCGCCACCCTCTGGCCGATCACCTCGTAGGCGTCGCAGATCGGACAGTAGCGGACCAGGCCGCGCCTGACCGCATCGCGAACGCCGGGCAGGTCGGGCTCCACGTCCAGGCCGCCGGTGGCCAGCAGCACGGTCCGGGCGCGCAGGCGTCGGCCGTCGATCTCGGCCTCGAAGCCGCCGTCGCCCAGGACTGCAAGGCCGGTGACCTGGCCAGGCACAAGCTGTGCGCCATAGCGCGTCGCCTGGTCCCGCAGGCGGCCCAGCAAGGCGTGGCCGGACAGGCCATCGGGGAAACCGACCAGGTTGTGGGAGACCGGGATCCAGGACGCCCGACTGGCGCCACCGTCCACGACGGTCACCGCGCGCCGGAACCTGGCGAGGTAGATGGACGCGGTCAGTCCGGCAGGTCCGCCGCCGATGACCAGGCAGTCGGTCTCGAACTCGGGCTCAGGGGTCATAGGGACGCAAGATAGGGGCCGGGGGTGCCTGCTCCAACATCCCCGGCCACCCTTGATCAGCGGTTCAGAGCGTCGTGCGCCGCCCGACGATCGCGTGGTACAGGAACAGCACGACGATGGCGCCGACCACCGCCACCACCAGGCTGTAGACGTTGAGCCCGGTTACCGGCGCCGCGCCGAAGGTGGTGAACAGGAAGCCGCCGACCATGGCGCCGACGATGCCGAGCACGATGTCGAGCAGCACGCCCTCGCCGCTCCTGTTGACGATCTTGCTGCCGATGAAGCCCGCGATGAGACCGAGGATGAGCCAGCCGATGATGGACATGTGTTTCTTTCAGAGTTGAGGCCGGAACGGCCAGGAAGTCGCGAAGCGGTGTTCAGAGCTTGGATGTTTGCGTGCCGGTCGTCGTGGTCGTGGTCTCGCCGGGCACCTTGACGACCTCCAAATCCTCGCGGCGCACCGTGTCGCGCACGGTCTCCACGCGCTCGGCCGCGTCCTTGTGCACGGTGACCTCCTCACGCACCCGGGCGGTCTTGCCGACGACCGCCTCTTCGGCCATCTCCGTCACTTCCAGCACCTTCTCGCTGAAGCTGTCGGCCACCGGACGGCCGTCGGTCACCGGACGGCGCTCGATGGTGACGTGTTCGTCGCGCAGGCTCACCTGCTCCTCGACCGGCGTCTCCACGACGAAGCGGCGGATGCGCGTCGTGCCGCGGTTCACCACGCGCTTGCCAACCGACAGGCTCTCCTCGGACAGGCGCAGGCTCTCCCCGACGTCGGCCGCACTGCCGGCCGTCCCGATCCTGCCGGCGGTGGCCGTCGCGGGCGCGGCGGCCAGGCCGTAGCTGGCGGCGCGCTCGTCGATGTCGATCGGCCTGTGGCTCTCTAGGATGTCGATCACGCGCGTCACGTGCGGGTCGGGAACCTTGACCGACACCAATGTGCCGCCGCTCTGCACGCTGCGGTCGTAGACCGCCGTGTCGTGGTCCGGCTCGCCGCCGAACAGGCTGGACCAGAAGCCCTGGCCCTCGGTGCGCGCGGTCGGCACGGCCGACGCGCCGCCCATGCTGCCCTCCTGCGCATGGCGTTCGACAGCTTCGTGCGGAACGCCCGCCGCCAGCAGGTCCTGCACGGCAAGCTCGGCATGGGCGGGGGTGTCGTAGACGGCGACGATGGTCTGGTCGGACATCGAATTTCTGATCCTGTTGCAGTGGCTGGTCGTGGCCGGCCGGGATGTGCAAGCGCGGGCAGATGTTGTCCAGCACATAAAATGAAGCACTTAGCAGGTTTTTCCAGGTCCTTTCGGACTAGGGTTCCGGGTGTTTTTCACTAGCCCGGCACGGTGGCGCGGCTTTTACGCTTTCGGTTCTGCGGCTTGGCCTTGGTGCCGAGACCCCGCTCGCGTGCCCAGACGATGACGGCGCTGCGCTTGCGTATGCCGATCCTGGCGTAGATCGCGGACACGTGATTGCGGACGGTGTTCTTGCTGATGCCGAGCGCGCCCGCGATCTCGTCGTCCGACAGGCCCTGGGCCACGAGCCCCAGCACCTCGCGTGCGCGTTCCGGCAGGGCCGAGACCTCCGGCACCGGACCGGTGGCGCGCCCGGTGCGGGTGATGGCGGCGAGCTTCTCCACGATCTTCTGCCCGAGCCAGCTGGTGTCCTGCATCACCGCCTCGATGGCGGCCAGCAGCTCCGTCTCGGTCTGCTTGCGCTCGGTGATGTCGAGCATCACGCTCAGCACGCAGCGTTCCGCGTTGATCTCGACCGTCTCGGCCGACATCAGGAAGTCGCCCATGCCATGGGTCTTGGAACGGAGCTGCACCTCCACGCTGCGCAGGTGGCCGGTGCGTCTGAGCTGCCGCTCCAGCTCCTCGCGCATCTCGCCCCGGCCCCACATCTCGAGCTCGGCCTCGCCGCGGCCCACCACCTCCTCGCGCCGCCACCCGGTCGCCGCGGTGAAGGCGGAGTTGACGTCGAGGATGCGCAGGCCGTCGAGCGCCAGGATCGCCATCGGGCCCGGCGCCATGTGGAACGCCTTGGCGAAACGCTCCTCGCTCTGGCGCATCGCGTGCTGCGCCAGCTGGCGCGGGTGCAGGTCGGCAAAGGTGAACAGCATGCACGCCTCGTCGCCGATCTCGATCGGCTGGCCGCCGAGCAGCACCGTGCGTTCGGTCCCGTCGGGCAGGTCGAGGCAGCCCTCCATCTGCGGGATGGTCTGGCCGGCATGCAGGCGGGCCACGGCCAGGTCGCGCTTGTCGGCGCCCTTCAGCACGTCGATCTCGTGGATCGAGCGGCCGATGATGGCGTCCCGCCGGTAGCCGGTCATCTCCATGAAGCCGTGGTTGACCTTCACGTAGCGCATGTCCGACAGCCGGGCGATGATGGCGGGCGCGGGGTTGGCTCCGAAGGCGCGCTCGAACCGCTCCTCGGCGTTGAAGCGCTCGGTCTCGTCGTTGATGATCAGCACCAGGCAATCGGTCCGCCCGCGCGCATCGGCCAGCGCGATCGTGCGCACCAGGTGGATCCAGTGCTTGGCCGCGCCGTCGCGCGCGACCTCGACCACCAGGCCGTCGAACGTGTCGCCGGCGAGCAGCCGCGCCATCGGGTATTCGTCCGGCTGCACCGGCTGGCGGTCGCGGTAGCGCAGCTTGTAGCGGCTCGCGTAGCCCTCGGCGGTGCCGCCGAGTTCGGCCAGCGTGCGCACCCCGTGCAGCGCCAGTGCCATGTCGTTGGCCCAGGCGATCGTGTGGTCCGGCTCCAGGATGATGACGCCGTCGTTCAGCCCGGCGATGATCTGCTGCAGCTGGGTGCGGTCGGCCCGCTGGGCGGGGATGGCCTCGGTCACGCCGCCTCCGGCGCGCGTACCAGCCGACGCGCGCTGATCGCGCGCGCCAGCGCCACCAGCTCGCCCAGCGACAGCACGATGGTCTCCTCGTGCCCCTCGGAACGCAGCGCGGAGAGCATGGCGCTGGTGCCGTCGGCGTGCCACAGGCAGACGACGATGGCGGCGTCCGGCATCAGCCGCTGCATGCGACGCAGCAGGTAGCGGACGGCCGACGGGCTGCTGCCCTGTTCCAGCACCGACAGGCAGCACAGCCGGGCGCGGCCAAGGCTTTCGGGCGCGGTCTTGGCGCCCAGCACCAGGTTGGTCTCGACCGCCGCGCCGAAGCCCGCGCCCTGCAGCACCTGCTTGGCCATCGTCGCCGCCAGGTCGTCGAGCTGGCCGCGCGCCGGGATGCACACCACCGAGCCCTCCGCCTGCCACTCCGCCGGCACCGGCGTGATGCCGACCGCGACGCCGGGGTCGGCGGGGCCCGTGGCCAGGCTCGCCAGCAGGACGTCGATCTGCCGGTGGATCGCCTCCAGCCGCTCGAAGGCCAGCGCGTCGCGCGCGAGGTCCGCCTGGGCCAGCGCCAAGCCCTGCATGGCGACACCGTCGTAGTACTCGGCCAGCGACGACTTGCCGACCGAGGCGCGCGCCTGCACCACGAGCTCGCGCGCGTTGCCCTCCAGCGCGCGCTGGTAGAACGTCTCGGCCGGGGCGAGCGGGGCGCTGTCGCCGAACATCACCTCGAGGAACGCCAGCGGCTCCACGTGGCGGCCGATCACCACCAGGCAGACGGTCAGCGGTGTGGCCAGCAGCAGCCCCACCGGCCCCCACAGGAACGCCCAGAAGGTGGCGGCCAGGATCACCGCAATCGGCGACAGCCCGGTGCTGTGGCCGTAGAGCAGCGGCTCGATCACCTGGCCCATGATCAGCTCGCTCAGCACGAACAGCGCCAGCACGATGATCGCCATGGACCAGCCGGGGGCGACGGCCAGGGCCAGCAGCAGCGGCGGGCCCACGGCGATGAAGGTGCCGATGAACGGCACGAACCGCATCAGCGCCGCCAGGATGCCCCACAGCACCGGGTTGGGCAGGCCGGCAATGGCCAGGCCGGCGCCGATGAAGGTGCCGAACGACGTGTTGAGCGCCACCTGGATCAGGAAGAACCGCGACAGGCGCCGGGCCGCGTCGTTCATCGCCAGGATGGTGCGGTGCAGGTCCTGCCGCCCGACCAGCCTGACCAGCCGGTCGCGCAAATCCTCGCGGAACAGCAGCACGAAGATGACGAAGATCAGCACCACGCCGAGCGTCGCCAGCGGCCCGAACAGCGGCTGCACCACGGTGCGCACGATGACCAGCGCCGAGGACGGGTCGATGCCGGCGGCGCCATGGGCCGGCACCACGGCGACGCTGGTGCGCTCGGTGCCGGCCGCCTGTCGCGCCACGTGGTCGGCGCCGCCCAGCACCGAGTGCAGCGAACTCTCGAGCGGGGCCGCGAGCTGGCGCCCCAGGCTGAGCGCGTTCACCTTCCGCTCGATTGTCGCCTGGTAGGCCGGCAGGTCGGCGGCCAGGTTGGCGACCTGACGGCCGACCACCATGCCGATGCCGCCGATGATGCCGAAGGCCAGCGCCACGGTGATGAACACCGACAGCGTCTTGCCCAGCCGACCACGCTGCAGCAGGGCCACGCCGGGTGCCAGGACAAAGGCCAGCAGCATCGCGAGCACGACGGGCACGAACAGCTCGCGCCCGAGATAGAGTGCGGCCACCACGATGGCGCCGGCGGTCAGCGCCGAGGTCGCGGGCTTGCGGGTGCCGTGTTCGGGTTCGATGGCGAGAGACAAAGCCGGCGCGCCCCATGCAGGTTCGATGGATCGAGCCCCACCGGTGGCCTAGCCTATATCAATCGCGCAAACTCGAAAGCGGGACGGCATGACAAAGATACTACTCGTCGAGGACCACGAGGAGCTCTGGGACTTCCTCTCGCGCCGGCTGCGCCGTCATGGGTTCGAGGTGGTGCTGGCGCATGACGGCCAGCAGGCGCTGTCGCAGGTGGCCGCCGAACAGCCGGACATCGTGCTGCTCGACATGGATCTGCCGCTGATCGACGGCTGGACGGTGGCGCGCACGCTGCGCGGCGGCGACCCCCCGACCGACGCCGTGATCATCGCGCTGACCGCGCACGCGATGGCGGGCGACCGCGCCCGGGCCATCGCCGCCGGCTGCGACGACTACCACTCCAAGCCGGTCGACTTCCCTGCCCTTCTGATCCAGATCGACGACGCCCTGCTCAAGCGCGAGGACGCCGAGGCGTGACCGCGCGGAACGCCGGCGGCCGCCCGGCGTAGTGGCTGCATCCACCGCGCCGCGGCCAGTTGGGCCGCTGAGACCTTGACGCGACGACCTAGACGCCAAGACCTGGAGCGAAAAAGGGGGCACCTGCGATGAACGTACGCGGCCAGGCCGGGCTTCCGCTGCGCGAGTTCGGCTGGCTCAGCCTGCTCGCGGGCGGGCTGCTCGGCTGCGGCGTGGCGCTCGCCGCCTGGGCGCTGGCCGAATCGGCCGGGCTGCGGTCCCTGGTCGCCGAGGACAACCGGATCGTGGTGGGCGTCGAGCGCCTGCTCTCCACGCTGAAGGACATCGAGACCGGGGAGCGCGGCTATGTCCTGACGGGCGAGACCCGCTACCTCGCACCCTACGACGCGGCGACGGCGCTGCTGCCGCAGGCGCTCGAGGAGACGCGCATCGCCGGGCGGCTGGCCGACGGGCTGGCGGCGCTGGCGCAAGCCAAGCAGGACTTCGCCCGGCGCGTGGTGGCCGCCCGACGCGATCAGGGGACCGAAGCCGCCATCGCCCTGGTGCGCACCGGCGAGGACAAGGCGACCATGGACGCGGCGCGGCTGGCGGTCGCGCGCGTACGCGATGCGGCGCTGGCGCGGATGGCCGGTGCGGAACGGCGCGAGGCGGCTCGGGCGCCGTGGCTTTATGCCGCCACCGCGGCCTGTGTCCTGGGCGCTTTCGGGGCGGTCGCGCTGCTGGCCGGACGGCGCCGCCGGGCCGAGCGGGAGAGCCGCGGGCTGCTGGCGAGCGTGCTGGACAACGCGCCGGTCGGCATGGGCTTTCTCGACCGCGACCTGCGCCTGCGCCACGTCAACCAGAGGCTGGCGGTGATCAGCGAGCAGGTGCTCGGCGCCGAACTCGGCCGCTCGGTTTGGGACTTCCTGCCGCAAATGCGCGACGAGCTGCGGCCGAGGCTGGCCCAGGTGCTCGATGCCGGCCGGACCATAACCGGCATCGAGGTCGCGGCCCGCGGCCGGCTGCACCCTTCCCTGCACGAGTACGAGTTCGGCTTCTTTCCCCTGCCGAGCCAGGTGGGCGAGGGCATGGCGGGCGCGGGCATGGTGGTGACCGACGTCACCGTGCGCCGCCGCGCCGAACGGCGCGTCAGCCAGAGCGAGGAGCGGTTCCGCATGCTGATCCAGACCCGTGCGGCGACGGTCTGGACGACGACCCCGGCCGGCGAGTTTCGCGGCCGGCAGGCCAGCTGGACGGCGTTCACCGGGCAGGAAGCGCCGGCCTATGAGGGGTTCGGCTGGCTGGACGCGATCCATCCCGACGACCGTGACGCGGCGCGCGAATCGTGGCGCGCAACGGTTGCGACGCACGCCAACTACTCGGCCGATTATCGCCTGCGCCGCGCCGACGGCGAGTGGCGCACCATGACCGCCCATGCGGTGCCTCTGCTGGACGACGAGGACGTGCGGGAGTGGGTCGGCACGCATACCGACATCACCGAGCAGCGCCGGGCCGAAGAGGAGCTGAGCGCGGCCAAGGAGGCCGCCGAGGCCGCCAACCGCGCCAAGAGCCAGTTCCTGGCCAACATGAGCCACGAGCTGCGCACGCCGCTCTCCGCGGTGATCGGCTA
>CAXTJP010000049.1:0-19344 GCA_964244615.1 uncultured Acetobacteraceae bacterium
GCCGCACGGGCCGCGGCGCGCGCGGGTGCGGGCCTGACCACCATCGCCGTGCCCGAGCGCGCCTGGGCCGTGTACGCGGGCGCGCTCACCAGCATCATGGTGCATCCCTTGCCGTCCGAAGCCGGCCTGGCGAAGCTGCTGGCTGATCCCAGGATCACCGCCATGCTGATCGGCCCCGGCGCCGGGGTGGAGGACGCGACGCGCTCGCACGCGCTGGCGATGCTGGAGACGGGCCGACCGGTGCTGCTGGATGCGGACGCCATCACCGTGTTCAAGCCCGATCCGGCCGCGCTGTTCGGCAGCATCAAGGGCCCCTGCGTGCTCACCCCGCACGAGGGCGAGTTCGCCAGGCTGTTCGGAGTGCCGGGCGACAAGCTGACAAGGGCGCGCGAGGCTGCCAGGACCAGCGGCGCCGTCATCGTCCTGAAAGGCGGCGACACGGTGGTTGCCGCCCCGGACGGCCGGGCGGTCATCAACGCCAACGCGCCGGCCACCCTGGCCACGGCCGGATCGGGCGACGTGCTGGGCGGTTTCATCCTGGGCCTGCTGGCCCAAGGCATGCCGGTGTTCGAGGCGGCCTGTGCCGGGGTGTGGATGCACGGCGCGGCTGCGTTCTCGTTCGGCCCTGGGCTGCTGGCGGAAGATCTGCCGGATCTGTTGCCGGAAATTTTAAAAGGTCTGCTTTTTTGAAAAAGCAGCAAAAAAACTTTTGTCCGGCTGTCGCGGAATGTTCCACGATACGTGGCCAAGTGACAAAAGTTCTTTGCTTCTTTCTTTCAAGAAAGAAGGCCTTGCTCTTTCCTACAGGTAAGTCTCCGCCGCCTTCCGACGAAACGGGTTCGACAACCGCCCCGCGATCCGATGCCCAAGGGTGAACCGGCTGACCACGTAACGCGGCACCACCTGACCGCCGAATCCGGTGAAGAACAGGATGCTGCCGGTGCTCACAACGCCCTCGAAATCGAACACGAGCCCGCGCGCGGCGACGTCTCGCATCGCGTGCCATAGCAGAAGGCTGACCGCGCCGTTGCCCGAATTCTGGCGTCGTGACGACAACAGGTAATAGGCCGACTGCGAATCCCAGATGTAGAAGATGGCAGCCGCAGCCTCGCCCGATCCGGTCAGGGCGGCGATGATTCGCCCCTGTCCATGAGCGATGGCCGCGGCACACACACGCTCGATCAGCCTCCGGTCATAGTGGCTGTGTCGTCCGGACGCCGCCAGGTTGTCGAGGTAGAGCGAGGCGAACGCAGCCACGTCGTGCATCTCGCCGACACCATGCTGCTCCTCGGCGCGGCGGATCACATTGCGTGTCTTGTCGCGCATGTTGGCCCAAAGCACCGCTTCGGCTGCCGGCGGCACCTCGAAGGTGAACTGCACGGCGGTCTCGTAGCCCAGCTCCTGGAACACCAGCGTATCGCGCGTGCCGCGATGCAGCTTCTGCCAGAAGCCGCTGCTGGCCGGCAGTTGCCGCAGCAATTCGCGCACGACCTGCGCCCGGCGCAGGAACTGGTTGCAGGCGCTGCCCGGGCCGTCGTCCACGGCCGGGCCCAGGAAATGAGTGAGCGGCGGCATGCCGCACAGGAAGTGCCCGGCGAGCAGCGGCGCCCGCACGTACGGAAACGATCCGACCTTGCGGCCGCCATGGACCACCGCCGCCTCCGCGTAATCGCCCTCGGTCGCCGCGTTCAGCCACCAATCCTGGTGGAAGATCGTAGGCGCCAACGGGTCGAATATCACGCCGGCCGCGTCTGAACGCACGGGACGTCACGCGCACGCGCAGGTGCAGGCATAGAAGCCTTAGGTCCCATCCACAGGCTGCGGCCTTTGCCGTCTTGCCGAATGTACAAGCCCTATCAGCCCCGGCGGGTTAAGCAAATAGCCGCATACCGCTGTCTGATAGTAGGCTTTACTCCGCGGCCGCTTCTGCGAGCCGCTCGGCACCGGCTTGCCGCGCCATCGGCAGCACTTCGTTCGCGAAAGACTTCAGCGCCGCACCGATTGCCTGGTGCATGTCCAGGTAACGGTAGGTGCCAAGCCGCCCACCGAAGATCACGCGTGGTTCCTGCGCCGCCAAAGCCGCGTAGCCGTCATAGAGATCGCGGTCGCCGGGCGTGTTGATCGGGTAGTAGGGCTCATCCTCGCGCGCCGCGAACCGCGAATATTCGCGCATGATCAGCGTCTGGTCCGGGCTGTGGCGGCGCTCCGGGTGGAGGTGCTTGAACTCATGGATGCGGGTGAACCGCACGTCGGCATCCGGATAGTTCACCACGGAGGCGCCCTGGTAGTCCTCCACCGCCGGCCGCTCGATCTCGAAATCCAGCGTGCGCCAGCCGAGCGTGCCCAGGCGATAGTCGAAGTAGCGGTCGATAGGGCCGGTGTAGATGATGGTGGCGTCGGCGCGCAGCTCGGGCCGGACGTCGAAGAAGTCGCAGTCGCACACGACCTTGATGCGCGGGTCGGCGAAGATGCGTTCGAAGATGGCGTGGTAGCCGGCGAGCGGCAGGCCCTCGTAGATGTCGTTGAAGTAGAAGTCGTTGTAGTTGAACCGCACCGGCAGGCGCTTGATCGTCTCCGCCGGCAGCAGGGTCGGGTCGGTCTCCCACTGCTTGGCGGTGTAGGTCCGGATGAAGGCCTCGTACAGCTCCCGGCCGATCAGGCTGATCGCCTTTTCCTCGAAGTTCTTCGGATCGGAGAACCCCTCGGCCGCGGCGCGCGACGCGATGAAGGCTTCAGCCTCGGAGGGTTTCAGGTCCACGCCGAAGAAGTTGTTCAGCGTCATCAGGTTGATCGGCATGGTGTACATGCGCCCGGCATGACGGGTCAGCACGCGATGGCGATAGTTGTTGAACTGCGTGAAGCGGTTGATCCAGGCCCACACATCCTGCTGCGAGGTGTGGAACAGGTGGGTGCCGTAGCGGTGATACTCGATGCCGGTCTCCGGGTCCTGCTCGGAGAAGGAGTTGCCGCCGAAATGGTCGCGCCGCTCCAGGACCAGCACCGGCTCGTCCAGCACGGTCGCGATCCGCTCGGCCATCACCGCGCCGAAGAAGCCGCTGCCGGCCACGACGTATTTGTAGTTGCTCGCGCCGATCATGGTAACCTGCCCTTTGCGGCCGTAGCCGGTCGAGCGCCGGCAGCCAGTGAGAACCCGGCCAGCGTTCGCCGTGCCTTGGTGAGAAAACTGTCGGCCAGCACTGTCACGTAGCGCCGGGCCGGCAAACGCCGGAGCTTGCTATGAAACAGGCTGGCGGGGTTGAGGTAGCCGGCCAGGCCGATATGATACTTGTGCAGGCTCGCTATGTAGCGGGGTTCGTCGAGAACCGGATGCACGAAGTCGTGTTCGCTCAGCCCGTCCGCATCGGCTTCGAGGTAGGGCGGCCAGTGGTCATAGGCGCGGGTGTCGCCGAAGCTGCTCAACTCGCGGATGGCGAAACCGCCTTGTGCCAGCTCCGACGGGATGAACGCCTCGCAGAACGGCCAGGCAGCCATGGCGCCGGACCGGCGAGAGGCAGCGTGCACCAGCCGACGCTCGAACAGGTGGCGCAGGGCGGCGCGCGAGAACAGCGACAGGCAGATCAACTGGTGACGCAACTCGTCCAGCGCATAGATCCCGGCGCAGCTGTCGCGCCAGAACCAGTCCTGTGGCGCGGCCCCTTTGGTCAGGCCGACATAGTCCACGCCCTCGGCGGCGGCACGCGCCACCAGCCCGGCGATCGGCTGGTTGATGACGACGTCGTATTCCAGCTGCAGCGTGTAGTCGTAGTCCGGGCAGGCTTGCAGAAACGCATAAAGCGGGTAGTCGCCGTTGAACCACAGCAGGTTGCCCTCGCCCGCGCGCGCCAGGCCCAGGGCGAGCAGCGAGGCCTCGGTCACCCGGATCACGCGGTCGTAAGGCACGTCCACCGGGCCGTTCGTCTCGTCCACCAGCACGAACACGTCCGTGCCGTCCGCCACCGCGAGCAGCCGGTCGAACTGGCGCCCGGCGAACTCGTCCCAGAAATGGGTGCGGAACAGCACCGCGATGCTCGCCTGCGTCACGGTGCCGCCTCCTGCGCCGTGCCCCGCTGCGGCGCGGCCGCGCGCACGCGCCGGTCAGCCTGGGAAGCCTCGTAGACGCCGACCGTCCGTCGCGCGATCTCGTCCCAGCCGGGCTGGACCCGCACCAACGCCCGCATTGCCTCGGCACAGGCGGACGCCCAGCCGCGGTCCTCGATCATGTGCTGCAATGCGCCGGTCAAGGCGGCACGGTCGGCCGGCGCGAGCAGCCGGCCATGCACGCCGTCGGTCAAGGTCTCGGCGAAGTTGCCCAGGCGGGAGGCGATCACCGGCCGCCCATGCGCCATGGCGAGCGAGAGCACGCCGCTGGCCTCGATCTCGCGATAGGGAAACACCGCGATCGAACCCGGCGAAAACATCGACGCCATCTCGCCATCGGCGACGAAGCGGTCCTCGATGGCCACGCGGTCGGCGATGCCGAGTGCCGCCGCACGGGCACGCAGCGGCGCCAGGTCCATGTAGGCCTGCCCGACGATACGCACCCGCGCCCTGCGGCGCATCGCCTCCGGCAGCGCTCCGAACGCCTCGATCAACACGTCGGCGCCCTTGTAGGGCTTGATCTTGCCGAGCAGCACGAAGGCGAGCTCGCCCTGCATCACGTCGGGCTCGCCTGCCTGTGCCTGGTCCGCCAGCGGCCCGTGCGGCAGCAGCGCGACCCGCGACGCCGGCAGGCCCAGGGCCACCAGCCGGGCCAGCCCCTGTCGCGTGTGGACGATCAGCCGGTCGCAGGCGGCGAGCGAGGCGGTGAACCCCATTCGCTGCAGCCCCGCCGTGGGGCTGCCGTTGAACGGGTCGGTATCGTGCACCGTCAGCACCACCGGCGCCACGCGGCGGAAGCCCGGCAGCAACCCGCGATCGAACACCGGCAGCGGCAGCCATTGGAAATGGATCACGTCCGGCCGTTCGGCGGCCAGTCTCCGGCGCAAGCCCCGCATGGACGCCACGTGGTCGACGCCCTTCACCGCCAGCCGGACCGCACGCGGCAGCCGTGTCGCCCAAGGCGCACCGGCCGCAGCGTAGAAACTCGGCACCACCGCCACCGCGCCCGGATCGCCGTCATGCGCCCTCAGCGCACGGCCGTGCAGGGTGACCTGGTTGCCGGCCCGCGACAGGCCCCCCGCGAGCGCCACGTCGTAAGGCAGGGTGAACAGCGAGGGATCGATCAGGGCCACACGCATCAGGCACGCACCGCCTTGTGGACGGGTGCCGCCATCCGGGCCGACGCCGGCGGGTTCCAGGTCTGAAAGCGCTCGCCACGACAGGAGCGCCAGACGCCGATGCCGGTTGCCAGCAGAGCCGCGAGGACCTCGCGTATCTTGCCGATCATGCCACGCTCCGCCCGCCGCACGACGAGGCCGGCCACGACCAGCCCGGCCGCCGCGCCGGTGCCGGCCAGGGCGCCGGCAAAAAGGCCGATGGCGGCCAGGGCGAACAGGCAGGCGAGGCCGAGAAAGTAGATCGACAGCCAACGCAGCAGCTTGTGGGAGACGTATTTGTAGCGGTCGAGTGCGGGCAGCCGCATCAGCCTCGGCCACAGCGCGCGGTTGACGTTGAAGGCCTGGCAGGCGATCCGGATCTTGCGCGAAAACTCCTCCGCGGGCCGCGACACCGCCGCCTCGTACGCGACCGCATCGGCCGCACGCACGACGCGCGCGCCATCGCACAACGCCGCGAGCGAGACGTACATGTCGTCGATCAGGGTGGGCGGCGGCGGACGATGCAGCGCACGACGCAGCGCGAAGATCGACCCGTCCGCGCCCATCACGGAGCCGGTCGCGCTCTCCAGCGCCTTGATGTGCTCCTCGAGGCGCCAGTAGAGCGATCCCGTAGCCGCCGTGCTGCCGGCCGGACCCGCCTGAACGTAGCGCAGGTGGCCGCAGGCGCAGCCAACCGCGGGGTCGGCGAACGGCGCCAGCAGGCGGACGATGGCGTCTGGCGCGAACGTCACGTTGGCGTCGCTGAACACCACGATCTCAGCGCCCGTCATCGCAACCAGGCGGTTCATGCCATGCGTCTTGCCGTGCCGCTCCTGCGAGACGACCAGCTTTATGCTCTCGCCGTAGCCTTCCAGGATGCCGGCCGTCGCATCCGTGGCGGCGTCGACGTAGACGAGGATGTCGAGGCCCGGCAGGGTGCGGCGCAGCGCCAGCAGGTTGTCGACGCGGGTGGCGATCACCGCCTCCTCGTTGTAGGCGCAGACGCAGACGGCCACGCTCGTCGGTGCCGCGCCCGCCGCCAGCTTCCGTGGACGCCAGCGCGCCAGCAGGCGCAGGCTGAGCGGGAAGCTGGTGAACGGATGCAGCGCCAGAAGCAGGCTGGCGAGCGAAAGGCTGGCCGCGGCGGCCGAGGCGAAGCTCACGGCCGCCTCACTTGGCCGAAAGCAGCACGGCCGCCAGCCGGTTGCGCGACAGGCCGCGCAGACGAGACACGACGGCCATGGCCGGCTCGGCGCGCAGCCCGCGCTCGTCCAGAACCAGCACGGTCACCTCCGCGCTCCGCATCATCGCCACGGCGCTCGGCCGGGACGCCGCCGGGGCGCCGAGCACGATCTGGTCGTACTCGCCGCGCGCCTCGGCCAGCAGGTTCTCCAGCCCGACGGCGTGGTGGAACGCACCGTCCCTGCCCGCCTCGCCGCCCTCCAGCAGGGTGTCGAGGTTCGGCACACGGTCGGCCACGATGCAGTCCCGCCAGTCCGCCGCCCCGGACAGGGCGTCCGCCGCCCGCCCGCCGGGCAGGCCCAGCACGCGCGACAGGCCCGAGCCGCCCGGGTCGCCATCGACCAGCAGAACGTGCTGGCCGTCGCGCGCAGCGGCACGGGCATAGGCTCCGGCGACCGCGGACGACGCGACACCCGGATCGGCGCCCACCACCGCCAGCACACGCACCGAGGTGCGGGACAATTGGCCGAGGCGGGTGCGTGCCAGGCGCAGCGCGTCGGCGTCGGCGCCGCCCCCGCCCAGGGCGAGCGCGTTGCACAGGCCCGATCGGACCGCGCGTCCGCTCAGGGTGGCAGCGACCGACAGACCGGCCTGGCGGGCAAAGGCGGCGGCATCGGGCCGCCCGGCCTGACGCGTGAAAGCGAGCGCCGCCATGCAGGCGAGCAGCCCGCCGCCCAGGCCCCCGAACCCCGCCGCCAGCTTCATGTTCGGCGCGCTCGGCAGGCCGGGCGGCACCGCCTCGCTCAGCACGCGCACGTCCGGCGTTTCGGTGCCGGTCGGCTGCGTCGCGGTCTGCTGTGCCCGCTCCAGCAGCGTGCGGTAGAGGTCCCGACGGGTCGCCGCGTCCTGGCTCAGCTGGTCGAGCTGCGCCTGGGTGTTCTGGGCCGCCACGCCGGCATGACGGGCGCGGTCCAGCTGGCCCAGTACGTCCGCCTCGTGCGCCCGCGCCACGCGCAGCTGGGTCGCCAGCGAGGCCACGATGCGTCGCGTCTCGCCGGCGATCTCGCGTCGGGCCGCGGCCAGGTCGGCCTCGGCGCTGCGCAGTGTCGGATAGGCGGGGCCGTAGCGCTGCGACAGGTCGGCCACCTTGGCCGCGGCCTCGCTCTCCTGCGCCCGCAGCCGGGAGATGGTCTCCGACCCGAGCACGCTGGCCAGGGCGTCGGACGAGCCGCTGGACGCGAGCGCGGAGGCGCGCTCGTAATTGGCCTCGATCTGGCTGCGGTCGAGCGTGGCGCGCGACGCGGCCGTGGTCAGGTCCTCCACCTGCTGCTGGCCCACACTGCCCGCGCGCAAGCCGACCAGGCCCGAGCGGTCGCGCAGCGCGCGCATCTGGCTCTCGATCTTTTCGATGTCGCCACGCACCTGGTCGATGCGCTCGGACATCGTGGCGCTGGCGCCGACATTGGCCGAGACCCGGCGCTGCGCCCTGGCGTCGATGTAGTTCTTGATCAGCGTGTTGACGAAGCGCGCGGCGAGCGCCGGATCATGCGCGGTGAAGGCGATGCCGATCACCAGGCTGCGGTTGTCCTGGCTGACCACCAGGTTGTTCATCACGCCGCCGATCAGCGCATCGTCGCTCACCGCCGGCCCGTCCGGCCCGCCGCCGCCACCGGGCAGCCAGCCGCGGATCTTGTCCTTCAGCCGGTCGAGTGCGGTGGGTGGCCGCAGCGCGCCGTTGAACTCCGGGTCACGGTCGAGCTGCAGCTGCCGGGTCACGCCCTGCACAAGCTGGCGCGCCGAGAGCGCCTGCACCTCGGTATGCACCACCGGCATAGGATCGGGCTCGTTCTCCGCGCGCAGGGCGCCCTGCAGCTCGGGGATCGCCATGCGGTCGCCCTCGACCGCCACCGCTGCCGCGGCGGTGTAGGATTTCGGCAGCGCATGGGCGTAAACGTAGGCGCCGCAGGCGCCGAGCAGCGCGCAGAGCCCGATGGCCAGGGCATGGCGTCTAAGCTGCGCCACGATCTGCGCGGGCGAGGCGCCGCCAGCATCGGCCGTCGGCAAGGGTGCCGCGGCTGCCGGGTCCACCACACTATCCATGACGCCACTCCAAGACCGGCCGGGCGGCGACCATCGGGCCGCTCATGCGTCGGCCACGCTGCGCAGGCGTGCGGCCGACGCGTCCGCCGCCGGGTCGGGCGCCGACTGGTCCGCGACCAGCGCGGCCCGTGCGGCCAAAAGCTGCACATGGTAGATCAGCGCGCGGTCGGCGAACTGAACCAGCCCGCCTTCCCCGTCCGGCTGCACGACGATCCCGAGCGCGGTCAGCCGCGCCCAGGCAGCAGGCGGCACGCGCCGGTTGCCCACCATCACCTGGTTCGCCGAGCGAGCCATCGTCATGCGACCCCAGCGATCCTGGTCCGCGTTGGCCAGGCGCTGCAGCACGCCCGGCATGCCCGGTTCGGAACCCGCGCCGACGAGCGACGCGTAGACCGAGACGACCGTGGCGCTCGCCTCGTCCAGCAGACGCTGCACGGCGGCGAGAAGGTCGCTTTCCTGGACCTGTTCGCGGCCGTGCCGCAGCGCTGCCTGGCTGATGCGAAGGCCCAGGAGCTGCGCCATGTAGGGCATGCCCCGCGCCACGCGAACCACCAGCCGCACGGCGGGCTCGGGGAACGAGAGCCCCGCCTGCTCCCCGCCGCGGGTCAGCATGCCGGCGATCTCGTCATCGGCCAGCAGGGGCAGGTGGATCGGCACGATGTTGCGCTGGATCGATGGATGCTGGCCGATGATCTGCTCGAGCGTGTCGGAGACGCCGACGACCATGAAAAACAGCCGCGTGCCGCGATCCGACAACAGCTTGATGGTGTCGGCCAGCCGGGTCCGGGTCTCGAGATCGGTGACCCGGTCGAACTCGTCCACCAGGAACACGACGAGGGGACAGTCGAGCTGCGACGGTAGGGCCGCCACGTCGGCGGGACGCAGGCCGCGACGCGGCAGCAGCCCCTCGCAACCCTCGGACTCCGGATCGTCCGGCTGGGCCGGCAGCAGCGATTGCGGAAGATCGCGCGCCAGCGCACGGATCATGGTGTCGAACGTGCTCTCGGCCTCGCACGCGCAGCGCGCGACGATGGCGCCACGACGGCGCAACGCCTCGACCGCGAGGTTGGACAGCGAAGTCTTGCCGCGCCCTCGCTCCGAGTACAGGACAACGTGCGCGGTCTCCTCGACCACCGCCTCGAGGATGCGCGCCAGTTCGGCCTGCCGTCCGACCAGGGTCCGGCGGCCGGCCCGCGGCCGCGTCGGCGTGAACACGTCGTTCGGCGAGGCAGCCTCGCGCCGTGTCGGCGCCGGCTGCGCCGGCGCGACGCTCACCTCATCGGCGTGTGTCAGCCCCAAGCGCGCCAGCAGACGCCGCACCCAGGACGCCATGGTCAGCCTGCTCCGCGGCCGCTGATCACGGCCGGGATGGTCCGCGCCAGGATGGAGAGGTCGTGCCAGAGCGACCAGTTCCTGACGTACCAGCTGTCGAGCCAGACACGGTGGGCATAGGTCGTGTCGCTGCGGCCGCTCACCTGCCACAGCCCGGTGATGCCGGGGCGCGTCTCGTAGTAGTACGCGATGTCCTCCGCATATTTCGGTATCTCCAGGCTGACGATCGGACGAGGTCCGACCAGGCTCATCTCCAGCCGCAGCACGTTGATGAGTTGCGGCAGTTCGTCCAGGCTCGTCTTGCGCAGGATACGGCCGATCCAGGTCACCCGGGGATCAATTTTCAGCTTGTGCGTGTGCGCCCACTCCTCGGCCGCCGCCGGATCGCTCGCCAGCACGCGCTGCAGCACCGTGTCGCCGTCCACGACCATGGACCGGAACTTCAGGCATTGAAACACCCTGCCCCGGGCGCCGATGCGTGGGTGGGCGAAGAAGATCGGGCCGCCATCGAGGCCGACCACGGCCGCGATCAGCAGCAGCACGGGCGCCAGCACCAGCAGCGCCGCGCCGGCCGCCATCAGGTCGAAACCGATCTTCAGCGCGCGCGAGACCGGCTTGCGCAGGTTGTTGCGGTAGGTCAGCAACGTCGCTTCCTGGCTCAGCACCGTCCGACGAGTGCCCACCACCGGCAGGCCGTCCATCTGCGGCAGCAGGGCATAGGGCACGCGTTCGCGGACCAGGCCCGCCACCAGCTCGGGCGAGAGCCTGAGATTGGTGTCGTAGGCCAGGACCAGCATCTCCGCGCGGTGCTGGCGCAGCAGCCGCGCCCAGTTCGGCAGGCCCGCCACGGCGAGCGGCGGCGCGGCATGCGCGACCACCTCGTAGCCGAGTTCGGGATGCGCCACGAGGTCGGCCGCCGCGCGGCCGGCCCAGTTGCCCTCGCCGACCAAGACCACCTTCATGCGCCAGAGCCCTGCCGCATCCAGGGCGGACCGCGCCAAGCCGCGCAGCGCCAGGGCGGAGGGCGGGAACAGCAGGGCGGTGGAGACCAGCGGCGGTCGCGGCAGCGGAAAGTCGAGCAGGAAGGCGGCCGCCGAGGCCGCCACCAGGGCCGCGCCGCTTGCCATGGCCAGGTCGCGTATCTCCGCGGTGAACGGCACCCGATGATCGTAATGTTCGCGTGCCGAGAGATAGGCGACTAGGCCGGCCAGGATACACGCTGACACCGGAATCAACAGCGTGGGCAGGTCGCCGGTCGGGCCGGCGCCAAGCGCGGACGAGGCCAGTCCGGCGGCCACCGACACCAGGACGAAGGCCAGCATGTCGGCCGCCACGAGGCAGACGGTCCGCAGCGTCGCGGGCGACATCGCGCGGCCGGGCATCGACTCGCCGACGAGATAGGCGCTGGCCTGTGGGTCGCCAGCCTCTCGACCGAGAGGATGCAACCGTTGGATACGTTGGATGACAGGCATAAGCCGGCTCCGCTTCGACGACTGGACGCAGTCCGCTGCTGCAGCTCGCCGTCCCCGACCGTGGGAACGCTGCGTCTGCGGCCTTGACGGCACGGCGGCCGGGCTGTTTCACCACACAATGTTGCACCGCAGCAGTAACTTTTTTTTCATCCAAAAAAGTGAAACTGGTTGGCTGAAATGGTAGTATTGTCTCGGCTGTTTCTCCAGGCGACGACTCATCGCCGATTTTTGCTCCGATGATTAACGGGTATGAGGATGGTATGCGGGTTGCGATCGGGTTTGCGACCTGTGGACGTGCCGAGACGCTTCGTGCCGCCGTATGCCAGCTCGCGGGGCAGACGCTGCCGCCGGACGCCATCGTGGTCGCCTATACCGGCCCCGACGACATCGCCGGCCTCGCAGCCACGCCGCAGCACGACAAGTTGACGATGCTGCTCTGTGCTCCCGGCTTGCCGCGGCAGCGCAACGCCATTCTCGATCACCTCCCCGATTTCGACGTGGTGCTGTTCCTGGACGACGATTTCCTGGTGGCGCCCGGCTACGTCGAGGCGGTGGTGGCGGTGATGTCCGCAAACCCCGAAATCGTCGCCGTGACCGGGACGCCGATCGCGGACGGTGTCAAAGGGCCCGGACTGACGGTGGCGGAGGGGCTGGCGTTGATCGCGGGCGCGCCCGGCGACGCGGATTTCGGTTTCGACTCGGCACCGCACGGCTATGGCTGCAACATGGCCATCAACATTCCCGTCGCGCGCACCCACGACGTTCGGTTCGACGAGAGGCTGCCGCTATACGCCTGGTCGGAGGACGTGGACTTCACCCACCGGCTCGGCCGGTTCGGGCGCATCGTGAAGCTGCGCGGCGCGCGCGGGGTGCATCTGGGCGTGAAGCAGGGCCGTTCGCCCGGACGGCGGCTGGGCTATTCGCAGGTCGCCAACCCCATCTACCTGCGGGCCAAGGGCAGCTACTCCTGGCGTCGCGCCCTCGGCAGCGTCGGGCGCAACCTGGCGGCCAACGCCGTGCGCGCGCTCTGGCCGGAACCCTACATCGACCGGCGCGGCCGTCTTCTGGGCAACGGCCTCGCCTTCGTCGATTTGTGTCGCGGCCGGCTTCGCCCAGAACGCGTGCTGGATTTCTAGGTGCCGCGTCCGACAAGCCCGCGTTGATGCGCGCCAGCATCCTCATCCCGGTCTTCAACAGCGCCCCCACCCTCGCGCGCTGCCTTCAGTCCGCCCAGGCGCAGACGATCGCAGACCTGGAGATCCTGGTCGCCGACGATGCCTCCACCGACGGCGGCGCGGCGCTGGCCGAGGCCGCCGCCGCCGCCGACCCGCGTATACGGGTGCTGCGGCTGGCGCAGAACGGCGGCAAGCCGCGCGCGATGAACATCATGGTCGCCGAGGCGAAGGGCGATTGGCTGGCCGTGCTCGATGCCGACGACGCGTATCGTCCGACCCGGCTCGCCCGGTTGATCGCCGCGGCCGAGCTGCACGGCGTGGACATGGCGGCCGACAACCTCGATTACGTCGATGCCGGCCTCGCCGGCGAAGGGCCGAACGCGTTCGGCCGGGTGCTGCGCACGGCGTTCGACCCCGCCTTGCCGGATCGCGTCATCGGCAAGGCGGAGTTGGTCGAGGGCACGGACAGTTTCGGGGACTTCGATTACGGCATCCTCAAGCCGGTGATCCGGCGCAGATTCGTCGAAGCGCACGGCCTCGCCTACTACGAGGCGAGCCGGCTGGCCGAGGATTTCACCTACCTGCTGAGTTACGTCGTGGCCGGTGGCCGCGCCGTCCTGTGCAGCACCCCGCTCTACGCCTGGACCCTGCCGTTCGGCACGATCTCGCGCCGCTGGACGCAGACCGGCGCCGGTGCCTGGCGTTACGACTACCGCCAGGCACTGGAGGCCAATGCCCATTTCATCGCGCTGATGCACGACCGGGGCGAGATTGAATTGGTGGGCCTGCTGCAGCGCCGCGGCGCCCAGTACAGGGCGATGATCCATTACATCGATGCCCAGAAACAGGCGGCCCGGGGCGCCTACGCCTCGGCCGCCGCAACGCTGTGCCTTCACCCCTCGACCTGGCGTCTGCTGGCCCGGCGGGTCGTGGGCCGGGCCGCGCGCGCACTCGGCCGGCGCGCGGCGGGCCCTGCTTGACCGACGTTCGCTGATGGACGGGTCGGTCCCGGCGGCCAAGCCGCGGATCATGATCGTGACCGCGAGCGACTCGCGTTTCATGCCGTTCCTGCGCGGCATGCTCGCCTCGTTGTCCGGGCGGCTGGCATCGCCCTCGGTGCGGGTCGCCTGCTTCGACATCGGGCTGGACGCGCCGGACCGCGACTGGCTGGCCGGCATGGGCGTGGCGGTGGCGGCCCCGCACGCCCATCTCGGCGTGCAGGCGAGTACCGTGCGGCCCGCCCTGCTCTCCTTCCTGGCACGGCCATTCCTGCCCGGCTATTTTCCCGGCCACGACGTCTATGTCTGGATCGACAGCGACGTCTGGCTGCAGGACCCGGCCGTGCTCGACACCTATGTCGAGGGCGCGCTGTCCAGGGGCATGGCCATCACCCACGAGCGCGAGCGGTCCTACCGTTTCCAGGCCTGGCTGCTGGCCTGGACGACCAAGCATTTCCTGCGCGGTTTCGGGGCGGCCGACACCGCCTGGCTGATGACCCGGCCACAGGTCAACGCCGGCTTCTTTGCCATCCGCGCCGAGGCGCCGCACTGGGCGGCCTGGGCTGCGTGCTACGCCGGCGCCATCGCGCGCACGGGCGACCTCGTGCCGCATGACCAGTTCGCGCTCAACCGCGCGCTGTTCGGGCCGCTCGCCCCCAGGACATCGCTGCCGGTGTGCCTGCTGCCGCCGAGCTGCAACTGGATCTGCGACCGCGGTATTCCGATGTGGAACGACGCCGCCCGGGCCTTCTGCGAGCCGCGCGCACCGTATGCTCCGATCCGTGCGCTGCACCTGGCCGGCCCGGCGAAACGGGCGGCGTATCGGGTCCGGCGCACCGGCGGCGGTGCCTTCACCAGCTGCATCCTGCAGGGCGCCAGTCCGGACAGTCCCGCCGTGAGCCCGCTGCACGACTGAGGCGATCGGGCTCACGGCCGGATTGTGCTGCCGCGCACGCCCGTTCCGAGCCGCTTCTAAAACGATGACAAGGCGTGACATTACACTCTCGACTTGTGTATCCCTCGATCAGCTGTGATCGTGAGATCCCGGAACGGTAGAGCTTGACACCTTGAGGTTGTAATGGCTGCCCAGCCCGAGCCGACCACGCCGCGTTCGCGATCGTCCACCGGTCACGCCGTCCGGCCATCCGCCACCGTGGTCAGCCTGCGCCACGCCGAGGACGGATCGGGCCATCGCCTGGTCGATCAGGCGTCGGGAAGCCGGCTCGGGCCGGCAAGAGGGTTGTTGCTGGGCCTGGCCATCGGCGCGGTCCTCTGGCTTGGCATCGGCTTGCTCGCCTGGTCCGCCTTTCGGCTGGGCTAGACCCGGCGAAAGACCCGGAGGTAGTCGACGCAGTAATCCCAGTCGTCGCCGCCATCGACGATGCCGGCCATGTCGGTGCCGTTCAGCGACATGCCGATCTGGTTGGTGACCAGGATGTGGGCCGGCGGCGCCCGCCAGGCGTAGACGGTCTGCTTGATCGCCTGACCGTCCAGCAGCCAGACCGGGCGTCCGTCCTGCCAGTCGAGGGCGAACACGTGGAAGTCGGCGGAGAAGTCGATCCCCGGATCGTAGCCCTCCCCTGACGCGCGCGAGAACACATCGTGCGGGTTGCCGAAATCCTGCGGACGGCCGGCATCCTGCACGTGCATCGTCATCACCTGCGGTCGGGTGCGGTGCTGCCAGACGAAAAATTCGAAGATGTCGATCTCCGGCGGCCAGGGTGTCGGCGAGAAATGCCCGTCGGCGTACTCCACGCCCGGGTTCAACCAGAAGGCCGGCCAGACGCCCAGGCCACGCGGCAGCCTGGCCCGCATCTCGATCACCATGCCCGGGGTCACCGGCAGCAACGCCCGCAGCATGCCCGACTCGATGCCGCCGGGATGCAGGCCGCCCCCCGCCGGGATGCGCCCTTTCAGGATCAGGTGGTCGGACGCGAACACATGCAATGATCGCGGGTCGCCATCCGGGTAGTCGCGGTGTCGCGACCAGTAGCTCGGCAGGCCGTCGAGGCGCCCCTGGTCGTAGATGTAGCGCGTGCGAAAGTGACGACGAAGATCGCCCATGTCGCGTATGCCGCGTGACGTGCCGAAATCCCAGTCGGCCAGCAACTCGAACCGGTCGTGCAGTCCGACCGGCGAACGGCTTGGCAGGACCGCGCCCGCCGCCAGCATCAGCATTTCGCGGCGGCGCAGGTCGGGCGGCGCCATCAGAAATGCCGTTCGTAGATCTTCACCACGTCGCCAGGTGCGAGGAAGGTGTGCGGCGTGATCTTGCCCTCGGTGGCCGTCCCGCCCGTGGTGCGCACGTCGGATGCGTAACCCTGCACCGCGCGATAGGTAAAGCCGCCCGCCACCGCCACCGCCGTCAGCATCGTCATGCCGGGCGAGTAGGCGTACTCGCCTGGCCGCGTGACCTCGCCCAGAACGAAGATCGGGCGATAGGTCAGCACTTCCACCGAGACGGAAGGGTCACGCAGGAACTTGCGCGACCGCAGCGTCTCGGACAGCTTGGCGGCAAACGCCGCCGGCGTCTCGCCACCGGCGTCGATGCTGCCGATGAGCGGGATCGCCACTGCCCCTTGGTCGTCCACGTGGAACGTGCCGCTGAGCGGGTCGGAGCCGAAGGTGATCACCCGTATCTGGTCGCCGCCGCCCAGCCGGTAGGCGCCCGGAGCGTAGTCGGGCAGCGGCGCCACGTCGCTGCCGGGCGAACAGGCCGCCACCCCCACGACGAAAAACCCTGCCAGGATGGTTTTGGCAATCATCGCGTGTTCCTTACAGGCTACAGGGCCAATCGCAGGGTGAGGCGGACCGTGTTCTCGGAGTAGTTGGCTCCGAACACCTCGCCGGTCTGCAGCGTCGAGTCTGGCGTGGCGCCGGCGTCGCTGTGCCGGTCGGAGAAAGTGTAGTCGGCCGCGAGCCAGACGTTGCGGTTCAGCTTCCACGACGCGCCCACACCCAGATTGTAGAAGTTCTGGCCGCCGCCGCCGCTGCCGTTCAGCCCATGCTTGTAGTCGTCCAGGTAATAGGCGAATCGGGCGCTCAGGACGACGTTGCGCAGGTATTCGTGGTCCAGGTTCAGCTTGAGCGCGGTCTCGGTGTAGCCGACCGTGTCTTCGGCCGCGGAATCCTCGATGTAGCGCGCGGCCGTTCCGGTGACCGTGGTCAGGCCGGTGGGCGTCCAGGTGACCGCGCCTTCGAGGATCGGCGCCATGATCGTCCGGTACAAGGCATTGGCGAAGGTACGATCCTCGTAGCCGCCCAGCAGACGGAAGCCGACGACGCCGTCGGCATCGTACGCCACGCCGCCCAGTGCAGAGACGTCGTTGAAGTTCTGCCGCGGCTGGCCGGGCGGGCTGCGGTCGAAGTCGGACTGGGTGTCGCGCAACACCAGCACCACGCGCCGGTTGGTCGCGAACTCGTAGCTTCCGGTCAGGCTCGGCTGGACGACCAGCCGGTCGCGGTAGCTCTGGGGATAGAAGTTGCCGCCGGCTTGCCCGTCGTCGAAGCTGTAATAGGAAACGTCCACGCCGGGGGTGAGCGTGGTCCGCCCGAGATCGATGCGGTAGCTGGCGCGCGCATCCTCCACGCGATAGGCGATCGCCTGGTCCAGACCCGGAACGTTCAGGTCGCGCGGCGTCTGGTTCAGGTTCAGGTGCGTGGCACCGATGCTGAGCGTGTCGCGTCCGAAATCATGGCTCGCGCCGGCGGCCGCGCTCCAGTTCGTGTAGTTCTGGCCCGATTGCTGCGGGTATTCGAAGTTGTCGACCGACAACGTCCCGCCGAAGGTGGTGCCGGACCAGCCGCCCGTGGCCCCTACGCTGGCATCGGTTTCGATCAGCGGGCTGCCGCGCTTGTACTGCGTGCCCGTCACGTTGTCGTCGTAGCCGACGCTTTCGGACAACACGGGGGTCAGCAGGAAGCTGCCCAGCCGCACGCCGGACGCGTCGTATTCCGGGTGGGCGCGGGACGCGACGGTCACGCCCGCCTCGGCGGCATAGCCCGGGATTGCGGTGTTGAGGTACTGGTCGATCACCTGCGCGCTGGCCATGCCGGACCCGACCGTAGCGGCCAGCAGCACGGCAAGCGGCAACGACAAGCGGACTGGCCGGTTCAGATCGTGTAATCTCCCACCGGCATGACGGAAGCGAGCGTCCCATTTGAACTCCGTCATCGGCCCTGGCACTTCCCCCTCGACACCGCCACGGCCTGGTTCGCTTGCCGGCCGGCCCGCCGCCGAAATGCAAGGATACGGCAACGCAGCGCAAGAAGCTTGCCTTCGTTTTACGCTGCTGCTGCTGTCGGCCTGCCTGTTCCTGCAACGCTTCGGGCTGCCGTTCGGCGAACAGAGCATCAGCGTGGCGGGCCCGCTCGGGATCGGGCTCGCCGCCTGGGGGCTGGCGCGCGGGACGCTGGTCCTGGACCGCCGGCGCAGCGCGGTGTTCCTGGGCCTGGTCGGGCTGGCGCTGGCCGGGGCCGCCTGGCACGCCATTGTGCCCGAGTCTTTCGACGCCGCGCCCAGCATGAAGTCGCTGTCCCAGTTCCTGGCCCTGACAGGCTTCTCGGTGATCTCGTTCGCGGCCGAAGTCGACGAGGCTTCTTTTTTCGCCGTGGTCAGCCGCGTGCTCGCCATCGTCGCCGCTGCGGGGATCCTGCAATTCGTGCTGCAATTCGCCGGCGTCGACCTGTTCGCCTTTACCGGCCTTGTGCCCGATCGCTGGCTGATGGAAGCCGGCTACAACCTGGTGATCCCGGTCGGCATCGCCGGCATCCTGAAGTCGAACGGGTTCTTTCTCGTCGAGCCCTCGGTGTTCTCGCAGTTCATGGCGCTGGGGCTGATCATCGAGGTGCTGCAGTCGCGCCGGCCGGTGCAGCTCTGCCTGTTCGCGGCCGGGCTGCTGCTGTCGTTTTCCGGCACCGGCTGGATGGTGCTGGCCAGTTTCCTGGCGGTGGGCGGGCTTCGGCTTGGTCCGCGGGGGATACGCCTGATCGCCGTGTCGCTGGCGGTGCTGGTGGTGGTGTTCGCGGTCCTGGCGGTGCTGGCCCCGGACTTCGCCGCCACCTTCAGCAACCGGCTGGGCGAAATCTCGCAGCCCGGCACCAGCGGGCACTTGCGGTTCGTGACCCCGTTCTGGCTGATCAGCGACGTGCTGGCCCGTGCCCCCGCCGCCCTGTGGGTCGGCATCGGCGCGGGCGTCAGCGAGCGGCTGTCGCTGCCCTACGTGTTCAACGTGAACACGCCGGTCAAGGTGTTCGTGGAATACGGGGCGCCGCTGCTGCTGGCCTACCTGGCGCTGTTTGCCCTGGGGCGGCGCATACCGACCCAGGGCGCGCTGTTCGTGCCCTGCATGCTGCTGTTCCTGTTCACCGGCGGCTACCAGCAATTCCCGCCCGTGCTGTTCCCGGTGCTGCTGCTGGTGGCCGTCGCCCGGCTGCGGCCCAGCCCGGCCCGATCCTCGATGGCCCCGACCGGCGCGGCCCTGTGAAGCCGGTGAGCTAGCCGTCATGCAAGCGCGCCCGCGGCCGACGGGTGGCGAGGCCCAGCCTCGGCCGCTCGATCGCCGGGAGGCGGAGGCCCTGATCGCCGCCCGCCTGGCCGATCTGGGGCACCCGCCCGACCTGCTGCACGCCCAAGCCGTCGCGCTGCTGGTCGCGCACGCCGGCGGGTCTGCCCGGGCGCTGCGCACGGCACTGGCCAGCACTCTGTTCCTGGCCTCGACCGAGGACGAGACGCTGATCGGCCCCGCGCTGGTGCAGCGGGCGCTGCAGGGCACCGAGCCGACCGCGCCGGCCCCGGTTGCACGGCCCGCCGTACAGGCCCCGCTGCGGC
>CAXTJP010000050.1:0-19008 GCA_964244615.1 uncultured Acetobacteraceae bacterium
GGTCGGTGGCGTCACCGGTGCGGCCACCACGCCGCCGCCGCCACCGCCCCCGCCCGGCTACTACAACCGGCCGCCGCCGGGCTATTACCAGCAGCCCGGATACCCGCCGCCACCGCCACCGCCAGGCTATAACGGCTACTGACCCGATAGTCCGCGCAGGCTGGATGCCTGCGCGGCACGTTCTGACTGCGGCATACCCACGTACAGTCGATTTCCGACAATCAGCGCGTCATTCGGAAAAGCGTCAGCTATTTTCCGAGAATCGTCTCGTTTATCACGCAGAAACCGCTCGCCTGTCTCATATTTTTAGGCCAAGCCGTCCCGCAGAAACCGTCCTGGAGGCGGTCTAAACCTTTGATGGGGCGAAATGGCGATGGCAACGATCACCTGGACCGGTGCGGCTGGCGACGGCAACTACAACAACCCGGCCAACTGGTCGCCGGCCCAGGTCCCTGGTGCCGCCGACAGCGTGACCATCAGCCCGGCGGCGGCAACCTCGATCACCGCCGGCAACGACACGGTCGGCTCGCTGACCACGTCCAAGACGGTCAGCCTGCACGTCTCCAACAACACCACCTTCGGGATCGGCAACGGCAGCGCCTCGGCCACCGTCAGCAACGCCGGCAGCCTGTTCCTCGACAGCGGCGGCAACGGCACCGGCCTGCTGATCGACGACACGCGCGTCACCCTGACCGGCGGCGGTCACGTGGTGCTGTCCGATAACGGCAACAACTACATCGAAGGTGCCAGCGCCGCCGACACGCTGACCAACGTCAACAACATCATCAGCGGCGCAGGCGCGCTCGGCAACGGGCAGCTGACCCTGGTGAACAGCGCCGGCGGCACGATCAACGCCACCGGCACGAACGCCCTGGTGCTCAACACCGGCACCACCACCACCGTGAACGGCGGCCTGTTCGAGGCGACCGGCTCCGGCGGCCTGGTGATCCAGACCACCATCAACAACGGCGCCGGTGGGCACATCACCGCCGCCGGCGGGGTGGTCAGCCTGAACGGCGGCACCATCCAGGGCGGCACGCTGTCCAGCAGCGGTGGCGGTCAGGTCGACACCAACAACGCCACGCTGGACGGCACCGCCAACACCGTCACCAACACCGGCATCGTCCAGGTGGACAACAACACCGCGCTCACCCTGCTGGGCACGCTGTCCAACACGGGCACCCTCGTGCTGGACAGCCTAGGCAACGGCACCGGCCTCATTGTGGGCCCAAGCGCCACCCCCGGCACGGTCACCCTGACCGGCGGCGGCCACGTCGTGCTGAGCGACAACGGGAACAACTACGTCGAGGCCGCCATCGCCGGCGACACGCTGGTCAACCTCAACAACACTATTTCGGGCGCGGGCTCCATCGGCAACGGCTCGCTCTCCGTGGTCAACGACGGCACCATCAACGCGAACGGCACCAACGCCCTGGTCCTGAACGCCCAGACGCCCACCCTCAACAACGCGCTGGTCGAGGCGACCGGGACCGGCGGCCTCTATGTCGAGACCACGCTGAACCAGAGCGGCGGCGGCACGCTGCTCGCCGCAGGCGGCAACGTCTACCTGCAGGGCACCGATGTCGGCGGCAAGCTCGGCAGCACCGGCACCGCCGCGATCGTGGTACAGAACGGCTCGCTGGTCGGCACCGCCAGCGCGGTGTCCAACACCGGCAGCGTGTCGGTCTCCAACAACAACGTGCTCTACGTCAGCGGCAGCCTGGTCAACACCGGCACGATCACGCTGGGCAGCGGCGGCAACAGCACCGGCTTCATCGTCAACAGCGGCACCGTCACGCTCAGCGGCGGCGGCCTGGTGACGACCACGGATGAGGGTGGCGACAACTACTTCGAGGGTGCGGCCGCCGGCAACACGCTGGTCAACGCCGGCAGCACCATCGCGGGTTCGGGCAATTTCGGCGACGGCCAGCTGATCTTCGTCAACAACGGCACGCTGAACGCCAACCAGACCCATGCGCTGACGCTCAACACCGCCTCGACCATCACCAACAACAAGCTGATCGAGGCGACCGGCTCGGGCGGCATCGTGCTGAACGGCAACACGGCGATCAGCAACGGCACCACCGGCATGATCGTCAACGCCGGCAGCTCGTTCTCGCTGAACGGCGGCGACATCATCGGCGGCACGCTGACCAGCACCCATGGCGGCGTGTTCTACAGCAACAACGGCACGCTCGACGGCTCCGCCCATGGGATCACCAGCAGCGCCGCCATCCAGGTCGACAACAACAACGCGCTCTACGCGCTGGGCACGCTGGCCAATTCCGGCACCATCACCTTGGCAAGCGGCGGCAACAGCACCGGCTTCATCATCGACAGCCCCACCCTTACGCTGACCGGCGGCGGCGTCGTCACCACCAGCGACGAGGGGTACGACAACTACTTCCAGGGCGCCGCTGTCGGCGACACGCTCGTCAACCTCGACAACACCATCGAGGGCTCGGGCAATTTCGGCAACGGCCAGCTCACCTTCATCAACGACGCGACCGTCAACGCCAACCAGACCCACGCGCTGGTGCTGAACCTGGGCGCCACCTTCACCAACAACGCGCTGGTCGAGGAGACGGGAACCGGCGGCATCACGGTCGATGGCAACACGCTGGTCAGCAACGCCGGCGGCACGGTGGCCGCGACGGGTGCGGGCGGGATTACCCTGAACGGGGCGACCATCGCCGGCGGCACGCTGACCAGCGGCCAGGGCAGTTTCTACAGCAACAACGGCACGCTGGACGGCTCGGCTCACACGGTCACCAGCAGCGCCGCCATCCAGGTCGACAACAACAACGCGCTCTACCTGCTCGGCACGCTGGCCAACTCCGGCACCATCACCCTGGCAAGCGGCGGCAACAGCACCGCCTTCATCATCGACAGCCCCACCCTGACGCTGACCGGCGGCGGCGTCGTCACCACCAGCGACGAGGGGTACGACAACTACTTCCAGGGCGCCGCTGTCGGCGACACGCTCGTCAACCTCGACAACACCATCGAGGGCTCGGGCAATTTCGGCAACGGCCAGCTCACCTTCATCAACGACGCGACCGTCAACGCCAACCAGACCCACGCGCTGGTGCTGAACCTGGGCGCCACCTTCACCAACAACGCGCTGGTCGAGGAGACGGGAACCGGCGGCATCACGGTCGATGGCAACACGATCATCGACAACGGGTCCCAGGGAACGATCTCCCTGTCCGGCACCGGCGGCCTGTCGTTGAACGGCGGCACGATCGCAGGCGGCACGCTGAAGGGCAGCGGTGGCACGATCTACAGCAACAACGGCACGATCGACGGCTCGGCCCACACGGTCACCAGCAGCGCCGCCATCCAGGTCGACAACAACAACGACCTGTATGCGCTCGGCACCATCGCTAATTCCGGCACCATCACGCTGGATAGCGGCGGCAACAGCACGGCCTTCATCGTCGACAGCCAGACGCTGACGCTGACCGGCGGCGGCGTGGTCACCACGACCGACGAGGGGTACGACAACTACTTCCAAGGCGCAGCAGCGGGCGACACGCTGGACAACCTCAACAACACGATCGAAGGCTCGGGCAATTTCGGCAACGGCCAGCTCGACCTGGTCAACGCCGGCACCATCGACGCCAACCAAAACAACGTGTTCTACCTCAACCTCGGCGGCAGCAGCACCGGCTCCAACACGGCCAGCGGACAGATGCTGGCCACCGGCGCGGGCGGGCTGGATTTCCGCAGCGGCCTGTTCACCAATGCCGGGCTGATCCAGGCCGATAGCGGCAGCCACGTCGTCTTCGAGGGTGGCGCCACGCTCACCAACGACAGCGCGGCCGGCACGCTGACCGGCGGCACCTACGGCGCGGTCTCCGCCGGCGGCACCGCCACCGCGACGGCGAGTTTTTCCGGCGCGGCCGTCAGCACGCTCGCCGCCGACCTGCTGCTGTCCGGTGCCGGGTCCGAGATCAGCTTCGGCGGCACCACCATCGAGGCGAGCCTCAAGACCATCGCCAAGACCGGCGAGCTGCAGATCCTCGGGACGCGCGACTACACGACCAAGAACAAGCTCACCAGCAGCGGCACCGTGGCGCTCGGCGGCGGCACGCTGAAGGCCGCCGGACTGAACGACAAGGCGGGCTCGGTGCTGACCGGCTTCGGCACGCTGAACGCGAAGTTCACCGATGCCGGCTCGGTCGTGGCCACCGGCGGCGAGCTGGACCTGATCGGCAAGACCAACACCGTCTCGGGCACGATCAGCGGCACCGGCACGCTCGGCTTCGGCGGCACCACCACCCTGAACACCGGAACCGTGCTGGATGTCGGCCACCTGGCACTGCTGAACAAGGCGACGCTGGCCATCGCCGCCCCCGTCAGCTTCGCCGGCACCTTCGCCGTGGTCGGCACCGCCAGCCTGACCGGCACCGGCACGTTCACCAACACCGGCCTGTTCGAGGCGACCGGCAAAGGGATCGGCACCATCAGCGACCCGTTCGCCAACGCCGGCACCATCTCGGTCGCCACCGGCGGCAGCCTCGCTTTCTCCGGCGGACTGGCCAATACCGGGCTGGTCCTGGACAACGGCACCTTCACCGACACCGCCGCACTGACCGGCGGGTCGCTGACGCTGGGCGGTGCCGCCGCGCAAGCGACCCTCGCCAGCATGGCGGGTGCGGGGCCGAGCACGCTGGCCACCCTGACCACCGCCGGCGGCGCGCTGAACACCAGCGGCACCACGCTGACGGTGACGGGCGACTACAACAACACGGCTGCGGGCGTCGGCAACGCCTACACCCCGTTCGCCGGGATAACCGGCACGATCAACGGCCAGGGCACGCAGCTTGCGGTCGTGGGCGTGCAGGGCACCACCATCAGCAACGTGAACGGCACCCTGACCATCGCCATCGCCGCCGGGCACACCGCGCATTTCGAGGTGGAGAACACCGGGGCCGCCGGGGCCGCCGCCCTGCGCGGCGCCCTGCAGACCACGGTGAACGGCGGCTCCATCAGCGGCACGGCGCTGTCGGGCAGCGGTGTGACGGCCGCGGATTTCGGGCCGATCCAGGCCGGCGGGGCGAGCGGCAGCTTCAGCATCCACTACAGCGGCGGCACGCTGACCAACGAGGCGATCCACCTGGCGAGCGACTTCGCCAACGTCGCCGGGCTGACGATCGACATCGTGGCACAGCCGGCGATGCAGCCGATGGGCGGCACCACGATGCCCGACATGCACGACGCGCTGGCGTGGCATCCCCTGCTGACGCACTGACCGGGCTTGCCCTGCGGGCCAAGCTGGCCAAGGCTGGGCCAGCCCTGTCGGAGCGTTGACCATGAAAACCGCCTGCCTGCTGGCCACCCTGCTCGCCTGCGCCTTGCCGGCGCAGGCGCAGAGCGTGCCTTCCGCCATCGCCGCCGCGGTGGCGGCCCCCGACCGGCCGGCGGCCGACACGGCGCGCGACGCGGCGCGGCATCCGGGTGCGCTGCTCGCCTTTGCCGGCCTCAAGCCGGGCGACAGCGTGGCCGATTTCGTGCCGGGGACCGGGTATTTCACCAGGCTGTTCAGCCGCGCGGTGGGGCCGCAGGGCCACGTATACGCCATCACCCCGACCGAGCTTGCGGCCAAGGTGCCCAAGATGCCGGCCGCCATCGACGCGCTGGCCAAGGAGCCCGGCTACGCCAACGTGACGCCGGTGGTGGAGCGCACCGCAGAGACGGCACACGGCCTGAGGCTCGACATGGTCTGGACCAGCGACAACTACCACGACGTCTACGGCTTCTTCGGCGCGAAATCGGCCGCCGCCGCCGACGCCTCGATCTTCGCGGCGCTGAAACCCGGCGGGGTGTTCGTGGTCATCGACCATGTGGGCCTGCCCGGCAGCAGCGACACCGCGCCCACGACGCTGCACCGGATCGATCCCGCCACCGTGCGGGCACAGGTGCTGGCGGCGGGCTTCGTGCTGGATGGCGAGAGCACACTGCTGCACAACCCGGCCGACGCGCACACGGAGAAGGTGTTCGCGCCATTGATCAAGGGGCACACCGACCAGTTCGTGTTCAAGTTCCGCAAGCCCGCCCGCTAAAATCAGCCGTGCCGACCGACGAACTGGCAGCCGGCGTCGCGCGGCTCGGCACCTGGCTGCGCGAAGCGGCCTGGCCCGCCTGGCTGGCGCATGGCGTCGACCGCGAGCGCGGCGGGTTCTTCGAGGCGCTCGACCTGCAGTCGCGCGCCTGCACGGCGCCGTTCCGGCGGCTGCGGGTCGTGGCGCGTCAGGTCACGGTGTTCTCCGAGGCGCATCGGGCAGGCGTGGACGGGGCGGCCGAGGCCGTCGAACTCGGCCTTCGGTTCCTGGAACGGCACGCGGCCCAGCAGGATGGCGGTTTCGCCTGGCGCTTCGACCTGTCGCATCGGCCCATCGACCTGACGCGGGACCTGTACGACCACGCTTTCGTCCTGCTGGCCCTGGCCGGCGCCAGCGCCGTGCAGGGCGCCGCGGCCATGCGGCCAGGCGCGCTGGCGTTGCTCGACTGGATGGACCGCGCCCTGCCGCACGACCGGGGCGGCTACCTCGAAAGCCTGCCGCCCGCCCTGCCGCGCCGGCAGAACCCGCACATGCACCTGCTGGAAGCGCTGCTGGCGGCGTACGAGGCGTTCGGCGACCGCGTGTTTCTCGACCGGGCTGAGGCGCTGCTCGTGCTGTTCGCCGAGCGGCTGTTCGATGCCGACGCGGGCGCCCTGCCGGAGTATTTCGACGATGCGCTGCGCCCGGAGCGGCAGGATGGCGTGTTCCTGGTGGAACCCGGCCACCATTGCGAGTGGGTCTGGCTGCTGCATCGTGCCCGCGTCCTCGGCGCCCTACCGGGCCGCCAGCCGGCGCTGCAGCAGATCGCCGGACGACTGATGGCGTTCGTGGACCGCCATGGGACCGGGCCGTCGCATGGCGCCCTGATCGACGTCGTCGGCAGCGACGGCGCCGCGCGCCAGGCCGGGGCGCGGCTCTGGCCGCAGACCGAGCGGCTGAAGGCGGAGTTCCTGCGGCTGGACGGGACGACGGACCGCAAGCTCCAGGCCGTGCGCGTCCTGTCCGCCTATTTGCGGCCGGATGGGCTATGGCACGAGCGTCGCGGCGCGGACGGCACCCTGTCGGTTGGGCCGGCGCCGGCCAGCAGCCTCTATCACCTGACCGCGGCGATCACGACGGTGGCGGCGCCGTCTCCGGGCCGGTGACGTAGATCGCGTCGGCGTAGGAGGCGGCAAGCGGGGTGCAGGCCTGGCTGACGGGGATGAGCACGAGCGCGTCGGCAATGCCCAGCGACGCCAACTGGTGCGGCACCCCCTCGCGGCCTTCGAGGTGGCCGGCCCCCATCAGCGCCACCACCGGCCGCTGTGGTTCGCGCCGGCGCTGGGTCGCGATCGCCTCGGCCATGGCACGATCCCAGACCAGTTGCGCATCGACGAAATGGTCCAGCCGGTCGGGCGTCATGGCCGGCCCGCCATGGCCCGACATCACGTCCGCCAGGTCGCGACGGTAGGCGGCACTCGGCGGCGTCGGCGTGCCCACGCCCTCGCGCTCGGCGGCCGGGGTCGCCGCCCAGCCCTGGCGTCCGACGGCGTGGACCAGGTGGTTCGAGACGTTGAGCGCCCGCATCGGAACCCGGTGGTCGCGGGCGAAGCGGAAGATCGGCAGATAGAGCGCCGGGGGAAAGCCCCAGACATGGCGCCAGTCCGATTGCGCGAGGAATGCGTCCTCCGACAGCTCGCCCGCCACCCAGCGGTCCAGCACCGGCTGGTCGCTGCGTGGAAACATCTCGAAGCCGAGCACCAGGTCGGGATGCGACGCCGCCAGCCGAATTATGGTATCGAGCTGCCAGGCATGGGCGGCCGCGCTGTCGTGGGTTTCGCCGAGCAGCGTGACGTTGCGCCCGGCGGCATCGGCCGGATCGGACACAATGCGCAGGGCGGGGGACGCCCACGCTCCGGCTGGCACGCAGCGCGTCGGGACGCCGGCACAGGCGGCCAGCAACAGGGCCGAAGACAGGAGGGCAATGACAGGGCGCATCGACTGCAGATTGCGACCGCTCGCGCTTTGCCCAGGGACGGCCGGCGCGGGTTTGCCGCCGAACGAACCTCCCTTAGCCTGCGGCATGCCCTTCCCGCCCAAACCGTCGACCACCAAACCGCCGCGAAGCGGCCGCAACGGCCTTGGACCGCATCCATCGCCGCCGTGCTCGCATGCTGGAAGAGGCCGCGCCCAAGCTGGACGGCGACGCGGCGCACGGCAGCGGCTAAGCTCACGCATGTCCGACACGATGCGGTTCGACGCGAACGGCCTGATCCCCGCCATCGCCCAGCAGCACGACACCGGCGAGGTGCTGATGCTGGCCTGGATGAACCGCGCGGCGCTGGACGAGACGCTGGCCACCGGCCGCGTCTGCTACTGGAGCCGGAGCCGTCAGGGCCTGTGGCGCAAGGGCGAGACATCGGGGCAGGTGCAGCGCCTGGTCGAGCTGCGCTTCGACTGCGACGCCGACGCGCTGCTGCTGCTGGTGGACCAGACCGGGGTCGCCTGCCACACCGGCCGGCGATCCTGCTTCTACACGGCGTGGCGCGACGGCCGCGCGGTGGAGATCGCCGCCCCGCTGGCCGACCCCGCAACGCTTTACGGCTGAGACCCTATGCCGACGATCTGGCTGCTGGCCGGCGAGGCGAGCGGCGACGTGCTGGGGGCGCGGCTGATGCTGGCGTTGCGCGCGCGGCGCCCGGACCTCGCTTTCGCCGGGATCGGCGGCCCGCTGATGCAGGCGGCTGGGCTGCGCAGCCTGTTCCCGATGCGCGAGCTGGCGGTGATGGGGCTGGCGGAGATCCTGCCACGCCTGCGCCGGCTGAGCCTGCGGCTGGCCGAGGCCGCGGCCGATATCGAGGCGAGACGGCCCGACCTGGTCGTCACCATCGACAGCCCGGGCTTCGCACTGCGGCTGCTCCGGCGCATCCGGCCGCTCGGCCTTAAGCGCGTCCACTACGTGGCGCCGCAGGTCTGGGCCTGGCGGGAGCACCGGGTGCGCGACTATCCCGGGCTGTGGGACCGGCTGCTGTGCCTGCTGCCGTTCGAGGTGGCGTTCTTCGCCCGCCACGGGCTGCCGGCCACCTTCGTCGGCCACCCGGTGCTGCAATCCGGCGCGGACGAGGGCGATGCCGGCCGGTTCCGCGAACGGCACGGCGTCGCGCCCGGCACCGCCATCGTGGTGCTGATGCCGGGCAGCCGGCGGACCGAGGTGCCGCGCCTGCTGCCGGTGTTCGGCCGCACCATGGCCCTGCTGCAACGGGACCATCCCGCCTTGCTGCCGGTGATCGCGAGTTCGCCCGCGGTCGCCGAGATCGTCGCCGCCCAGGTGGCCGGCTGGACGGTGCGCCCGCTGGTGGTGACCGAGCTGCAGGACAAGCACGATGCCTACGCCGCCGCCGGCGCGGCGCTGACCAAATCGGGCACCTCCACGCTGGAACTGGCGCTGGCCGGCGTGCCGATGGCGGTGACCTACCGGGTGAACCCGCTGACCGCGGCGCTGGCGCGACGGCTGATCCGGGTGCCGCATGTTGCCATGGTCAACCTGCTCGCCGGCCGCGCGGTGGTGCCGGAACTGCTGCAGCAGGATTGCACGCCCGAGCGGCTGCACGCCGCGCTGCATGTCCTGCTGACCGACGCGCAGGCGGCCGCGGACCAGCGTGCCGCGTTCGCCGGCGTGATGCGCGGCCTGCACGCGCCGGAGGGTGTGCCGTCAGACGCCGCCGCCCACGCGGTGCTCGAGCTGCTGGATCAGGCCTGACGCCTCGGCCACCGCGCGCGAACGCGCCATGCCGCCGACGACCGCGAGGGCGGCTTCCAGCGCGCGCCGCCCGGCGGCCGCGTCGACCACCACCCTGGCGCCGTCCAGGCAGGACGCGATGAACGCGTCGTGCTCGGCCTCCAGCACGTCGTGCTCGTCCCAGCTCGCCTGTTCCAGCAGGAACCCGTCGGTGCCCGGTATCGGCACGCCGCTGCAAGGACCGTTTTCCCCACGTCCTATCATCGTCAGGGACCGGGCGACGAAATCGGCCGAGAGGTAGCCCTCCTGCGAGAACAGGCGCATTCGCCGCTCGGTCTTCAGCGAGATGCGGCTGGCGGTGATGGTCGCCACACAGCCGTTGGCGAAGCGCACGCGGGCGTTGGCGATGTCCTCGAACGCGCTGGAGACGGCGGCCCCCAGCGCGTCCACGCTGTCGATGGCGCTGTCCACCAGGCTCAGCACCAGGTCCAGGTCGTGGATCATCAGGTCCAGGATCACCGAGACGTCGGTGCCGCGCGGCTTGAACGGCGCGATCCGGGTCGCCTCGATATAGAGCGGCCGGGTGATCCGGGCGGCGATGGCGTGGTGTTCCGGCGAGTAGCGCAGCAGGTGGCCCACCTGCAGCACCCGCCCCTGCGCGCGCGCCAGGCCCGCCAGCCGGTCGGCCTGTTCCAGCGTGGCGGCGATCGGTTTTTCGACCAGCACGTGCCGGCCCCGCTCCAGGGCGCGCGCGGCCAGCTCGAAATGCGCCTCGGCCGGGGTGGCGACGATGACCGCCTCGGCGGTGTCAAGCAGGGCGGCGACGTCCATCGCCGGCACCCCGCCCAGCTCGCGGCCGACCAGGGCGGCGCGCTCGGGATTCGCATCGGCCAGCCCGACCAGGGCGGCGCGCCGGCTCCCGGCGATCTTCTGCGCGTGGAAACGGCCGAAATGGCCGGCGCCGATGACGCCAATGCGTAGGATGTCTGACATGGCGGCGACCATAGGGCAGGATGCGGGCCTGCGGGAGGCAGGCAAACCCCTTGGCCGTGCTGCTTTGCAGCATGGCGGGACGCAGCTATCAGGGGTGCCGCATGATCGTCAGCGAGATCCACGTCTTTCCGGTCAAAGGTATGGCCGGCACAGCGCCGGATCATGCCCTGATCGAACCCTGGGGCTTGCAGCACGACCGGCGATGGCTGGTGGTGGACGGGTCCGGCCGCTTCGTCACGCAACGGGCCGTGGCTGCCATGGCGCTGGTCCGCACCGCGATCACGCCGTCCGGCCTGGCGCTCGGCCGGCCCGGATGGGGCGGGATCGCGGTGGCGACACCCGGCCCGGAGGCTGCGCGCATCAGGGTCACGGTCTGGCGCAGCACGCTGGAAGCGCGGCTCGCCGACCCCGCCGCCCACGCCTGGGTCAGCGCCGCGCTCGGCCAGGATTGCCGGCTGGTGCACATGCACGACACGAGCAGCCGTGCCCTGAACCCGGCTTACGGCCGGCCGGGCGAGACGGTCAGCTTCGCCGATGGCTACCCGGTGCTGCTGACCGCGCTGGCCTCGCTCGCCGACCTGAATGCCAGGCTGCTCCGCCCGGTGCCGATCGACCGTTTCCGCGCCAACATCGTGGTCGCGGGCGGCGCACCCTGGGCCGAGGATGGCTGGCGCCTGATACGCGCGGGCGAGACCATATTCCGTGTCGTCAAGCCCTGCGACCGCTGCATCGTGACCACCATCGACCAGCAGACCGGCGAGCGGCCGGACCGCGCCGAACCGCTGCGCACGCTCGGCACGTTCCGGCACGACGAGCACGGCATCATGTTCGGCCAGAACCTGGTGCCGGAAACGCTGGGACGCGTCGCGGTCGGCGACCCGGTCGAGGTGCTCGAGCACGGGCCGCCGAACGTGGTGCCGCTCTCCGGCGCGTGACCCCGGCTTGCCTGGCCGTGCCCGACCCGGCATATCCCGCCTTTGCTTCGTTCAGGATTTCGGCGCGTCGATATGATGACACCCCGCCCATGATGTATTTCGGCCGAGGCAAGACGCTGGCCATCATCGGCGTGTGCCTGCTGGGGCTGCTGCTGTGCCTGCCCAATTTCATGCCGGCCCCGGCCGCGTGGCTGCCGTGGCGTGCGGTGCATCTGGGGCTCGACCTGCGCGGCGGGTCGTACCTGCTGATGCAGGTGGACATGGACGCCGTGCAGCACGAGCGCCTGGACGCGCTGGCCGACGGCGCACGGTCGGAACTGCTGCGCGCCCATGTCGGCTACCAGAACCTGGCGGCCGAGCCGGGCCAGCAGCGCGTGTTCCTGCACCTGCGCGACCCCGCACAGCACGATGCGGCGCTGGCCGCCCTGCGCCAGATGCCCGAAGCGGTGCCGGGCGAGTTCGCCGTCTCGGACCTCGCCGGCAGCAACCTCGCCATCACGCTGGCGCCGGCGGCCCTGGTGCAGACGGCGACGCACGCCGTGGAGCAGTCGATCGAGATCGTGCGGCGCCGAATCGACGAGACCGGCGTGGTCGACCCGCAGATCACCCGACAGGGCACAGACCGCATCGTGGTGCAGCTGCCGGGCGTGGAGGACCCGAACCGGGTCAAGGAACTGCTCGGCAAGACGGCCAAGATGACGTTCCACCTGCTCGACGACACCGCCATCCCCGGCGCGCCGCCCGGGCCGGGAACCGAGCTGCTGCCGATGCAGGACAACCCGGCGGAGAAGTTGCCGATCCGCAAGCGCATCGAGGTGGACGGCGCCAACCTGACCGATGCCCGCGCCGGCACCAGCCAGGCCGACGGCAGCTGGGTGGTGAACTTCACCTTCGATTCCCTCGGTGCCCGACGCTTCGCCGAGACCTCGCGCGCCAATGTCGGCAAGCGCTTCGCCATCGTGCTCGACAACCAGATCCTGTCGGCCCCGGTAATACGCGAGGCGATCACCGGGGGCCGTGGCCAGATCAGCGGCAGCTTCAACGCCGCCAGCGCCAACCAGCTTGCTATTCTGCTTCGCGCCGGCGCGCTGCCGGCCCCGCTGACGGTGGTCGAGGAGCGCACCGTCGGCCCGGAACTGGGTGCCGACAGCATACGCGCCGGCGCCTACTCGCTGATTGCCGGCTTCCTGCTGGTGGTGGGTTTCATGGGAACCTTCTACGGCCTGTTCGGCTGGTTCGCGAACCTCGCTTTGCTGGTCAACCTGGTGCTGCTGGTGGGCATCCTGTCGCTGTTCGAGGCGACGCTGACCCTGCCGGGCATGGCCGGGCTGCTGCTGACGCTCGGCATGGCGGTTGACGCCAACATCCTGATCAACGAGCGCGTGCGCGAGGAAAGCCGCAACGGCCGCACCCCGCTGAACGCCATGGAGACCGGGTTCCGCCGGGCGTTCTCCACCATCCTGGACAGCAACGTCACCGCCTTCCTGGCCCATGTCATGCTGTTCGTGTTCGGCACCGGGCCGGTGAAGGGGTTCGCGCTGACCATCACCGTCGGCATCGTCACGACCCTGTTCACCGCGACCGTCGTGGCCCGGCTGATGATGGTGCGCTGGTACGCGGCCCGGCGCCCGCAACTGCTGCCGGTTTAGGGCCGCGAGATGTTCAACCGTCCTCTCTTCCGCTTCGTGCCAGACGGCACGCGCTTCGCCTTCATGCGGGCCCGTTTCTACGGCCTGGCGGGCTCGTTCATCCTGTCCGCGCTGTCGGTCGGGCTGCTGTACTACCCCGGCCTGCGTCTGGGGCTGGATTTCGCCGGCGGCATCACGATCGAGGCGCGTACGCCGGGACCGGCCGACTTCAACAAGCTGCGCCAGGCATTCGTGCAGGCGCAGGTGCCGACCGCCGGGCTGCAACGCTTCGGCGCCGCCGACGACGTGCTGATCCGGCTCGGGACCCAGCCTACGCCCGCCGCCAACCAGGCGATGCAGCACCGTGTGGAGCAGGTGCTGCAGCAGGCCCAGCCGGGCACGCGGGTGCTGCGCAACGACGTCGTCGGCGCGTCGGTCAGCGCCGAGCTGCTGCAGAACGGCGTGCTCGCCCTGGTGATCAGCCTAGGCATGATCTTCGCCTATATCTGGTTCCGGTTCGAATGGCAGTTCGCCGTCGGCGCCGTGGTGACGCTGCTGCTGGACGTCACCAAGACGCTCGGCTTCCTGGCGCTGACCGGCATCGAGTTCGACAGCGTGATGGTGGCGGCGATCCTGACCATCATCGGCTACTCCACCAACGACAAGGTGGTGGTCTACGACCGGGTGCGGGAGAATTTGCGCAAGTACAAGACGATGCCGCTGCGCCAGCTGATCGACCTGTCGATCAACGAGACGCTGAACCGCACGCTCGGCACCAGCAGCACCGTCTTCCTGGCCAGCGTGCCGCTGGCGCTGTTCGGCGGCGCCAGCCTGTCCGGCTTCGCCATGGCCATGCTGTTCGGCATCGCCATCGGCACGGTCAGCTCCATCATGATCGCCGCCCCGATCCTGCTGCTGCTGGGTGAAAACCGGCTGCGTCGCGAGGTCGTGCAGCATTCCGGCAAGGCGACGGCCTAGAACGGCAAGTTCACAGGCCGCCGCCTGGCACCGGAGTATTTACTTTTATCAGGCAGATCTAAACCAATCTTAGTGATTCGTCTAAAATTTGCTTGAGGCTGGACATTGAATGTTCTACCCGTAGCAGCACGGGTTTAGGATTCTCGATGACGCCGTCCACTGATCGCCTGCGCCTTCTCATGGTAGGGACCGACGATTCCTGGCTCCGGCTGGTTCGGGACAGCGCAGCCAGGATCGGGGCCGAGCTCGACGTGGTGAGCGACGTGGGGACTGCCGTGACCTGGATGCTGCGGCCCGGCCGGGTGTATGACCAAGTGCTGGCCAGCTTCCCGGTGGGCCCGCGTGGGATCGACACCCTGACCGGGATGCTGGACGAGGTGACGCTTCGCCCGACACCGCTGCTGTTGCTGGGCTGCGTGGCGCCAAGCGGCGACAGCGGCGTGCGCTACCTGCCGACGGCGGACCAGGCGGCGCTGTGCGAGGCCTTGCGTCGACCCGCTTCGCCGACCACGCCGCGTCCGGTGCTGACCGACGAAGAACTGATCGGCGCGCTGCATGGCGGCGGGCTGCGTATGCGCTTCCAGCCGATCCTGCGCGCCTCCGACCTCAAGCCGATCGGGCTCGAGGCGCTGGCGCGCATACACACGCTGCGTCACGGCATCCTGCACCCCAAGGATTTCATCCCTGTGACCGTGGCTTGCGGGCGGGAGCGCGTGCTGACCAACATCGCCGCGTCGCGCACCTTCCTCGAACTCGGCCGGCAGCCGGATGACGGGGCGTTGTTCGTGTCCATCAACCTGCCGCTGACCACGATGCTGAGCGACCAGGCGCTGGAACGGGCGTTGGAGCTGTGCGCGGCCGCGGGCGTGCAGCCGTCCCGCATCATGCTGGAAGTGCTGGAAACGCCGATCGTGCCCGATTTCGGCCAGTTGCGCACGGCGCTGGAGCGCTGGCGGCACCATGGCTTCGTGACCGCGATCGACGATGCCGGACCGGCATTGCCGCATTGGCGCGACATGGTGGACCTGCCGTTCGACGTACTCAAGATCGACGGTGCGCTGGTGGCCAACCCGGCGGAAGGCGACCTGCTGCAGGCGATCGTGGCGGCGGCAAAGGCGCGTGGCCGCTTCATCATCGCCGAAGGGATCGAGGACGAGGCGTGCCTCGCACGCATCCGGCCGCTGGCGGTCGATGCGGTGCAGGGCTTCCTGTTCGCCCGGCCGTTGCCGGCGCTGGCCGTGGTGCCCTGGCTGCAGCATTGGGGCAGTGATCCGGAGGCGCGGTCGCTGGCCGAAGCCGGCACCGGACTGGCCGCCTGACCACCGGCGGCAGGCAGGGCATCCGTCAGGGCGGCGGGCCGCTCGCCGCGTAGAGTGCCGCCACCGCTTCGATGAGCGCGCGGTCGGCCGGCGCGAAACGGTCGTAGTCCGGGCTGTCGATGTCGAGCACGCCGGCCAGCCGGCCGCCTATCGAGAACGGCACCACGATCTCCGATAGCGAGGCGCTGTCGCAGGCGATGTGACCGTCGAACTCGTGCACGTCGGGCACCACGATCGTCTCGTTACGGGCGGCCGCGGTGCCGCAGACGCCGCTGCCGAGCGGGATGCGCGTGCAGGCCGGCAAGCCCTGGAACGGGCCCACCACCAGCGTGTCGCCACGCAGGAAGTAGAAGCCCGCCCAGTTCAGCCGGTCGATGCGGGCGAACAGCAGGGCGGCGGTGTTGGCGGCGCGGGCGACGGGGTCGGGCTCGCCCGACAGCAGGGAGGCGAGCTCGGCGAGCAGGTCGGCGTGGGCGGCTTGCGTCATGGCAGGCAGCATAGCACTGATGACGCGCCCGCTTGGAACATCGGCCAGGCCGCCGCGTTGCCCCGGCACATCCCCCCAGGAGACCGAAAATGGCCACTCCCATGAAAGCCGACCTGAAGGCGCAGACGCACCGTATGCACCGGACCCGGAACAACCTCGAATCCAACGCCAAGGCGGTGTCGATCGACCTGCTGAACGCCCGGCTGGCGGACGGCATCGACCTGGCGCTCGCCACAAAGCAGGCGCACTGGAACCTCAAGGGCCCGCAATTCATCGGCATCCACCTGATGCTGGACGGCTTCCGCACCGACCAGGACGAATGGAACGACACGATGGCCGAGCGTGCGGTGCAGCTGGGCGGCACGGCTCTCGGCACCACCCAGACCGTGGGTGCGATGACCAAGCTGGCACCCTACCCGACCGACACCTACGCCGTGGCAGACCACCTGGCGGCGCTGATCGACCGGTTCAGCACCTACGCCAACGCGCTGCACGAGAGCATCGACCAGGCCGACGAGGCGGGCGACGCGGACGCCGCCGACATCTTCACCGAGGTGTCACGCGGCATCGACAAGCAGCTGTGGTTCCTCGAAGCCCACGTGCAGGAGCCGACCGGCGACATGCGCGACGGGGACGGGAACTAGGCTCGCGCCGCCCAAAGCCGGCGATCGGGTCGGGCGGCGGCCAATCGGCGCGCCGCCTTGCCTGACCCTCGGTGCTGGCCTTAGCCTGCCCGTCACCGACGGGAACACAAGATGAACGACTTGTTTGGGGCGGCGGATGGGCCGCGCGCGTCCCAGGACTACTCGGCCAAGGACATCGAGGTGCTCGAGGGGCTGGAGCCGGTGCGCCGGCGGCCCGGCATGTACGTGGGCGGCACCGACGAGACGGCGCTGCACCACCTGGCCTCCGAGATCATCGACAACGCCATGGACGAGGCGGTTGCCGGCCACGCCACCTTCATCGACGTGTCGCTCGCCGCCGGCAACCTGCTGAGCGTACGCGACAACGGGCGCGGCATCCCCACCGACCCGCACCCGAAGTTTCCGAAGAAGAGCGCGTTGGAGGTCATCCTCACCACGCTGCATTCCGGCGGCAAGTTCGGCGGCCGCGCCTACGAGACCTCGGGCGGCCTGCACGGCGTGGGCAGTTCCGTGGTCAACGCGCTGTCGGAGACGCTGGAGGTGGAGGTGGTGCGCGACCGCACGCTGTTCCGCCAGGCTTTTGCGCGCGGCGTGCCGACGACCAAGCTGGTCAACGCCGGCCCGATGCCGAACCGGCGCGGCACCACCATACGCTTCCGGCCGGACCCGCAGATCTTCGGCGGCCTGCAGTTCTCCGCAGCCCGGCTCTACAAGCTGTGCCGGTCCAAGGCCTACCTGTTTCGCGGTGTCGAGATACGGTGGTCCTGCGACCAGGCGCTGATCACGGCGCATGACGGAACGCCGGCCGAGGCGGTCTTGCATTTCCCGGGCGGCCTGCGCGACAGCCTGGAGGCCGACATCGAAGGCGAGCCGCGTGCCCTGCCGGAGATCTGGGCGGGAGAGGCGAACCTGCCCGACGCGCCGGACGGACGCCCCTCCGGACGGTTGGAATGGGCGGCGGTCTGGCTGGAGCAGGGCGAGGCGAACCTCGCCTCCTACACCAACACCGTGCCGACCCCTCAGGGCGGCACGCACGAAACCGGGTTCAGGGCCGCGCTGCTGAAATCGTTGCGCGGCTGGGGGGAGCAGCGGGCCAACAAGCGTGCCGCCCAGGTGACGGCCGAAGACGTGATGGGCCAGCTCGCGGCCAAGCTGTCGGTGTTCCTGCGCGACCCGCAATTCCAGGGCCAGACCAAGGAGAAGCTGACCAGCCCGGAAGCCGCGCGCCTGGTGGAGACGGCGCTGCGCGACCGCTTCGACCACTGGCTGGCGGCCGACCCCGCCCAGGCCGACAACCTGCTCGCCTTTGTCGTCGAGCGAGCCGAGGAGCGGCTGCGCCGGCGCGAGGCGAAAGACACGCCGCGCAAATCCGCCACCCGCCGGCTGCGCCTGCCCGGCAAGCTGACCGACTGCACGAAGGAGGGCGTGGCGGAGACCGAGATCTTCCTGGTGGAGGGCGACAGCGCGGGCGGCTCGGCCAAGCAGGCCCGCAACCGCGAGACGCAGGCGATCCTGCCGCTGAAAGGCAAGATCCTGAACGTGGCCAGCGCCAGCGTGGAGAAGCTGCGCCAGAACCAGGAGCTGCGCGACCTGGTCGAAGCGCTGGGCTGCGGCGTCGGCGACCGCTACGACGCGGCGCGGCTGCGCTACGGCCGCGTCATCATCCTGACCGACGCGGACGTGGACGGCGCGCACATCGCCTCGCTGCTGATGACGTTCTTCTACCGCGAGCTGCCGGCGCTGATCCGTGACGGTCGGGTGTTCCTGGCGCGTCCGCCGCTGTACCGGCTGACCCAGGGCGCCAGATCCATCTACGCGATGACCGACCAGGATCGGGACCGGAAGATCAAGTCCGGCTTCAAGGCGGGGTCGAAGGTGGAGATCAGCCGCTTCAAGGGCCTGGGCGAGATGCCGGCCGCGGCGCTGCGCGAGACCACGATGGACCCGGCCAAGCGGACGCTGCTGAAGGTGGTGATCGCCGCAGAGGACCGTGCCCACACCTCGACCCTGGTGGAGTCGCTGATGGGCCGCCGGCCAGAATTGCGTTTCGCCTTCATCCAGGAAAACGCCAGCCGCGTCGAGGAACTGGATGTCTGAGCCGCCCGCCGCCCTGCCGGCGACCGAGGGTGCGGACCCGCGCTACGTTTCGCTGGACCAGTGGCCCTCCACGGTGGCGCTCGACGCGCTGCTGGAGGCGCAGCTCTCGGCCGTGGCCGCCGTGCGCCCTGCCCTGCCCGC
>CAXTJP010000051.1:0-18902 GCA_964244615.1 uncultured Acetobacteraceae bacterium
GGTCGAGCAGCGAGTTGGTGCCCAGGCGGTTGGCGCCGTGCACGGAGACGCAGGCGGCCTCGCCCACCGCCATCAGGCCGGGCACGGTGGCGTCCGGGTCGCGCCGCGTGGGGTTGATCACCTCGCCACGGAAGTTCGTGGGGATGCCGCCCATGTTGTAGTGCACGGTCGGCAGCACCGGGATCGGCGATTTGGTCACGTCCACGCCCGCGAACACCCGCGCCGTCTCCGATATGCCGGGCAGGCGCTCGTGCAGCAGCTCGGCGCCCAGATGCTCAAGGTGCAGCAGGATATGGTCGCGGTTCGGGCCCACGCCGCGCCCCTCGTTGATCTCGATCGTCATGGACCGGCTGACCACGTCGCGGCTCGCCAGGTCCTTGGCGGTGGGCGCGTAGCGCTCCATGAAGCGCTCGCCCTCGCTGTTGGTCAGGTAGCCGCCCTCGCCACGCGCGCCCTCGGTGATCAGGCAGCCGGCCGGGAAGATGCCGGTCGGGTGGAACTGCACGAACTCCATGTCCTGGGTCGGCAGGCCGGCGCGCATGGCCATGCCGCCGCCGTCGCCGGTGCAGGTGTGGGCGCTGGTGCAGGAGAGATAGGCGCGGCCGTAGCCGCCGGTGGCCAGGATCACGAGCTGGGCGCGGAATCGGTGGATGGTGCCGTCTTCCAGGCACCAGGCCATCACACCGCGGCAGACGCCTTCGTCGTCCATGATCAGGTCGAGGGCGATGAACTCGATGAAGAACTCGACCTCGTGCTTGAGGCACTGCTGATACAGCGTGTGCAGCATGGCGTGGCCGGTGCTGTCGGCCGCGGCACAGGCGCGCATCGCCGGTTCGCGGCCATACTCCTTCATGTGGCCGCCGAACGGGCGTTGGTAGATGCGCCCGTCCTCGGTCCGGCTGAACGGCATGCCGTAATGCTCGAGCTCGTAGACCGCCGGCGCCGCCTCGCGGCACATGTACTCGATGGCGTCCTGATCACCGAGCCAGTCCGAGCCCTTGACGGTGTCGTACATGTGCCAGCGCCAGTCATCCTCGCCCATGTTGCCCAGCGAGGCGCCGATGCCGCCCTGCGCCGCCACAGTGTGCGAGCGTGTGGGGAACACCTTTGTCAGGCACGCCGTCTTCAAGCCGGCGGCCCCGGTGCCCAAGGTCGCGCGCAGGCCGGAGCCGCCCGCCCCCACCACCACCACGTCGTAGGTGTGGTCGACGATCGTGTAGGCGCCGTGCGACGGCTTGCTGATGGCGTTCATGATGTTCGATGGCCCTGCTTCAGTGCACCGCCACGGCGAGCTTCAGCACCGACACGGCGGCCAGCAGGCCGAGAATCAGGCAGATACCCTTGGTCGCGAGGATTGCGGCCTCACGCCGCGGCACGCTGTGGATGTAGTCCTCATAGACCACCTGCAAACCCAGGTGCATGTGATGAAAGTTCATGGCGATCAGCGCCAGCAGCAGGGCTGCGTTGAGCGGCCGCCCGGCCCAGGCGGCCATGGCAGGCTGCTCGGCTCCGAGATGCGTGAGCACGGCGAGCACGAACCACACCGTCAGCGGCACCAGGGCGATGGCGGTCACCCGTTCCGCCTTCCAGTGATGCGACCCGGCATGGGCGGCACCGGTGCCGCGCACCCGGCCGAGCTGGCTGCGGAGGACCGTGACGTTGGCGGCGGCGGCACTGGTCTTCTGAGCAGCGCCCATGTTCAGGCTCCCAAGGAGAGGTAGCCGGCCACCCAGACCAACACGGTCGATGCCAGCGTCAGCCCGAGGATGACCCAGGTCACCCAGTTGAGGTCGGTCTTCTCCAGCCCGCGACCGGCATCCCAGACCAGGTGCCGTATGCCGCCGAAGAAATGGTAGAACAGCGAAGCCGTCCAGCCGAGCAGCATGAGCAGCCCGAGCGGAGAGGCCACGAAGCCCTGCACCTGGGCAAAGGCCTGCGGCCCCGACGCGGCAGCCACCAGCCACCACACCAGCAGCAGGGAGCCGACGGAGAGCGCGATGCCGGTCGCGCGGTTGAGAATGGAGGCGACCATGGTGATCGGCCAGCGATAGATGCCGATATGCGGCGAGACCGGGCGGCGGATCAGCTTGGCTTCCGTGTTCCGGGCCACCAGCAGCGCGTCGCGGATGTCGTTCATAGGGCGGTGGGGGCTCCTGCTGCCGCGTGATGCAGTGCAATGTGGATAGGATATAGGCAGTATGGGGTCAACGCGGTGGCTGGGAAGGGCTTGGCTTTGCCGAGACCATGCTGAGCGGCTTGGCCTTGAACCGCCTCGGGCGGACGAAAGACAATCAGCGGAAAAGGCAGGCAAAGGTCGGCGACAAGTCGCTTGTCGGCGACAGCTTGACGGCCCGCCAGAACCGACACATTCGTGCCCGGAATACATTGACAGCATCAACAAAGAGTGTTGGTCATCACCGATCGGCCTCGCGTAGACAAAACACTCGTCGTACCGACAACTGTCTGCATTGCGGAGAGACGATGCGGAGCATCATGGCCAATATCAGGATGCAGCGCGGCGTCGGCTTGCAGCACCGGCAGTATTGCCGGCTGGGCGCAGCTTTACTGCCGGTCTTCCTGACGGGCTGCCACACCGCCCTGATGAATCCGCAAGGTGCTGTGGGCGTTGCCGAGAAAAGCATCCTGATCGACTCGCTGGCGATCATGCTGTCCATCATCGTGCCCACCATCCTCGCCACGCTCGCCTTTGCCTGGTGGTTCCGCGCGTCGAACGCGCGGGCGAAATACCTGCCGGACTGGGCCTATTCCGGGCAGATCGAGCTGATCGTCTGGGGCGTTCCGTTGCTGACCATCATGCTGCTGGGCGGCGTCACCTGGGTTGCCTCGCACGAGCTCGATCCCGCCCGACCTCTGGTGTCCAAGGCCGAACCGATCGAGGTGCAGGGTGTGTCGCTGGATTGGAAATGGCTGTTCATCTACCCGGCCCAGCACGTCGCGAGCGTGAACCGGCTGGTCATACCGGCGAACGTCCCCATCCATTTCTCGCTGACATCGGCGAGCGTGATGAACGCCTTCTTCGTGCCGCGCCTTGGCAGCATGATCTACACGATGAACGGGATGACCTCGCAGCTGAACCTGATTTCCGACCGGCCGGGTGTCTATGCCGGCCTGTCGGCCCATTTCAGCGGTGACGGGTTTTCCGACATGAATTTCGAGGTGCGTGCCGTGTCGAAGGATGATTTCACCGCGTGGACGAGCGCCACGCGAAACGCGGGTCCGGTCCTGGACAACGCGGAATACGCCAGGCTGAGCCGACAGAGTGCCAAGGTGACACCGTTCACCTATCGTGACACCGACCCGTCGATCTTCGACAGGATCGTGTCGCAGGCGCTGGCGCCCGCTCCGGGTCCGGACGGAGGACCGCCCAGCGCGAACGTCTCCCATCGAACGGAGCGTTAGATGTTCGGAAAACTGACCTGGTCGGCGATCCCGTTCGATCAACCCGTGCCGCTGATCGCGGCTGCCCTGGTCGGCCTGGTGGTGGCCGGCACGCTCGGCTGGATCGTGGTCAAGGGCCACCTGCCGTATCTGTGGCGCGAGTGGATCACCAGCGCCGATCACAAGCGCATCGGCATCATGTATTGCCTGCTGGCGCTGGTGATGCTGATGCGCGGTTTCACCGACGCGCTGATGATGCGCTCGCAGCAGGCGCTGGCCTACAAGTCCGGCGGCTACCTGCCGCCCGAGCATTACGACCAGATCTTCTCCGCGCACGGCACGCTGATGATCTTCTTCGTCGCCATGCCGTTCGTGATCGGGCTGATGAACTTCGTCGTGCCGCTGCAGCTCGGCACGCGCGACGTGGCGTTTCCCACGCTCAACTCGGTGAGTTTCTGGCTCACCGCAACGGGTGCGTTGCTGGTCAACCTTTCGCTCGTGGTGGGCGAGTTTTCCCGCACCGGCTGGCTGCCCTACCCGCCCTTGTCCGAGCTCGCCTACTCGCCCGGCGTCGGCATCGACTATTACCTGTGGGCGCTGCAGATTTCCGGTATCGGCACGTTGCTGACGGGGGTCAATTTCGTCACCACGGTGCTGAAGATCCACGCGCCGGGCATGACCTATATGCGCATGCCGATGTTCTGCTGGACCACGCTCGCGTCCAGCCTGCTGATCACCGCGGCGTTTCCCATCCTGACCGCCACCCTCGCGATGCTGACGCTCGACCGCTACCTGGGCTTCCACTTCTTCACAAATGACGGTGGCGGCAACGTCATGATGTTCATGAATCTCATCTGGGCGTGGGGTCACCCGGAGGTCTACATCCTGATCCTGCCGGCGTTCGGCGTGTTCTCCGAAGTGGTCTCGACCTTCTCGCGCAAGCCGCTGTTCGGGTACCGCTCGATGGTGCTGGCGACGATGTGCATCTTCGTGCTCGCCTTCACCGTGTGGCTGCACCATTTCTTCACGATGGGCGCCGGCGGCGACGTTAACGCCATCTTCGGCATCACCTCGATGATCATCGCCGTGCCGACGGGCGTGAAGATCTTCAACTGGCTGTTCACCATGTATGGCGGCAAGGTGGTCTACTCGACACCCATGCTGTTCTCGATCGGCTTCATGGTCACCTTCGTCATCGGCGGCATGACCGGTGTCCTGCTGGCGGTGCCGCCGGCGGATTTCGTGCTGCACAACAGCCTGTTCCTGGTGGCGCACTTCCACAACGTCATCATCGGCGGCACGCTGTTCGGCGCCTTTGCCGGCTATAATTACTGGTTTCCCAAGGCGTTCGGCTTCCGTCTGCACGAGAGGCTGGGCCAGGCTTCGTTCTGGTGCTGGTTCGTCGGGTTCTACCTGGCCTTCATGCCGCTCTACGTGGTCGGGCTGGATGGCATGACACGTCGGATGCAGCATTACGACAACCCGGCCTGGCGCCCCTGGCTGCTGGTGGCCGGCGTGGGCGCGCTGGTCATCCTGGCGGGCATCATGCTGATGGTGGCACAGCTCGTGGTCAGCATCAGGCAGCGTCACAAGTTGGCGGACCTGACCGGCGACCCGTGGGATGGCCGCTCGCTGGAGTGGGCGACCGCCTCGCCGCCGCCGGCCTTCAACTTCGCCGTGCTGCCGCAGGTCGAGGGCGAGGAGCCCTATTGGGGCATCAAGCAGCACGCCCGCGAGCAGATGCGGCTGCGTGACGAGCCGGAGTACGAGGAACTCGAAGTGCCTCGCAACAGCCCGACCGGCTTCATGTGCGCCTTCTTCGCAACCTTCATGGGCTTCGGGCTGATCTGGCACATCTGGTGGCTGGTGGGCCTGGCCGGCGTCGGTGCGTTCGCGACGTTCGTGGTCTTCGCCTGGCGCGACCGGACGGAGGAGATCATCCCGGTCGAGGAGGTGGCGCGGATCGACCGGGCCAACCGCCATGCCCGGGCCGAGGCGCTCGCCCACATGGCGCAGGCATGAGCGCCGCACTGCCGGCGGCGGGCCACGGACATGATCCGTACAACATCGGCCGCGCCGTCGGCAGTGAACGGCAACCCCTCGCCGACCACGCCGCGCGCGGGCTTGCCTCCAAACGGGTGATCGTCGGCTACGGTTTCTGGATCTTCCTGCTGAGCGACATCATCATGTTCGCGGCGTTCTTCGCCGCCTACGTGGTCCTGGCCGGCAGCACGGCCGGTGGCCCGTCGGCCAAGCAGCTGTTCGACCTGAACAACGTGGCCATCGAGACCGCCTGCCTGCTCGCATCGAGTTTTACCTGCGGGGTGGCCAGCATCGCCGCCTCGCGTCGCCAGGCCCTTGTGTTCTACGGCGCGATGGGCCTGACTTTCGTGCTCGGCGCGGTCTTCCTGTTCCTGGAAGTTCGGGAGTTTGCGGGGCTGAGCGCCCAGGGCGCCGGGCCGGAGCGCAGCGCCTTTCTGTCCGGGTTCTTCTCCCTGGTCGGCTGCCACGGCCTTCACGTCAGTGTCGGGTTGCTGTGGCTGCTGACGATGATGGCGCAGGTCTTCGCCAAGGGCTTCCGGCCGGACATCCTGCGCCGTGTCCTGTGCTTCAGCCTGTTCTGGCACGCGCTGGACATCATCTGGGTGGCGCTGTTCTCGGTCGTGTATCTGATAGGAGCGAGCCAGTGAGCGAGACCGGTGCGGCCAACGATCGCCACCACGACGACCGTGCGCCGGGTGACGCCCAGAACGACGAGTTCGGGCACACCGAAGGCTACGCCACCTACCTCGTCGGGCTTGGTCTGGCGAGCCTGCTGACGGTCGTTTCGTTCACCGTCGCCCACACCTCACTGGTCTGGACGCCCAGCATCCCGGTCGCCATCTGCGTTCTGGCTGTGGCGCAGATGGGCGTGCACCTCGTGTTCTTCCTGCACATCACCAGCGGGCCGGACAGCACGAACAACGTGATGGCCCTGGCGTTCGGCGTTCTGATCGTGATCCTGCTGATCGGCGGCTCGTTGTTCATCATGGACCACCTGAACCACAACATGGTCCCGATGGACAAAATCATGAACATGCAGCGCTAAGGCCGGCTCGCCGTTTTCAGCAGTCTGGCGGCGCCAGCCATTGCCGTAGGCGGCGTGTCGCACCCGGCTGGCCCAAATCCAGCGCCGCGGGCGGCTCGGCCAGCAGGACGCCGCCGTTGGCCGTTGCCCGCTCGGCGAGGTCCTGCCACACGCGCGGCTGGCAGCGCAGCACCAGCAGTCGCTGGCCGGCCCGCAGCGCCTCCAGCGCACGCCCCGGCGCCTCGCCGCAATCCAGCACATGGGCAACCTGGCCCTGCGGACAGGCGAGCGCCACGAGTGCCTGCCACCAGCCGACGCCGGCATAGGCGCCCGCGCCCGGCGCCGAGAGCAGGGTCAACGCCCCGCCCAACGGGGCGGCGGTCGCGACCGCAAGCTGCGCCATTTGCACGCCGTGCACGACGACCGCCTGGGGCAGGATGATCGGAGGGGCAGGGCGCATGCTTGACCTTCAAGCCGTTGCAGGCTTTCTCTTCAAGGATATGGGAACGGTCGGGCGATCTGGTCGGCCGACGTTCCTGTGACGGCATGAACGCCCGTGCCTGGCGCCGTTCGGAGGAAGCTGGAACCGTCGATGGCCGATGCCGGGAGCACCAGGGTGGACGAGGCCGCCCGGCTGGAAGCGGCGCTGGAGCGGATCGCCCGTCGCCGCGCCGGCGTTCAGGCCGGCGAGGCAGCGTCGGGCACGGATACGGTCGAACTCGCCCGGCGGCTCGATCAGCTCATCGCAGAGCTGCGTGCCGTGCTCGGCGGCGATCCGGCCGAGCGCTAGACAGGCCAAGCGTTAGACAGACCGAGCCTTAGACAGACCGAGCCTTAGACAGAAAGGACCGAAGTGGCCCAGCTCACCATCAAGATCAACGGCTACGCCTATACGGTGGGCTGCGACGACGGGCAGGAGAGCCACCTGATGCAGATGGCGGCCGAAGTGGAAACCCGCATCGACAGCATAAAGGCGCTTGGCGGGCAGAGCGGCGAGAGCCGTCTGCTGGTGCTGGCCGCCCTGCTGATGGCCGACGAGCTGCACGACACGCGATCCACGCTCGCCAACCTGCAGACCGAGCTCGCGCGCTTGCCGCAAGCCGAGGCCGATGCCCGCCGTCGGCTGGCGCGTCTCGCCGACCGTGCCGAGGCCATTGCCCAGGACCTCGAGAGTACCTAGTTTGGGGAGGCGGAGCTGCTGGGTGCGTCAGGCAATTCATCCCCGGGGCCGATAAGCAACCCCTCGGGGGCTGGCGCTGTCGTGGCCTTGGTCACGGTAACTGGTTCCCACCTGCACACGCAGGCTCTGGGGGGTGAGACGCCAACGGCTTTGGCGGCTCCGCACTTGTTTCCGGCATGACTATCGCGGAACAGAAAGCGGCGATGCGCGCGCAGGCCCGCGCACGGCGCGCGACGTTCGACGCCGGATCGTCGGGTGAACAGCTGTCGGGCCATGTGCTGCGCGATCTGGTGCTGTCGCCCCACGCCGTCGTTGCGGGCTTCTGGCCATTGCCGGGGGAAATCGACCTGCGTCCGCTGCTGTGCGCCCTGCATGCACGCGGCCACGGGATCGTGCTGCCGGAAACGCCGCCGCGTGGTTCGCCGCTGTCGTTTCGGCAATGGCAACCCGGCTGTCCCATGGTGCCCGGCCGCTTCGGCACGGTCCGGCCGGAGGGGCCGCTCGCTATCCCTTCGGTGATCTTCGTGCCGCTTCTGGCCTTCGACCGGGCCGGCCATCGGCTCGGCTACGGCGGCGGCTACTACGATCGAACCCTGGCTGCCCACCCGGGCGCGGTCCCGGTCGGCGTGGCCTTCGCCGCCCAGGAAGTGGAGCGGGTGCCGGTCGAACCGCACGACCAAACACTCGACAGAGTCGCGACGGATCGTGGCATCGTGGTTATCAATAAATAAAAGTTCTTTGCTTCTTTCTTTCAAGAAAGAAGGCCTTCTTTTCTGAAGAAAAGAAGCAAAAGACTTTGTTCATTAGAGGGTGTTGGCGATGTTTCTTACGTCCTGGGCGGCGGCGCTGGTGGGATGGCGTGTCAGGAGCGGCATCTGCCGGCGGATCGTCTCGCGCACGTGGTCGTCGCGTCGTACGATGCCCGCCAGCTTGGGCGAGTGGCCCAGGAACTGGGTGCAGGCGCGTTCCAGCACGTTGAAGACGCGCTGGCCGGCGGCCGTGCTGCCCGCCTGGTTGACCACGACCCGCGCATCGACGGCCAGGCCCGCCCTGTCGGCCGCAAGCAGCTTGAGCACCGCGTAGGCGTCGGTGAGCGAGGTCGGCTCGTCGGTCGCCAACACCAGCACGGTGTCCGCCCAGGCCGCCATCCGCCGGGTTGCGGCGTCCAGTCCTGCTCCCAGATCCAGCAGCACCGTGTCCTGGCCCTGGTCGCCCAGTTCCGCCAGCAGCCATTCGAGCTTGGCGGGTGCGAGCGTGGAGAGCGTGCCCGAACCGGACCGACCCGGCAGTACGTCGAAGCCGCCCGGGGCAAACCGCGCCGTGGCGTCGGCCAAGCTTGCCCGGCCCGACAGCACGCCGCCAAGATCGAGCTCTGGCACCAGCCCGAGCTGGATGTCGATGTTGGCGAGCCCCAGGTCGCCGTCGAACAGCAAGACCCGGCCGCCTGCTTCGGCCAGGGCGTGGGCTAAGGTGATGGCGAACCAGGTCTTGCCGACGCCGCCCTTGCCCGAGGCAACGGCCACACGACGCGGCCGCGCGGCTGCAACCGTGGGGCGTGTCCGCACTGCCATCTCCATGCTAGCCATGCCGTTCGATGCTCCAGGACGCCGCCTCATGCGCTCTGGCGGTGGGGAAGACCGGCCGGCGGTGCGGTTGTGAGGGGACGCGATTGGGCGCGGCCGGTGAGCGCGGCGCACCGGGATCGACCAGCCGGCCGGCCAGGAAGGCCGGGGTGATGGCAACCAGCGCGTCGGTGGCGCCAGGGCCGATGCCGGCTTCGGTCAGGGCCAGGTCCGCGGCTGCGGCAGCGGCAATGATGCTGCCGAGCCGGCGTACCAGGTCGAGCCGCGTGGGCAGCAGGTGGCGCACGCCGAGCGCCGCAAAGGCCTGGGCCTGCTCGACGGACTCGCCGGGATGCTGGCCGGCTGACATGACCAGCACGGGCACCGCGTCCGCGGCCTGCGCCAGGGCTGTCAGTGCCGAGATCTCGGACTGTTCGAACGGGTTGATGCCGGATGTATCGATAAGGATCGGGGCGCCACCCCGGCAGGCCGGCGCCGCGAGCGCGCGGGCCAGCGTCTGCGGCGTGCCGGCCACCATCAGTTCCAGCCCGAGCAGGCGTGTGTAGGCGGCCAGCTCTTCGGCAGCACCGGCACGGCGCCCGTCCGCGGTGATCACCACCGGGCTCGTGCCTGACAACACCATGCGCGTCGCCAGCCGTGCGATCGACAGCGTCTTGCCGGCGCCCGGCAGGCCGGCCAACAGCAAGGGCCGTGCCGAGACCGGGTCCCAGGCCGGCAAAGCCTCGAAGCGGAGTAGCCCGGCCAGGCCCGCCGCCAGATCCGGCCCGCCCAGGCGGGCCGCCAGGGGCTCGGGTATGCCGTGATAGCCGAGATCGACGGCGGCCGGCGGGGGGACGGCCTCGTCATCCTGGTCCAGCGCCGCGGTGAGCTCCACGCCCTCGCCGATGCGGCGGGTGGACAGGATCAGCGCCTCGGGGCCGAGGTCGCCCCGGACCTGCGCCATCGCTTCCGCCACGCACGACGCTCGGTAGAGTTTGAGGCGCATGAGACCGTTCTAGGCACGCAAACTTGCCAGAACGTTACGGAACGGACCGGACAGCGTCAGCCGGTCGCCAGCACCCGGGCGGTGATCGCATCGAGCCTGGCCATCAACGCCGGGTCGCGGGCGGCGGGCCGGGTGATCAGCGCATGGTCCAGCGCGTGCTGGCACCCGAGGCTGCACGCCGGGCGGTCGCCGGCCAGCATCGGGATGACGCGGCGCAGCAGGGCACGCGCGCCGGCGGCGTTGGCGTTCATCACCGCCACCACCGCATCGACCGTCACATGCGCATGGGTCTCGTGCCAGCAATCGTAGTCGGTCACCATGGCAACCGTCGCGTAGTGCAGCTCCGCCTCGCGCGCGAGCTTGGCTTCCGGCATGTTGGTCATGCCGATCACCTGGCAGCCCCAGCTTCGATATAGCAGGCTCTCCGCCCGGGTGGAGAATTGCGGGCCTTCCATCACCAGGTAAGTGCCGCCCATCGTCACCGGCAAGGCGAGATCGGCCGCGGCGCGGTGCAGCACGCCGGTCAGTGCCGGGCAGACGGGGTGCGCCATCGAGACGTGGGCGACGCAGCCCTGGCCGAAGAAGCTCTTCTCGCGCGCGAAGCTGCGGTCGATGAACTGGTCGACGATGACGAAGTGGCCGGGCGGCAGGTGCTCGGCCAGGCTGCCCACGGCCGAGAGCGAGATGACGTGGGTGACGCCGGCGCGCTTCAGCACGTCGATGTTGGCGCGGTAGTTCAGGTGGCTTGGCGAAAGCGCGTGGCCCCGGCCGTGGCGCGGCAGGAACACGCATCGTACGCCGTCGAGGACACCGTGCAGCAGCTGGTCGGACGGCTCGCCCCAGGGGGAGGAGGCCGGCCGCCACTGCCGGTTCTGCAGCCCATCGATGTCGTAGACGCCGGAGCCGCCGATGATGCCGACGACCGGCATGGACGGGCTTCTACCGGACCTCGTCGTCGCTGCTCTTGTGCACGTCCGACCAGACCTGCTTCTTGACCATGTAGGTCACGCCGCACATCAGCGCCAGGAAGCCCACGATGCGCACGCCCAGATGCTTGCGCTGCTCCATGTCCGGGTTCGAGGTGAAGGTCAGGAAGGTGGCGACGTCGCGCGCCTCCTGGTCCAGCGTCGCCTTGGTGCCGTCGGCGTAGGTGACGGAACCGTCGGAGAGCGGCGCGGGCATGTGGATCTGGTGGCCCAGGAACCACTTGTTGTAATACAGCCCGTCCGGGACCTTGATGCCCGGCGGCGGATCGACGTAGCCCAGCATCAGCGCATGGATGTAGTCGGCGCCGCCCTCGCGGGCTTTCTCGATCAGCGAGTGGTCCGGCGGCAGCGCGCCGTTGTTGGCGGCGCGGGCCGCCTTGTCGTTCGGGTAGGGCGACGCGAAGCTGTCCGACGGCAGGCCGGGGCGGGTGGTGGGCTCGCCCTGGTCGTTCAGGTCGCCGGGCACCGTCTTGCTGGCGGCGATGGCGCGTATCTGCCCAGGCGTCAGCCCGATGCCCGCCAGGTTGCGGTAGCTCATCAGCTTCATCGAGTGGCAGGACGCGCAGACCTCGTTATAGACTTGGAAACCGCGCTGGGCGGAGGCCCGGTCGTAGGTGCCGAACGGCCCGTCAAAGCTCCATTTCACGTGCGGCAGCGGCGGCATGCCTTCCTCGGCCGCAAGCGCCGGGGTGGCGCCGAGCAGCAGCGCGCCGAGGATGGCGGCGCGGACGGGCCGCATCAGATCTTCTCCATCGGCTTGGCCGCCGCACCGGACGGCAACGGGCCGCCGCCGCCGCTGCGTGGGAAGTTCCGCTTCAGCACCGGCCGGCTGATGCTTTCCGGCAAGGGCAGCGGACGCTCGATGAAGCCGAACAGCGGCACCAGCACCAGGAAGTGCAGGAAGTAGTAGATTGTGGCCAGGCGCCCGATCGACACGTAGGGTTCGACCGGGTGATGGGCGCCGACGACGGCCAGCGCCACCATGGAGACCACCATCAGCCGGAGCGACCAGCGATACATCGGGCGGAACCGCGCGCTGCGCACCGGCGAGGTGTCGAGCCAGGGCAGCACGAACCAGATCAGGATGGAGCTGAACATGGCCATCACGCCGAGCAGCTTGTTCGGCACGGCTCGCAGGATCGCGTAGAACGGCAGGAAGTACCACTCCGGCACGATGGCGTTCGGCGTCTGCAGCGGGTTGGCCGGGATGTAGTTGTCCGCCTCGCCGAAGATGTTCGGCAGGAAGAACACGATGACGGCGAACAGCAGGAAGTAGACGGCCATGCCCACGCTGTCCTTGGCCGTGTAGTAGGGATGGAAAGGCAGGGTGTCCTGCTCGGACTTCACGTCGATGCCGAGCGGGTTGTTCGAGCCGGTGATGTGCAGGGCGACCACGTGCAGGAACACCACGCCGGTGATCACGAACGGCAGCAGGTAGTGCAGCGAGAAGAAGCGGTTCAGCGTCGGGTTGTCGACCGAGAACCCGCCCCACAGCAGGGTGACGATCCAGTTGCCCACCACCGGGATGGCGGAGAACAGGTTGGTGATGACGGTCGCACCCCAGTAGCTCATCTGGCCCCAGGGCAGCACATAGCCCATGAAGGCGGTGGCCATCAGCAGCAGGAACAGCAGCACGCCGGTCATCCACAGCAGCTCGCGCGGTGCCTTGTAGCTGCCGTAATACATGCCGCGGAAGATGTGGATGTAGATGATGATGAAGAACATCGACGCGCCGTTCATGTGCGCGTAGCGCAGCAGCCAGCCGTAGTTCACGTCGCGCATGATGCGCTCGACGCTGTTGAAGGCGCCGGCGGTGGATGCGTTGTAGTTCATCGACAGGAAGATGCCGGACGCGATCATCACCATCAGGTTGACGACCGCCAGCGCGCCGAAATTCCAGAAATAGTTGAAGTTCTTCGGCGTGGGAAAGCTGCCGTACTCCTTCGTCATCATCGTGAAGATGGGCAGACGCGTGTCCACCCAGTTCACGACCGGATTCTGAAATGAGCTCTTGTGCAGGCCGGCCATGTGGTCTGTCCCTGGATCGTGAGGGGCCGGGCACGGTGCGCCGGCGTGACTGTCGCTATGCTTCTAATAAGGGTGGAGCGTGGTGGCTGCAATCCGCCGCACCCTGCAAAACCGTGCCGATCGGGCTAGATTGCCCGCCATGGACATCGACCCGCCCATCGCACCTGCCCCAGGCCTTCCGGCCCACGCGTCGCACAAGCCGGCGGCGCGCGCCTGGTTCGAAAGCCTGCGCGACCGCATCTGCGCCAGCTTCGAAGCGATCGAGGACGAGGGGAACGACGGTCCCCTGTCGGATCGGCCGGCCGGCCGCTTCGAGCGCCGCCCCTGGAGCCGACCCACCGCGGACGGCTCCGATGGGGGCGGCGGCGTGATCAGCCTGATGCACGGCCGGGTGTTCGAGAAGGTGGGGGTCAACGTCTCGACCGTCTTGGGCGAGTTCTCGCCCGAGTTCCGCGCCCAGATCCCGGGAGCGGCCGAAGATCCACGCTTCTTCGCCACCGGCATCAGCCTGGTGGCCCATCCGCAGAGCCCGCTGGTGCCGGCCGTGCACATGAACACCCGCATGATCGTGACCACCAGAGGGTGGTTCGGCGGCGGCGGCGACCTGACGCCGATGTTCCCGGACAGCGCCGAGACCGCCGAGGACGCGGCCCTGTTCCACGCGGCCTTCCAGCGCGCCTGCGACGCGCACGACCCGGAATACTACCCCAGGTTCAAGGCCTGGTGCGACCGCTACTTCTTCCTGCCGCACCGCAACGAGCCGCGCGGGGTGGGCGGCATCTTCTACGACCATCTCGACACCGGCGACCTGGCCGCCGATTTCACCTTCACCCGCGACGTGGGGGAGGCCTTCCTGAACGCCTACCCGGCCATCGTGCGGCGGCGCATGCGGTCGGAGTGGACGCCAGGGCAGCGCGACCATCAACTCGTGAGGCGCGGTCGCTACGTGGAGTTCAACCTGCTGCACGACCGGGGCACCACGTTCGGGCTCAAGACCGGCGGCAACGTGGAGGCGATCCTCATGAGCCTGCCCCCGGCAGTACGCTGGCCCTGAGTCGGCCGGCGCTGGATCTCTGGCGTGAACGCGCGATACCGGCCGTATTCGCCGGCGCGGTGTTGGTTCGGTAACGGGTTGTCGTGTAGGCTCTATTTATGGACGGAGCGCTGCGATCGACGGTTGTGGAGATAGCCCGGCTTGGCGTCTGGCTGGCCGTGCTCAGCCTGATTTTCGTGCCGCTGGAGCGGCTTTTCGCGTTGCGGCCGGCGAAGATCTTTCGCGCCCAGATCGCGACCGACCTTGGCTACTATTTCCTGAGCAGCCTGGTGCCGAACCTTCTGCTGATCCTGCCGGTCACGGCGCTGGCCTGGGGGCTGCACCGCATCGTGCCCACGGGTTACCTGGCGATGGTGGCCCAGCTGCCGGGATGGGCGCGGCTGCTGGCCGTGCTGGTGGTGGGCGAAATCGGCTTCTACTGGGGCCATCGCTGGTCGCACGAAATACCTCTGCTGTGGCGTTTCCACGCCGTTCATCACAGCCCGGACCACGTGGACTGGCTGGTGAACACCCGCGCCCACCCGGTGGACATGGTGTTCACCCGCCTCTGTGGCCTGGTGCCGATCTACGTGCTCGGCCTGGCCGGCTCGAGCCATGGACACGGTGAGCTCGGCCCGGTGCTGATCGTGCTGGTCGGCACGGTGTGGGGCTTCTTCATCCATGCCAATGTTCGCTGGCGCTTCGGGCCGCTGGAGTGGCTGGTGGCGACCCCGGCCTTCCACCACTGGCACCACACCAACGACACCGAGAACCGCGACCGCAACTACGCGACGCTGCTGCCGCTCATCGACCGGCTGTTCGGCACGCTGCACCTGCCGGCCAGGCACTGGCCGCCGGTCTACGGCATCGATGCGGCCATGCCGGAGGGATTGCGCCGGCAATTGCTTCATCCCCTCGCCGGCGCCGCGTCGGCTTCGACAAGGCCGGACCGGGCGGCCCACTGAGCCGGACGGTCGACTCTCGTCCGGGCCGGCTCTGCCATTGGCCCAACAAACCAGGGGCGCGGCCCTCAGACCACGCCCCGCTTCCGATCTACAAGGTCCGGCCGCTCAGCCGGTGCGACCCCGGCTGCCGGCCGATCCCGCCCGCCTGGCGTTCGCCGGGGCCGGGTCGTGCCGGTCCGGCGAACGCCTGCGGCTCAGGCACCGCGCGTCAGGTCGCGACGGCGCAGGAAGACGATCCCCGCGAGGCCCACGCCCAGAAGCGCGAACGACATCGGCTCCGGCACGTCCACGAGCGAGACGCCGTCCAGCGTGGCGATCGGCGGCAGGCCGGTCGGCGTGCCGAGCGACAGGAACGACAGGAGTTCGGATGTCGCCGTCGCGGTGTAGTTGAAGGTGGTGGTGTACCAGCCCATGAAGCCCTGGGACGGATTGCTGACGACGTTCGTCAGCAAGCTCTGCCCGCCGAGGGTTGCCTGGAGCTGCTCGGTGGTCGCACCCGTGCGGCTCTGCAACTGGCCCGCGCCCCAGCTGAAGCTGAGCGCGTAGGTGTCGCCCACGGTCAGGCCGGACACCATCTGGGAGATGCCGCCGCGCACGCCCGAATCGCCGTCCAGCGCCACGAAGTTGCCGCCGGTCGGGCTGTTGCTCACGGACCAGAGGTCTTCACGACTACCCCCGTATTGGGAGTTGGCGGAAACGGTGGTGGCAGTGCCGGCAAAGAAGTAGATGTCGTAGCCGCTGTTGCCCGTCCAATTGCCGACGCCCTGCCCACCCTGGCCGCTGCCGGAGCCGAACTGGCTGTTCTGGGTGTAGCTCGAAGAGCTGAAATCCCCGTTGGCTACAAGGTTGACGGGCGCGGCGTGCGTCGCTGCACCCATGATGGAAGCAGCCAGGGTGGCGGCTGCCGCTAGTTTCACGTTCACGGTTATCTCCTCTTCGGCGAAAGGCTGCCCCTCACGCCCGCCCGGCAATATTTCGCAGAATGCACCCTAAATGTCACGCCGAAATTTAGCGTATGATGGGAAATTGTTCATTTTTGATACCAGGCTCGGTTTTGTGGCCGCAGTCCATGGGAAGCTTAGGCGAGGGCTCATGCTCTTATTTGCTACAGTGCCAAAGCCGGTGCGCCACCAGAAAACGTTGCCGTGCCGCCAGGCCCCCCGTAAAGCAGGCATGATGACGACAGCGCTGCTCATCGCCCTCATCATCGTGCTTGCCCTTCTGAACGGCGTGTTCGCGATGGGCGAGATGGCGCTGGTCTCCGCCCGCAGGGCCCGGCTGTCGGTGCTGGAAGGCAAGAATGTGCGCGGCGCCGCGACCGCGCGCCGTCTGGCCGAGGATCCGCAACGCTTCCTGCCCACCGTGCAAGTGGGCGTCACTTTGGTGGGCATCCTCTCGGGCACGTTTGGCGGGGCGCGTATCGCCGACGCGCTGGTGCCGACCATCGCCCGCATCCCCTATATCGGCGAGGCGGCGACCGGGGTTGCCCTCGCCGTGGTGGTGTTCGGCATCACCTTCATCACGCTGGTGCTGGGCGAACTGGTCCCCAAGCGTCTGGCCCTGCGTTCGCCCGAGCTGATTGCCGCCCGGTTGGCGCCCTCGGTGGCGCTGCTCGCCCGCCTCGCCGGCCCGCTGGTCTGGCTGCTCGGCCGCTCCTCGGACCTCGTGTTGCGGCTGATCGGGCATGGCGAGCACACGCGAGAGGATGTGACCGAGGACGAGCTGCGCGCGCTGCTGCAGGAAGGCACCCAGGCGGGCGTGCTGGAGACCGGCGAGCGCGACATGATCGAGCGCGTGCTGCGCCTGGCCGACAAGCCGGTGCGCGCCATCATGACCCCCCGCACCGAACTGGTCTGGATCGACCGAACCGACCCGAGGCGCGAGATCATCGACACCCTGAAGGCCGCCCCGCACAGCCGCTTCGTGGTCTGCGACGGCTCGATCGACAACGTGGTGGGCGTGGTGCAGGCCAAGGACATACTGGACCGCATCCTGGACGGCCGCGACCTCTCGATCGCCGCCGCCCTGCGGCAGCCGATGGTGATCCCCGACACGGTCAGCGCGCTGGGCGCCATGGAGCGCCTGAAGGGCGACGCCTTGGGGCTCGCCCTCGTCATGGACGAGTACGGCAGCTTCGAGGGGGTGGTGACCGCGGCCGACGTGCTGGAGGCGATCATCGGCGACCTGACCGAGCCGGGCTACGGCACGCCGAGCCAGGCCGCCGACCAAGTGGGCGGCGAGATCGTCCTGGACGGCATGACCCCGGTGGACGAGCTGAAGGCGCGCCTCGCTCTGCCCGACCTGCCGGCCGAGGGCAGCTATCACACGCTGGCCGGCCTGCTGCTGGCGCTGCTGCGCCGCGTGCCCCAGGGCGGCGACCGCATAGTGTTCGGCGGTTGGCTGTTCGAGGTGCGGGAGATGGACGGCCGCCGCGTGGTGAAGGTGCGGGCAAGCCGGGAGAAGCTGGCGGAGGCGTAGGCAAGGCAAAAGACTGTTGTTCTATGCTGTTGGCAGGCCATGACTTTGTTGACGGCCATACCAGCTGAACATGCAAACGAATAAAAGTCTTTTGCTTCTTTTCTTCAGAAAAGAAGGCCTTTACTTCCAGGCCTGTGACACATTTCGGAAAATAATGGTTCGCCCCCACCAGCAAATCCCGGCGGTGGAGCACAGGTTTGGCGTGCGAGTGACCACGCGCGAGGCGAGCCGGATAAGGGATCGAGACCGGGCGCAATTTCATCCACGGACAGTTCTGAGCGGCAGACGAACGCGGTCCGTAGACGTTCGACGACGCTACCGCCCATCGCTCCCTGGGCCGTCGAGCAAGGGCGAGCGGATTGCGGCCGTCAGCGGCAGAGCGGCAATGCACAGCGCAACCATGGCCCAGAACGCGCCCGCGCCGAACCGGCCGTAGAGCGATCCCGATCCGAGGCTGACCAGCGCGGACGCGGCCCCCATGGCGACGGTCGCGTAGAACGCCTGCGCCGTGGCGGCGAGCCTGGCCGGCACCACCTCCGCGATCACCTGCATGCAGGCCAGGTGCAGCAGCGCGAAGGTCAGCCCGTGCAGCGGCTCCACCAGCGCCATGGCCGGAAACCATGCGGTTCGCGCGGCGGTGCCCCAGCGCGCCGCCCCGGCGGCGGCCGAGAGCGCCAGCGCGCCGCGTGGGCCAAGCCCGCGCAGCAACGGTGCGCCGGCGAACACGAAGACGACCACCTCGCTCGCCACCGACAGCGCCCAGAGCAGGCTGCATTGCGCCGGTGAGAGGCCGGAGGTGCGCCATCGTATCACCTCGAACCCGTCATGCAGCGCGTGGCTGCCGCCGACCAGCGCCACGACAAGCATGAGGCGGGCGAATACCGGGATGGCCAGCAACGCGCGCAACGCCCCGGCCTCGGCGGGTTCCACCGCCTCCGCGCGCCCGGCCATGCGGTCGGGCACGAACAGGGCGGCGCCGGTGGCCAGGGCCAGCAGACCGGCGTTCAGCCACACCACCACGCCCAGGCCCGACCGCCCAACCATCTGTCCGGAGACCAGAGTGCCGGCGATGAAGGCGGCAGAGCCCGCGCCGCGCACCCAGCCGTAGGAAAAACCGCCGGCGCCGGTCGCCGACCCCAGCGCCAGCGCATCGGCGACCGGCGTCAACGGCGCCAGCACGGCGGCGTGCGCCACGCTG
>CAXTJP010000052.1:0-18523 GCA_964244615.1 uncultured Acetobacteraceae bacterium
GGTTCAGCTCGGACAGCAGCTGCATCAGCCGTTCGGCCTGCGCGTCGTCCAGGTTGCCGGTGGGCTCGTCGGCCAGCAGCAGCGCCGGGCGGCCGATCACCGCGCGCGCGATGGCCACGCGCTGCTGCTCGCCGCCCGACAGCTCGGCCGGCCGGGCCTCGGCGCGTCGGCTCAGCCCGACCCAGCGCAGCATCTCGCCGACATCGACGCGCAGCTGCCCCTCCGGCCGTCCGGCCAGGCGCAGCGGCAGGGCCACGTTGTCGAAGGCGGACAGATGCGGCAGCAGCCGGAACTCCTGGAACACCATGCCGATCTGGCGTCGCAGCTTCGGCAGGTCGCGCCGCCCGGCCCGGTGGATCGGCAGCCCGAGCACCGACAGCTCGCCGGCACTCGGCCGCACCGCCAGCGTCAGCAGCCGCAGCAGGCTGGTCTTGCCGGCGCCGGACGGTCCGAGCAGCCAGCGGAAGGCACCGGGCGGCAGGGAGAAATCCAGGTCCTGCAGCACCCACGGCCCGGCACCGTAGCGAAGGCCCATTCGATCCGCCCTGACCATGACAAAACCCATCGTGCCCGGCCCGCCTTGTGCCGCGCGCCGCCCCCGATTGCCAAGCGCCGCCGGCCTACGCAGGATGACCGTAACGATGCGCATCGTCTGTCCCTCCTGCGACGCGGCCTACGATGTGCCCACACAGGTCGTGGCCGCCGGCCGCACGCTGCGCTGCGTGCGCTGCGGCGCCGAGTTCGTCGCCGGCGAACGCGCCCTCGAAACCGCACCGCCCGCCGCGGTTGCGGCGCCACCCAGGACAGCCACACCGGGCGTGGCGACGCTGGTTGCGACCGAGCCGGGAGGAAGCGTAGACGCGAGGCCGGCGCCGCGGACCGGCGAACACGCAGTGTTGCGTCGGCGCAGGGCCGCCGTGTTGGCCGGCTGGGCGGTGAGCGCGATGGTCCTGGGCGCCGGCGCCTGGGCCGGGATCGCCTGGCGTGGCGCCGTCACGCAGGCCTGGCCGGCGTCGGGCCGCCTCTACGCGGCGCTCGGCTACGCGCCCGGACCGTAACCCGAGCGGCGCCGCTCGGGCGCAGGGGTGTCCAGGCCTGAAACAGGGTTGCATTGCCGGGTCGGCTTTGCTCTTTGCAGCAAAGCCCAGGAGCACGCCGCCATGCCCGACACCAACGTCACTCAGCAAGACTACAAGGTTCGGGATTTCTCGCTCGCCGAGTGGGGCCGCAAGGAGATCGCCATGGCCGAGGACGAGATGCCCGGCCTGATGGCGCTGCGCCAGGAATACGGTGCCTCACAGCCGCTGGCCGGCGCGCGCATCTCGGGTTGCCTGCACATGACGATCCAGACCGCCGTGTTGATCGAGACGCTGACGGCACTCGGCGCCACCGTACGCTGGTCCTCCTGCAACATCTTCTCCACCCAGGACCACGCCGCCGCGGCGGTGGCGGCCGCCGGGGTGCCGGTGTTCGCCTGGAAAGGCATGAGCGAGGAGGAGTTCAACTGGTGCATCGAGCAGACGGTGCGCGGCCCCGATGGCTGGGCGCCGAACATGATCCTCGACGACGGCGGCGACCTGACGCTGCTGATGCACAACAGCTATCCCGAGATGCTGGCCGACGTGCGCGGCATCTCCGAGGAGACCACCACCGGCGTGCACCGGCTGTGGGAGATGATGAAGGCCGGCCGCCTGCTGACCCCCGCCATCAACGTGAACGACAGCGTCACCAAGTCGAAGTTCGACAATTTGTACGGCTGCCGCGAGAGCCTGGTCGACGGCATACGCCGCGGCACCGACGTGATGATGGCCGGCAAGGTCGCCGTGGTCGCGGGCTTCGGCGACGTGGGCAAGGGTTCGGCCGCCTCGCTGCGCAACGCCGGCTGCCGCGTGATCGTGACCGAGATCGACCCGATCTGCGCGCTGCAGGCCGCGATGGAGGGCTACGAGGTCGACACCATGGACGACGCCGCGTCCAGGGGCGACATCTTCGTGACCGCGACCGGCAACATCGACGTGATCACGGCGGACCACATGCGGGCGATGAAGCACCGCGCGATCGTTTGCAACATCGGCCATTTCGACAGCGAGATCCAGATCGAGAGCCTGCGCAACTACCGCTGGGAGAACGTCAAGCCGCAGGTGGACGAGGTGGTTTTCCCGGACGGCAAGCGGCTGATCGTACTGTCCGAAGGCCGGCTGGTGAACCTCGGCAACGGCACCGGCCACCCGAGCTTCGTGATGTCGGCCAGCTTCACCAACCAGGTGCTGGCGCAGCTCGAACTGTGGCAGGCCAAGCCCGGCCAGTACGAGCGGAAGGTCTACACGCTGCCCAAGCACCTCGACGAGAAGGTGGCGGCGCTGCATCTCGCCAAGGTGGGTGCCAAGCTGACCAAGCTGTCGAACAAGCAGGCCGAGTACCTGGACCTGCCCGGCGTGAACGGACCGTTCAAGCACGAGCTGTACCGGTATTGATCCGTCCTGCCGTCGCGGCCGCTGCCGCCGTCCTGCTGGGGGCAGCGGCGCCGGCGCCGGATCCGGTCGTGGTCGGCCTGCTGGCGCAGGTCTCGCCCGATCGCCTGCGCAGCACCGACGAGCGCCTCATGGCGTTCGGCACGCGCAGCACGTTCTCCGAAGCGGCACCCGCCGGGCGCGGCGTGTTCGCGGCACGGGACTGGATAGCCGACCAGTTCCGCGCCATTGCCGCCGGCACGAACGGCCGCATGACCGTGGCGCTCGACGAGCACGTGCAAAAGGCGGACGGCAGACGCGTGCCGCGCGACGTGCTGGTCTCCAGCGTGGTCGCCACGCTGAAGGGCGACGAGCCGGGTGGCCGCACCTACGTGATGTCCAGCCACTTCGACTCGCGCAACACCGACGATGCCGACGGCACGCGCGACGCGCCGGGGGCCGACGATAACGGCTCTGGCACCAGCGCGGTGCTGGAAGCCGCCCGCGTGATGGCGGCGCTGCGGCCGCACGCGACGATCATCTTCGCCACCTACGATGCCGAGGAGCAGGGGCTGTTCGGCTCGGCGCACCACGCGCAGGCGCTGAAAGCCGCCGGCGTGGACGTGCAGGGCGACCTGAACAACGACATCATCGGCGCATCGGTGGGTGACCGGGGCCAGAAGAACCCCAGCCGCGTCCGCATCTTTTCCGAGGCGCTGCCGCAAGGTGCCGATCCCCACCGCGTCAACCAGATCGGCGATGAGAGCGACTCGCCGTCGCGCGAGCTCGCGCGCTTCATCCACGAGGCGGTGCAACGCGACGTGCCAGGCTTCGAGGGCGAGCTGATCCTCCGCGCCGACCGATTCCTGCGCGGCGGCGACCACGAATCGTTCAACGCCGTCGGCTACCCGGCCGTCCGGTTCACCGAGCCGGTGGAGACCTTCGCGCACCAGCACCAGGACGTGCGTGTCGAAGGCGGGGTGCAGTACGGCGACCTCGAGCGCTTCATGGATTTCGGCTACCTGGCGCAGGCCACGCGCGTCAACGTCGCCGCCCTGGCCAGCCTGGCGCTGGGCCCGGGACGGCCTGCCCGGGCCTGGGTCTCGCTCAAGGGACTGACCAACGACACGACGCTCGAATGGTTGCCCGTGCCGGGCGCGGCACACTACGAAATCGTGCGCCGGCGTACGACGGACGCGCTGTGGACCGACGTCACCGATGCCGGTACGGCCACCACCGTCACGCTCCCGTTCTCCAAGGACGACTGGGTGTTCGGCGTGCGCGCGGTGGACGCGGACGGACGCGCCGGAGTCGCCGCCTATCCCCTGCCCCGGCGCTGACCGGTCGCCTTACTCACCAGAACTGCGTGCCCGGCGCGCCCTTGAACGGTCCCTCGAAAGCGGCGGTGATCCACCCGCCATAGAAGCCGCCCGGTTGCGGTGTCGCCTGCTCGTCGCCCACGAAGCAGGCATCCATGCGGCCCGGGTAGACGGCCACGTGGTCCTTCAACGCGGCGTATGCCGGCGACGGGTCGGGGTAGGTCCAGGCGGCGTCCGGCTGCAAGCGGCCGCCGACGCAGACGCCAAGATAGTGCGCCACCCCTTTCCACTCGCAAAAGCTGGTGCGCGAGGCAGGGCGCAGCGCCCCGGGTCTGAACGCCCGCATGGGCAGGTAATAGGTCGGCGGATGCCTGGTCTCCAGGACGCGCCACCCTTCGCCCGGCGCGGTCTCGGCGATCGTCTGGCCGCCCAGCGTGACAAGCAGTCGCTCCGGCACCGTCTCGAGCGCCGGCGGGCGGGGGAAGTCGGCGACTTGTCTGACGATGGCCATGCCGGCGATGTGGGGACGGCCTGGACCTGCGCCAGCCGGAAAGCCGGGGAGACGGGCCAGGGCCTCGCGGGCGTCCTCGAACGCCCGTGCGGTCTCGGCCACCGAGACGTTGTCGCTGCGCATCACCAGCCGGGTGAGCGGGTCGGCCAGCAGCATCTCCAGCGTGAGCTCGGTCGGCGCGCGCATCATCGGCCACCTTGTTGGATGACCCACCCTGCGCCCCCCGGCCAGGGAAGCGTCAAGCCGAACAGCGACGAAGGGTTACGCAGACTGTTGCTGTTGCACAACATTGTGCAGCGCAAAACGCGCCGACCCATTTATTTAATGAAACGAAAGCCTTTTTCCGTAGACTCGGCGCATGAGCACTTATCGCGCCTGCAGCATCGCCGGCCGTGTCGTCCTGATCCACGACATGGTCGAACAGACCGTCATCTCCGAACTTGATCTCGACCAAGCCGACCTGTTGCTGGAACAGCTGCAACGCGCGGTCGACATACAGCTGATCGCGATGCGGGAGCAGCCGCTGCAGCCCTGCCTATAGCGGCGCGATGGCCATCAGGCTGAGCACCGCGGTCATGCAGACGATCCAGAATTTCATGCCGTCCCCCTACCTCTGATTGCTACCGCAGTGCAGCATTAAAGCAAAGGTGTAACGCGAGTTTCTCGGCACTGTGTCGGATTGTCATAGCGGCGGTCGCCTGCACGCATCCCGTAAAAGCGGGGCTTCGGCCTTCAGGATCTCGCCCGCGAGATAGAGGCTGCCGCAGATCAGCACCCTGGCCGGCAGCCCGCCCGGTTCGGCCGCGATCTGCCGGAGTGCGCCCGCCACGTCCGGCCCCGGCCGGGCCACCCCGCCCGAAGCAGTCACGATGTCGGCCACCGACATGGCCAAGTGCTGTCCCGGCTCCTGCACCGCCCAGACCGAGGCCGCCCGCTCCAGCAGTGGTTGCAGGAACCCCGCCGCGTCCTTGCTCTGCTTCATGCCGATCACGAGATGCACCGGCCGGTCGGACCAGCGGCGCAACTGTTCGGCCAGCGCCAGCCCCGCGCCGGCATTGTGGCCACCGTCGAGGTAGAGCTCGGCGTCCCGCGGCAGGAGTTGGGCCAGCGACCCGTGCAGGCGCTGCAGCCGCGCCGGCCACTCCGCCCGCGCGATGCCGGCATAGGCGGCTCCGGGAACACCGAGGCCGGAGGCCCGCAACGCGGCGATGGCGATGCCGGCGTTGTCCAGCTGGTGCGCGCCGGCCAGCGCCGGCAGCGGCAGGGCCAGCGCACCGGCCGCATCGGTGAAGCGCAGGCCGCCGCCATCCTCGGCCACGTCCCAGGACCGGCCGCGTTCCAGCAGCGTCGCGCCCGCCTCTTCGGCGCAGGCGCGCAGCACGGCGGACACCTCCGGCACCTGCGCGCCGGTGACGACCGGACGGCCCGGCTTCATGATGCCTGCCTTCTCCCAGGCGATGCGGTCCAGCCGGTCGCCCAGGAAATCCTGATGATCGAGCGAGACCGAGGTGATGGCGCAGGCGGCCGGCGCGGGCACCACGTTGGTCGCGTCGAACCGGCCGCCCAACCCGACCTCGACCACGCACAGATCGGCCGGCGTGCGCGCGAACAGCAGGTATCCGGCAGCCACCAGGGCCTCGAACACGGTGATGGCAGCGCCTTCGTTCACCCGTTCGATCTCGAGCAGCGTGTCGGCCAGCACCGCGTCGTCCACCAGCCGGCCGGCGACGCGGAAGCGTTCGCGCAGCTCGACCAGGTGGGGCGAGATGGTGACGTGCACGCGCCACCCGGCGGCCTCGCCGATCGCACGCAGAAAGGCGCAGGTGCTGCCCTTGCCGTTGGTGCCCGCGACGTGGACCACAGGCGGCAGGGCGAGCTGCGGGTCGGCCAGCTGATGCAGCAAGCGCAGCACCCGATCGAGGCTGAGGTCGATCAGCTTGGGATACAGCGCGTGCAGCCGGTCGACGATAGCGTCCGTGCGCCCCGCGGACGGGGCCGGGCGAGGCAGGTTCATGAAACCTCTTCGGCCTCGACCGGCTCGGACGCCACGGGCTGCGGCGCCGACCACGGACGGAGCAGCCCCAGCACCCGCGCCAGCGTCTCGCGCAGCTCGGTGCGCCGCACCACCATGTCGACGATCCCGTGCTCGTGCAGGTACTCGGCGCGCTGGAACCCTTCGGGCAGCGTCTCGCGCACCGTCTGTTCAATCACCCGGGCGCCGGCGAAGCCGATCAGCGCCCCCGGCTCGGCGATCTGGATGTCGCCCAGCATGGCGAAGCTCGCGGTGACGCCGCCGGTGGTGGGGTCGGTCAGCACCACGATGAAGGGCAGTCCCGCCTCGCGCAGCAGCATCGCCGCGATGGTGGTGCGCGGCATCTGCATCAGGCTGACCGCACCCTCCTGCATGCGCGCGCCGCCGGACGCGGTGAACACCACCAGCGGCGCCTGCTGCAACAGCGCCAGCCGGGAAGCCGCAACCAGGCCTTCGCCGACCGCGGCCCCCATCGAGCCGGCCATGAACTCGAACGCCATCACCGCCACCACGGCCGGCTGGCCGCCGATCGTACCGTGCGCCACCACCAGCGCGTCCTCCAGCCCGGTCCTGGCGCGCGCCTCGCGCAGCCGTTCGCTGTAGCGCTTCTGGTCGCGGAAGCCGAGCGGGTCCGTCGGCGCCTTGGGCAGCTCGATGCGCGAGAAACTGCCCTCGTCGAACGTCCAGTCGAGCCGCTCCAGCGCGGTGCCGCGCATGTGGTGGCCGCAATGCGGGCACACGCGCAGGTTCTTCTCGAGGTCCTTGGTGAAGATCATCTGCTGGCAGTCGAGGCACTTCGCCCAGAGGTTCTCCGGCACCTCCGGGCGCTGGCCCAGCAGCGTGCGTATGCGCGGCCGGACGTATTCGGTCAGCCAGCTCATCGGCGGCCTCCTGGAGCATGGAATAGGTCAAAGGCGAGAAAGGCCTTCTCTTTGAAAAAAAGAAGCAAAAAACTTCTCTTCCTGTCGCTGTATCCGAAATAAGCCGACAGTCGATGCCGGCGAGCGGAACAGAAGTCTTTTGCCTTCAAGCCGGTTTCCGCACGGCGCGCACCGCGTCGGCCAGGGCACGCACCTGGTCCAGCACGCGCCGCACCGTGTCCGGCCCGGCGCGGCCGGCATGGTCGAGCGAGGAAGCCAGCGTGTCGATCAGCGCCGACGCCACCACCGCCGCATCGCCCGCCCGTACGGCGGCCGCCGCCTGCGCCGGCGACCGGACGCCGAAGCCCACCGCGATCGGCAGGTCGGTGACCGCGCGTATGCGGGGGATCGCCGCCTCCAGCTCATCGACCGAGGCGGTGCGTGTGCCGGTCACGCCGGTGATGCTGACGTAGTAGACGAAGCCGCTGCAGCCCCGAAGCACCGTGGGCAGCCGCGTCGCGTCCGTGGTCGGCGCCACCAGGCGGACGATGTCGAGCCCGTGCTCGGTCGCGTGGTCCGAGAGCAGGGCCGCCTCCTCGGTCGGCAGATCCACCACGATCAGGCCGTCCACCCCCGCCGCCGCCGCGTCCAGGCAGAAACGGGCGGGATCGTAGGCCAGGATCGGGTTAAGGTAGCCCATCAGCACGACCGGGGTCGCGTCGTCCTCGGCGCGGAATTCCTGCACCATGGCCAGCACACGCGACAGCGAGGCGCCGGCCAGCAGGCCGCGACGCCCGGCGGCCTGGATGGTGGGGCCATCGGCCATCGGGTCGGTGAACGGCATGCCGATCTCGATCAGGTCGGCGCCGGCACCCGGCATGCCTTGCAGGATGGCCATGCTGGTGTCCGCGTCCGGGTCATAGGCTTCCAGGAACGGGATCAGCGCGCCGCGGCCTTCTGCGCGAAGGGCGGCGAATGTCTCGGCGATGCGGCTCATCGGCGCGATATAGGCCGGTTGGCGGCGGGAGTCACTCGCGACCGCTCGAGGGCTGAGCCCCTGTTGCGTCGCCCGGCAGCGCCGCGAAGGGATCAAGCGCCGCCACGCCCATCGGCCCGAAATGCCGCAGGTTGCGCGTCAGCACGGTGCACCCGTGGTGCTGCGCGGTGGCGGCGATGGTCAGGTCGGCGAAACCGGGTGCGATGCCCTGCGACCGCGCATGGTCGGACAGCCGGCCCAGCCTGCGCGCCACCGCGATGCAGACGGGCAGGATGCGGGCGCTGTAGAGGTGCAGCACCGTTTCCAGCCAGTCCGCCAGCCGATCGGCCTTCTGCGTGGCGCCCTGTCGGCGGCACTTGGCTACCCCGTCCTCGACCTCGGCAATCGTGACGACGGAGAGGAACAGGAACGGGCTGTTGCGGTCCATCCAGCCGGCCAAGTGTACCTGTGACACGGCCTTGGTGGGTGCGCCGGCCGAGAGGATGTTGGTGTCAACCAGGTACACCCATCAGAACTCGGTGTCGCGCAGCCCATCGGTGCGGGCGGGCAGGTCCTGGGCGTCGAGCGGGGCTTCGGCCAGCAGCCGGCCGAAAGAGGGCACGTTGGACAGCCGCGTCCATTCCTCGAAGCTGAGGATCACGGCTTCCGGCCGCCCGTGCCGGGTGACGATCGAGGGCGCGCCACGCCGCGCCGTGTCGATCACGGCCGACAAGGTCGCCTTGGCTTCGCGCAGTTGGATTTCCAGCATCGTGCACCTCCGTGACCAGTGTAGTCACATAGCCGATCCAGTGCAATCCGGCAAGCCTAAAGCTTCGCGCCCAAGTGCTCGGCTACCGTGAAGATGTCCTTGTCCCCACGCCCCGACAGGTTCATCAGGACGATCTGTTCGGCATCCAGCGTGGGCGCCAGCTTCTGGATGTATGCCAGCGCATGGGCGCATTCGAGTGCCGGGATGATCCCCTCGGTGCGGCTGCACAGCTGGAACGCCTCCAGCGCCTCGTCGTCGGTGATGCCCACGTACTCGGCGCGGCCGATGTCGTGCAGCCAGGCGTGTTCCGGGCCGATACCGGGGTAGTCCAGGCCTGCGCTGATGCTGTGCGCCTCGGTGATCTGGCCGTCATCGTCCTGCAGCAGGTAGGTGCGGTTGCCGTGCAGCACGCCCGGCCGGCCACGCTCGATGCTGGCCGCCTGCATGCCGCTGTCCAGGCCGCGGCCCGCCGCCTCCACGCCGATCAGGCGAACCGAAGGCTCGTCCAGGAACGGGTGGAAGATGCCCATGGCGTTGCTGCCGCCGCCGACGGACGCCACCACCACGTCCGGCAGGCGGCCCTCCTGCTCCTGCATCTGCGCCCGCGCCTCGGTGCCGATCACGCTCTGGAAGTCGCGCACCATGGCGGGGTAGGGGTGCGGGCCGGCGACGGTGCCGATCAGGAAATAGGTGTCGGCCACGTTGGCCACCCAGTCGCGCATCGCCTCGTTCATCGCGTCCTTCAGCGTGCCGGCGCCGGTGGTGACCGGCACCACCTCGGCGCCCAGCAGCTTCATGCGGAACACGTTCGGGCGCTGACGCTCCACGTCCACGCAACCCATGTAGATCACGCAGGGCATGCCCATCAGGGCGCAGACGGTGGCGGTGGCCACGCCGTGCTGGCCGGCGCCGGTCTCGGCGATGATCCGGGTCTTGCCCATGCGCCGGGCCAGCAGGATCTGGCCCATGCAGGAGTTCACCTTGTGGGCGCCGGTGTGGTTCAGCTCCTCGCGCTTAAGGTAGATCTTCGCCCCGCCCAGCGCACGCGTCAGGCGCTCGGCGAACCAGAGCGGGCTGGGGCGGCCGACATAGTCCTTCAGGTAGTAGTCGAGCTCCGTCTGGAAGCTCGGGTCCTGCTTGGTCGCTTCGTAGGCGGCCTCCAGTTCCAGCACCAGCGGCATCAGGGTCTCGGCCACGAAGCGGCCGCCGTACTCGCCGAAGCGGCCATGTCCGTCCGGACCCTGCCTGAGGGTGTTGGGGCGCGGAGGCATCGTCGGGCTGTGATTCACGTCGGTGGCTCCGGGGTGCACGGCAAGCGGTGGTGATAGACCAGCCTGGATGCGGTTGTCAGGGGCTTGCCGCCTGTATTTAAGGTGCTGCCGCGCCGGGACGAGAGGGGAATGCGATGCTGCGTGCGATGTCGGGGGCGGCGGCGCCGGTCGAGCTGGTCCAAAACCCCGATGCCGTGTGGCTCGACCTCAACCAGGCCAGCCCGGAGGAGTGCGACGCCGTCACCCGCGCCACCGGCCTGCGCGTGCCTAGCCGGGCCGAGATCATCGAGATCGAGACCTCGTCGCGGCTGGTGAAGGAACAGGGCGTCCTCTACCTCACCACGCCGATGCCCAGCCGGTCGCCCGACGGCACGCTCACGGCCGAGCCGATCGGCTTCGTCGTCGCCCCGGACCGGCTGTTGACGGTGCGCTACGCCCCCTCCCCGGTGTTCGACGGCTTCGCCGACCATTGGCGCTGCGAACAGACGCCGGGCACACTGTCCGGGCTGGTGCCGTTCCTCGGCCTGCTGGAGGCGCTGGTGGACCGGCTGGCCGACGTGCTGGAGCAGATCGGCACGGAAACCGACACCCTCTCGGCCACGGTCTTCGCCCAGGGTGCGGACACCAACGGCTCCGCGCGCCGCCGGGATCGGTTTCTCCGGGCAACCCTGTCCGAGATCGGCCAGCGTGGCACCCGCGTCTCGCAACTGCGGGACGGGCTGCTGGGGATCGGCCGCATCGCGCGCTTCGTGCCGGAAACCGCTTTGGACTGGCTGGACGACGCAGCACGCCGGCGACTGGTCACGCTGGAGCGCGACGTCGCGTCCCTGAACGACTACGACAGCCAGCTGACCGGCAAGATGCAGTTCCTGCTGGACGCGACGCTCGGCTTCATCAGCATCGAGCAGAACAACACGATCAAGGTGCTGACCGTGGTGAGCATCGTCGGCATTCCGCCCACCTTCGTGGCCAGCTTCTACGGCATGAATTTCCACGACATGCCGGAGCTGAACTGGACTTACGGCTACCCTTACGCGATCGGTCTGATCGTTCTCAGCATTGTCGCGCCGCTGCTGCTGTTCTGGCGGCGTGGGTGGCTGTAGGAGAGTAAAGCCTTCTTTTCTGAAGAAAAGAAGCAATAGACTTTCATCTATTGGCGCGCTGCAGCTACGAACGCCGAGATGAGCCCTGCTTCTTTGCGGCCTGGAGCGGCCTCCACGCCGGAGGACACGTCCACGGCTTGGGCCCCGCTGATCGCGATCGCCTGCGCCACGTTCCGGGGCGTCAGCCCGCCCGCCAGCAGCCAGGGCCTGGGCGGCGTCCAGCCCCGCAGGAGGCGCCAGTCGAACGTCTTGGCCAGTCCGCCGGGGCGGTCGGCACCCTCGGGCGGCTTGCCTTCCATCACCAAGGCCGCAGCCTCGCCCGCATCGCCGGGCAGGTCGGCCGGCGAGGTCACGCCGACGCACTGCCAGACCGGCAGGCCGAACCGGGCCTGGATCTCGCCACGCCGTGCCGCCGGGGCATAGAGCTGGAGCACGTCCAGCGGCAATGCGTCCAGCGCCCGCGAGACGTCGTCGTCGCTCGGCGAGACGAACAACCCGACCCGTAGCGGCCCGCCCCTTGTTCGCCCGGAAAGGGCGGCGGCGTGCGCCGGGGTCACGTGCCTGGGCGAGCGGGCGAAGAAGACGAAGCCGATCCAGTCCGCCCGCGCCTCGACGGCGGCGTCGAACGCGGCGCCGTCGTTCACGCCGCAGATCTTGACCCGCGTCACGCGACGCGGCGGCTCATTTCGGGGCGGCGAGTGCCGGCGCGGGGGGGGTTCCGCGCCGGGCGGGCGGCGGCATGCGGGCCTTCAGCTCGGCTGCGAGCGAGGCGGCACGCCGTTCGGCGCGACGATGCCGGCTGCGGGCGGCGACCGCACCGAACCAGACGAACAGCGCGCCCAGAAAGAAGAACAGGCCGGACGCTGCCAGGATGGCCAGCGACACCGGCACTTCCACGGTGAAATCGGTCGGCCACAGGCCGAGCGGCACCGGCTGCGGGTTCGACAGGGCGAACGCGATCAGCAGGACCAGGAACGGCAGAAGGATCAGGAAACGCAGCATCATAGCATCATAAGACGGGCGGCGGGACTTGCGCCATGGCCGAGCTCAGCGACCGCCCTTGGCACGCGCCGTGTTCACCCGTTCGCGCAGCTCCTTGCCGGCCTTGAAGAACGGCACCGCCTTCTCGTCCACCGGCACGGCCTCGCCGGTGCGCGGGTTGCGGCCGGTGCGGGCGTCGCGACGCTTGACGGTAAAAGCGCCGAAGCCGCGCAACTCGACGCGCTCGCCACGGGTCAGCGCCGCCGAAATCTCGTCGAACACGGTGCCCACGATCAGGTCCACGTCCGGACCGCGCAAATGCGGGTTGGCGATGGCAAGCTCCGCGATCAGCTCCGACCTGGTCAACGGCCCACCCTGCTCCAGCCCACGTCTTTCAGCCGACCGCGCAACGCACCGTCAGTCCCGCAAGGAAGGCTGCCAGAGCGCATAAACGCCGTCAACGTGGAGCGACTGACGCGCGGTCACCAGCAGGCTGGCCAAGCTGGTTTGCACCAGGCGGTCCCACAAGCCGGTTTTCTTGTCCTCAAGCACCGGCAGGCCGGCCGCCACGTGCCGCTGGGTCTGCAGCCAGCGCAGCGCCTGCGCATCGCCGCCGATCTCGTCCACCAGCCCGAGCTTGAGCGCTTGACGGCCGGTATAGGCGCGGCCATCGGCCAGGCTACGGACGCGGGCCGGGTCCATGTGCCGGCCGGTCGCGACGATGCCAACGAACTGGTCGTACAGGTCGGCGACCAGACCCTGAAGGTACTCGCGACCGGGCGCGGAGAGCGGTTGGGTGAAGCTCGGCTGACCTTTCAGCGGGCCCGAGACCAGCGGGTCCGACCGTATGCCGAGCTTGTCGAGCAGGCCGGCGATGTCGCCCAGCTCCATGATGACGCCGATCGACCCGGTCAGCGTGCTTTCGCGCGCCACGATGTGCGGCGCCGCGACCGCGATCATGTAGCCAGCCGATGCGGCGGTGCCATCCATGACGGACACCACGGGCTTTGCCGCCGAAAGCTGCGACACCGCATCATGTATGCCTTCCCCGCCCGAGACGGCGCCGCCCGGCGTGTCCAGGTGCAGCAGGACCGCCCGCACACCTGTGTCGCGGCGCAGCCGGTCGATCGCTTCGATCTGGTCGTGACCGTCACCGATCACGCCCTCTATCGTGTAGCTCGCGATCCGCTCACCGCCGATGCTGCCGCGATTCGGCATGACCGCCAGGGCTGCCAGCACGAGGGCCAGCACCGCCAGCACGCGCCAGAAGACAAGGCGGCGCTTGAGGCGACTGCGATCGATCAGGGCATCGGCTTCCAACGACATTCTTCACCCTCGTGACGCCGTGCGAGCCCGGCGAGAACCGCGCGCGCCGCCCTTCTACCCTCCCCGACCAGGATTGTCCCCATCCTCGACCGGACCGGAACAGGCACCGGCCGGAGCGATCGGGCATCCAGGCTACCGGTTTCGGAACCAGTCCCAGATCAGAAAGGCGGTCGGAAGAAGAACGATGGCGAAGAAAATCCAGTCGAACATCTGAGGCATGGTAAACTCCCACAAATCGACGCCGACCATCTACGGATGCCGACGACCCGAAGTTGCGGGCTCATGGTCACGTCCGGTTCACAGCAAGCAAAAAGGCCGGGGCACGACGACCCCGGCCTCCGATTGCTGACGATGGAGGGCTCGACTACTCGGACTGCTGGTTGCGCCGACGTATGGCCGCACCCAGGATGTCGCCCAGCGAGGCGCCGCTGTCGGTGGTGCCGAACTCGGCCATCGCCTGCTTGTCCTCCTCGACCTCCCGGCCCTTGATCGTCAGCGACAGCTTGCGCGCCGCACGGTCGATGGCGGTGATCTTGGCATCCACCTTCTCGCCCACCGCGAAACGGTCGGGACGCTGGTCGCTTTTTTCGCGCGACAGCTCGGCCCGGCGGATGAAGCCGGTCAGCACGTCATCGACGCGCACCTCGATGCCGTTGGCCTGCACCGCGGTTACGATGCAGGTGACGACCTCGCCCTTCTTGACCTTGGACATGCTCTCGGCGAACGGGTCTTCCTGCAGCTGCTTAATGCCGAGGCTGATGCGCTCCTTCTCGGCGTCGATGTCCAGCACACGGGCGGTGACCACGGCCCCCTTCTCGTAGGCGTTGATCGCCGTCTCGCCGGCCTCGTCCCAGCTGATGTCGGACATGTGGACCATGCCGTCGATCTCGGGCGCCAGGCCGATGAACAGGCCGAACTCGGTGATGTTGCGCACCTCGCCGGAGACGGTGCTGCCCACCGGATGCTCCTCGGAGAACTGCTCCCAAGGGTTGCGCTGCACCTGCTTGAGGCCGAGCGAAATCCGGCGCTTGGACGCGTCCACGTCCAGCACCATCACGTCGACTTCCTGCGACGTCGCGACGATCTTGCCGGGGTGCACGTTCTTCTTGGTCCAGCTCATCTCGCTGACATGGACCAGGCCCTCGACACCCGCCTCCAGCTCCACGAAGGCGCCGTAATCGGTGATGTTGGTGACGCGGCCGCTGAACTTGCCGCCCGGCGGGTATTTCTCGGTCACACCCTCCCACGGGTCGGCCTCGAGCTGCTTCATGCCCAGGCTGATGCGCTGCGTCTCCGCGTTGAAGCGGATCACCTGCACGCGGACCTGCTGGCCGATGGTCAGCGCCTCGGCCGGGTGGTTGATCCGGCGCCAGGCGATGTCGGTCACGTGCAGCAGGCCGTCCACGCCGCCGAGATCGACGAAGGCGCCGTAATCGGTGATGTTCTTGACTACGCCGTCGAGGATCATGCCCTCCTTCAGGCCCTGGATCAGCTCGCTGCGCTGTTCGGCGCGCGTCTCCTCCAGCACCGCGCGTCGGCTGACCACGATGTTGCCGCGGGCGCGGTCCATCTTCAGGATCTGGAACGGCTGCGGCATGCCCATCAGCGGGCCCACGTCGCGCACCGGGCGGATGTCGACCTGGCTGCCGGGCAGGAAGGCCACCGCGCCGCCGAGATCGACGGTGAAGCCACCCTTCACCCGGCCGTAGATGGTGCCGTTGACGCGCTGGTTGCCCTCGAACTGCCGCTCGAGCAGCGTCCAAGCCTCCTCGCGGCGAGCCTTTTCGCGGCTCAGGATGATGGAGCCGTCGCGGTCCTCGTAACGCTCGACGAACAGCTCGATCATGTCGCCGGGCTTGATTTCCGGCTTCTGGCCGGGCATCGCGAATTCCTTGAGCGCCACGCGCCCTTCGGATTTCAGGCCGACATCGACGACGGCGAATTCGTCGGTGAGCCGCACCACGCGGCCGGTGACGACGGACCCGTCGAAGCCGGTATCGCGGCCAAGGGTCTCGTCGAGGAGGTCTGCAAAGCTTTCTTCAACGCGTGAAGGACGTTCGAGGACGGCGGAGCTTGAAGCCATGTGGTCGGGGTATTCCTGTGAGCGGCCCGGTCGGGCTCGGTCAATGTGTGCGCGTGCCCTGACGGACAAACGGCTTGGCCGCCATGGCGGACCCGGTGTGAACGAAAACAGGCCCTGAGCCGTGCGGCTGGACCTGCAGGCGTCACATACGCTCCGGAGCCCGCGAGTTCAACCGCCTTTGTCAGCCCAAGCCGGCGGCACGCACATGCGACAGCGCCGCCGCGAAAGCCTGGTCGGCGTCGAGCGCGGTGGTGTCCAGCACCACGGCATCCTCGGCGGCCCGCAAGGGTGCCGCGGCACGCGAGGCGTCGGCCGCATCGCGCGCTTCCATGTCCTCGCGCACCGTGTCCAAAGACACGGCCACGCCGCGTCCCTGCAATTCCAGCCAGCGGCGATGCGCCCTGGCCGCCACGCTCGCGGTCACGAACAGCTTGGCCCGCGCCTGCGGGAAGATGATCGTGCCGATGTCGCGCCCGTCCAGCACGGCGCCGTTCGCCGCGCCGAACCCGCGCTGGAACGCCAGCAGGGCCGCGCGCACCGGCGCGATGGAAGCGACCAGGGCCGCGGCCCTATCCACGTCCGGCGTCCGCAAATCGGTGCGTGCGAGGTCGGCCGGGGCAAGCGCCCGTGCCTCGCGCTCGGCCGCAACCGGGTCGGCGGGATCCGCGCCGGAGAGCAGCACGCGGCGCGAGACGGCCCGGTAGAGCAGGCCGGTATCGAGGTAGGGCAGCCCGAGTGCCGCCGCCAGCCGGCGGGCCAGCGTGCCCTTGCCGGCCGCCGCAGGGCCGTCGATCGCCACGATGCGGTTCAGGGCGGTCATGCGAGGCGGCAGCCAAGCCCGTTCATCAGATCGACGAAGCCGGGAAAGCTCGTATCGATGAAGGCCGTGTCGTCCACGCCCACCGGGTCCGCCGCGATGCTGCCCAGCACCAGCGCGCTCATCGCCAGGCGGTGGTCCATATGGGTCCGCACCACGCCGCCGCCCGGCGGGGCGCCGCCGGCCCCGTGCACCAGCAGGTCGTCGCCCTCGATCGTGCAGCGCACGCCGTTGGCGTGCAGCAGCGCGGCGGTGGCGGCGAGCCGGTCGCTCTCCTTCACCCGCAGCTCGGCCAGACCCCGCAACCGGCTGGTGCCGGTGGCGGCGGCACAGGCGACCGCCAGGATCGGAAACTCGTCGATCATGCGCGGCGCGATGTCGGGCGGCGTGTCGGCGGCACGCAGCGCGCCGCCCTCGGCGGTCACGTCGCCCACCGGCTCGCCGCCCTCGACGCGTTCGTTCGCGACCGCAAGGCGCCCGCCCATCGCCCGCAACGCCTCGAACAGCCCGGTGCGGAGCGGGTTCAGCCCCACGCCGCGCACCATCACACGCGAACCCTCGGTGAGCAGCGCCGCCACCAGGGGAAAGGCGGCCGAGGACGGGTCCCCCGGCACCACGATGTCGGCCGCCATCAGCTCTGGCTGTCCGGCCAGGGTGATGACCCGTTCGCCTCCGGCGTGCTCCACGCTCAGCTCGGCGCCGAAATGGCGCAGCATGCGCTCGGTATGGTCGCGGGTCGGCACCGGCTCCTCCACGCGGGTCTGGCCGCGGGCGTTCAGGCCGGCCAGCAGGATGGCCGATTTCACCTGGGCGCTGGCAACCGTCATCCGGTGCGCGGGCGGCATGGCCCGGCCGGTCCCCTGGATCGCCAGCGGCAGGCGGCCACCAGCGCGGGCGGAAAACTGCGCGCCGGTGCAAGACAACGGATCGGTGACGCGGGCCATCGGCCGGCGGCGCAGGCTGGCATCGCCGGTGACCACCGCGAAGATCGGGTGGGTGGCCAGCAGGCCGGCGAGCAGCCGCGCGGCAGTGCCGGAATTGCCCATGTCCAGCACGTCCTCCGGCTCGGCCAGGCCGCCCACGCCGACCCCGCTGACCCGCCAGACGCCGGCGCCGTCCCGGGTGAGCGTCGCGCCCAGCGCGCGCATCGCCGCCGCCGTGCGCATCACGTCCTCGCCCTCCAGCAGGCCGGTGATGCGCGTCTCCCCGATCGCCAGGGCCGCGAACATCAGCGCGCGGTGCGAGATGGATTTGTCGCCCGGCACCACGGTCTCGCCTTGGAGCATTACGGCGCGATAGGCGGTTAGGGGGGCCATCTGGCGGGCGGTAGCGGGAGACGGCCACGAAAGGCAAGGAAACTTTCGATCGTGCTGTCGCGAAGGTTTCTGCAAACACCCGACTGATAAGCAGAACTTTTTTTGGTTCCTTCTTCAAAAAAGAACCGTTTCCCTACTCTCCATCCTCGGCGGCGGCCCACTCGCTGACCCTGGCCAGCTGTGCATAATCCGAGAAGCGGGGCGCGGCACCGGGCGAGGGTTGCGACAGGTAGGCGCGCGACGGGTCGTCGAACGCGGCGACCAGGCGGCGCAGGCTGTCCTGGGCCAGCGCCGCCATCTCGGCGGTGCGCGCCGGGTCGCCCTTGAACAGGGCGATGGCGCGGCCCGCCTCGTAGCCGCCGGAGATGTGCCAGAACACCAGCTCGGCCACGCTGCCCGACAGCTCCGGGCCGAACGCCCCTTCGGCGACCATCGCCGCCTCCAGCGGCAACTGCGGCGCACGGCCCTCCTCCACCTCCTTGCCGGTGGGCGGCGTGCCGGTCTTGTAGTCCAGGATCGCCAGGCCGCCGTCCTCGTAACGCTCGATCCGGTCGGCGCGGCCGCGCAGGGTGAACGGGCCGGCAGGGGCGGCGAAACACCAGTCGCCCTTCAGCTCGGATCGCAGCAGCGTGGGCCGGGCCAGCGCGCGACGGCTCGCCTCCGTCTCGGCCACCCAGGCGGCGATGCGGCGCAGGCGCGGGCGCCACCA
>CAXTJP010000053.1:0-18400 GCA_964244615.1 uncultured Acetobacteraceae bacterium
ACCGTGTCCATCATGTGCGCCGCCTTCAGCGTCAGCAGGCGCGCCTGCTCGATCATGCAGCGCGCCTCGGCGATGCGTTCCAGCGTCACCGTCTGTTCGGAGACCGGCTTGCCGAACGCCACGCGCGACTTGGCACGCTTGCACATCGCTTCCAGCGCGCGTTCGGCCATGCCGATCAGCCGCATGCAGTGGTGGATGCGCCCCGGGCCCAGGCGCCCCTGCGCGATCTCGAAGCCGCGTCCCTCGCCGAGAAGGATGTTGGCGACCGGCACGCGCACGTTGCGGAAATCGACCTCCATGTGGCCGTGCGGCGCGTCGTCGTAGCCGAACACCGAGAGCGGCCGCATCACGTCCACGCCCGGCGTCTCGGTCGGCACCAGGATCATCGACTGCTGCGCGTGCTTCGGGGCGCGCGGGTCGGTCTTGCCCATGAAGATCAGCAGCTTGCAGCGCGGGTCGCCGCCGCCGCTGGTCCACCATTTGCGGCCGTTGATGACGTACTCGTCGCCTTGCCGCTCGACGGTGCTTTCGATGTTGGTGGCGTCGGACGACGCGACGCCGGGTTCGGTCATGGCGAAGGCGGAGCGTATCCGGCCTTCGAGCAGCGGTTCCAGCCATTCCTGCTTCTGCGCGTCGGTGCCGTAGCGCTCGATGGTCTCCATGTTGCCGGTATCGGGGGCCGAGCAGTTGAACACCTCCGACGCCCATTCAACCCGGCCCATGATTTCGGCCAGCGGCGCGTATTCGATGTTCTTCAGCCCGGCGCCGCGATGGCTGTCGGGCAGGAACAGGTTCCACAGCCCGGCCTCGCGGGCCTTGGATTTCAGCTCCTCCATCAGCTGGGTCGGCGCCCAGCGGTCTCCCGCGGCGACCTCGGCGTGGAAGCGGCGTTCGTTCGGATAGACCTGCGCGTCCATGAAGGTGGAGACGCGCTCCTGGTAGTCGCGGGTTTTTTCGTTGAATTCGAAGTTCATCATTCCTCCAGGCTGGGCCGGTTCCCGCCATCGCGAGCCGCTTATGCCCCGCGTGCCAACATGGCCTGCTTCGCCCCAGCCGCCCCGCATACCAATGATTTCACGAAAGCAGAAGGACGGCCGGGGCCATGGCTCCGGCCGTCCCGTCCTGCCAACCGCCTGAAGGGTTCAGCCGAACTGGTTCATCGTGTTGTGCGAGCCGCCGGCCTTGAGCGCCGCCTCACCGGCGAAATACTCCTTGTGGTCGTCGCCGATGTCGGAGCCCGCCATGTTCTGGTGCCGCACGCAGGCGATGCCCTGGCGGATTTCCTGCCGTTGCACGCCCAGCACGTAGCCGAGCATGCCTTCGGCGCCGAAATACGTGCGGGAGAGGTTGTCCGCCGCCAGCGCCTCGGTGTGGTAGGTCGGCAGGGTGATAAGGTGGTGGAAGATGCCGGCGCGCTTGGCCGCGTCCGCCTGGAAAGTGCGGATACGCTCGTCGGCCTCGATGGAGAGCGCGGTTTCGTCGTAATCGACGCTCATCAGGCGGGCGCGGTCGTAGGCCGAGACGTCGCGGCCATCGGCCACCCAGGCATCGTAGACCTGCTGGCGGAAGTTCAGCGTCCAGTTGAACGAGGGGGAGTTGTTGTAGGCCAGCTTGGCGTTGGGGACCACCGCGCGGATCCGGTCCATCATGCCGGCGATCTGCGAGACGTGCGGCTTCTCGGTCTCGATCCACAGCAGGTCGGCGCCGTTCTGCAGCGAGGTGATCGAGTCCAGCACGCAACGGTCCTCGCCGGTGCCGGCGCGGAACTGGAACAGGTTGCTCGGCAGGCGCTTGGGCCGCAGCAGGCGGCCGTCGCGGTTGATGATCACGTCGCCGTTATGGGCGGCGTCCACGGTCACCTCCTCGCAATCGAGAAAGGCGTTGTACTGGTCGCCGAGGTCGCCCGGCACGTGGCTGACGGCAATCTGCTTGGTCAGGCCGGCCCCGAGCGAGTCGGTGCGGGTGACGATGATGCCGTCTTCCACCCCGAGCTCGAGGAAGGCGTAGCGCAGCGCCCGCACCTTGGCCAGGAAGTCCTCGTGCGGGACCGTCACCTTGCCGTCCTGGTGGCCGCACTGCTTCTCGTCGGACACCTGGTTCTCGATCTGCAGGGCGCAGGCACCGGCCTCGATCATCTTCTTGGCCAGCAGGTACGTGGCTTCCGCGTTGCCGAAGCCCGCGTCGATGTCGGCGATGATCGGCACCACATGCGTCTCGTGCGTCTCGATACGCTCCATCAGGGCCGTCTCACGGGTGGTGTCGCCGGCCTCGCGGGCGGCATCGAGCTCGCGGAACAGGCCACCGAGCTCGCGGGCGTCGGCCTGTCGCAGGAAGGTGTAGATCTCCTCGATCAGCTTGGGCACCGAGGTCTTCTCGTGCATCGACTGGTCGGGCAGCGGCCCGAACTCGGAGCGCAGGGCGGCGACCATCCAGCCCGACAGGTAGATGTAGCGACGCTTGGTGGTGCCGAAATGCTTCTTCACCGCGATCATCTGCTGCTGCGCGACGAACCCGTGCCAGGCGCCGAGCGACTGCGTGTAGAGCGACGGGTCGGCGTCGTAGGCCGCCATGTCCTCGCGCATGATGCCGGCCGTGTAGCGGGCAATGTCCAGGCCGGTCTTGAAGCGGTTCTGCAGCCGCATGCGCGCGACCGACTCAGCGTCGATGCCGTTCCAGGTGCCCTGCCGGCTCTCGATCAGCTTGGCGACGCTGGCGGTGTGTTCCTTGTAAGGGGAGTGATGGCCGAACAGCGCCGAGACGCCCCCCGCCAGGCCTTCAGGGGCGTGCGTGGGGTGTGGGATGGACATGCGTGTAAATCCTTGATGCGACGATGGAGCCGATATCCACCTGCTAACGCGCGGAAGCCAGTTAGCAGTTGCAGCATTGCGATTATCTTGTCGCTACCCGTGACGCATAGCCTGTAAAGTTGTAAATCTTTGTAAAGGCAGCACCATCCGGCGGCGAGCGTCTTGCCCTGGCGTCCGCACCGCCATCTCCGTAGGCACCATGGCACGACCCCTCATCGGCCGAACCGTCCGCCGTCTTCGCACCGAGCAGAACCTGTCGCAGCAGGCGCTGGCGGCGCGGCTGGGCATCTCGCCCAGCTACCTGAACCTGATCGAGCACGACCAGCGCAACGTCACCGCCAGCCTCGTCATCAAGCTGGCCGAGATGCTGCGCGTGGACCTCGCCGCCCTGTCCGGCGCCCAGGAGCGCGAGCTGGAGACCGGGCTGCGCGAGGCCTTCTCCGATCCGATGCTCGGCGGCGAGCCGATCCCCGATTCCGAGCTGGAGGCGGTCGCCAGCAACCCCAACGCGGCACGCGGCGTCCTCTCGCTGTATCGTGCCTGGCGCGTGGCGCGCGAGGATGCGAGCGGCCTCGCTCTGCCGTCCGGCCGGCGGATCCTGCTGCCGAACGAGGAGGCGCGCGACGTGTTCCACGAGCGCGGCAACTACTTCGCCGAGCTGGAGAGCGCCGCCGAGGGTATCGCCGACGCGTTGAACGCCACCCCGGCGGAGACCAACCACGCCATCGCCGAACGGCTGCGAAAGCTGCACGGCGTCAGCGTCCGGGTCTCCGCCATGGAGGACGCGCTGCGTCGCTACGAGCCGGAGACCCGCACCCTCACCCTCTCCGAGCAGCTGCCGCGCGAGAGCCGCGGCTTCCACATGGCGTTCCAGGTCATCCTGCTGGAAGCCCGCGACATGGTGGAGGCCCTGCTCGGGCGGATCGCGCCGTCCACGCCGGAAGCCGCCTCGCTGGTGCGGATCGGCCTGCTGAACTACGCCGCGGCCGCCCTGCTGATGCCCTACACCTCGTTCCTCGAATCCTCCCGCCTGCTGCGCCACGACGTGGACGCGCTGGCGGCCCGCTACTGCGTCAGCTTCGAACAGGCCTGCCACCGGCTTTCCACCCTGCAAAAGGCGGGCGCGCGCGGCATACCGTTCTTCTTCCTGCGCCTCGACCCAGCCGGCAACGTCAGCAAGCGCTTCTCCGCCGGCGGCTTCCCCTTCGCCCGCTACGGCGGGTCCTGTCCGCGCTGGGTGGTGCATGCGGCGTTCGCCACCCCCGGCACGCTGCGTGTGCAGGTGGCGCAGCTGCCGGACGGGGCCACCTTCCTGTGCTTCGCGCGCTGCATCGAGGGGCCGGCCGCCGCCTGGGGCGAGCCGCCGCCGACCCACGTGATCGCCATGGGCTGCGACGTCGGCCACGCGGGCGACATCGTCTACGCCGACGGCCTGAACCTCGATCAGGCGGTGATCGGCATCGGCCTGTCGTGCCGGCTGTGCGACCGGCAGCACTGCCGCAGCCGGGCGTTCCCGCCGCTGGAACACCGGCTGGCGCTGGACCCCAACCTGGAAAGCGACAGCCCCTATCGCTTCGAGCCGAACGCACGGCGGTGAGCGCGGCCGGGCGAGGCGCACCGCGCGGGTCGCGACGTGTTGACGGCCGGTCGGGGACAAACGGCCGGGCAGACGGAAACGCGGTCCCGTCGCCGCCACTTACATGTCCCCGCGCGAATTTACGCGTCGGCCAATCGGTTCATGGAGACGGGCGTGGCCCAGAAGCGCGTCCTCGTGGTGGAGGATGAACGGCTCATTCGCCTGATCGTCGCAGAAAGCCTGTGTGCGGCGGGGTTCGAAGTGGTGGAGGCGGCGGATGGCGACGAGGCGGTCAGCCTGCTCGGCGAGCCGGGCCATTTCGACCTGCTGCTGACCGACATCCAGATGCCCAGCCAGGCGGACGGCAACATGGTGGCGACCTGTGCCAGGGTGCGCTACCCCAAGCTGCCGGTCATCTACACCACGGGTCGGCCGGACACGCTGACGAACGAGGTGCGTGCGGGCGACCTGGTCCTGCCGAAGCCGTTCGGGGTGGCGGAAATGGTGCGCGCGGTCGTGCGCCTGCTGTCCACCGGCTCCTGAGCGGCCCCGATGGCTGGCGCTGCGCAATGCCGCGCCGATATGGGCGGCATGCAGCAGCTTCCCGGACTGGACCCGGCGTCGTTCGACAAGGCCGACCCGACACCCGACACGATCTTCTATCGCCAGCCACGCTTCGTCGAGCATATCGACGCGGGCGCCATCGCCGCGGTGACACGCCTTTACGCCGCGTTGCTGCCGCGCGGTGGCGCGGTGCTCGACATGATGAGCAGTTGGGTCAGTCACCTGCCGGAAGACACGGCCTACGCGTCGGTCGTGGGGCAGGGGATGAACGCGGCCGAACTCGCCGCCAACCGGCGGCTCTCGCGGTGGTTCGTCCAGGACCTCAACGCCGACCCGGCCCTGGCCCTCGACAGCCTCTCGTTCGATGCCGCCTGCCTCTGCGTCTCGGTCCAGTACCTGCAGCGCCCGGTCGAGGTGTTCGGCGAGGTGGCCAGGGTGCTCCGCCCCGGCAGCCCGTTCATCGTGTCGTTCTCCAACCGGTGTTTTCCGACCAAGGCGGTGGCGCTCTGGCAGGCCTTGCGCGGGCCGGACCAGCAGCGCCTGGTCGGCGCCTACATGACGGCCGCCGGGCTGGTGGACCTGACGGCCCGCTCGTTCACGCCGTCCGGCGGCGATCCGCTCTGGGCGGTGATCGGACACGCGCCCGGCGCTGCCCGCTCCGATGTCTTATACTGCCGCGCAATGACAACCTTTGCGCCCTCTAAGCCATGAGCCGCTGGCCGGTTTCCGACCACTGCGATGGCGAGCGTTTCTTCAACCCTGGCCCGTCCAAGGCGACGCGCGGGCTGCTGCCGGTGCTGCGCTGGCAGATGCAGGGCGGCCGCGCGGCCTGGCCGGAGCAGGTGACCGACCCGGCCTTTCCACCGCCGCCGGCCGCCGCGCTGCCCGGGACGGTGGCCATCAGCTTCGTCAACCACGCGACCTTCCTGCTGCGCTTCGCAGGCGCGGTAGTGCTGACCGACCCGATCTTCAGCCAGCGCTGCTCGCCCGTCGGCTGGGCCGGGCCGAAGCGGGTGCGGCCGCCCGGGCTGGCCCTGGCCGACCTGCCGCGCCCCGACCTGGTGCTGCTGTCGCACAACCACTACGACCACATGGACATCCCGAGCCTGCGCGAATTGCAGCGCCGGCACGCCCCGCGCTTCCTGACCATGCTCGGCAACGCGCGCACGCTGCGGCGGCATGGCATCGAGGCGCAGGAGCTGGATTGGTGGCAGCAGGCCGATATCGGCCCGCTCCGCATCGTCGCGACCCCCGCCCGGCATTTCTCGGCGCGAACGCCGTTCGATCGCGACCGCAGCCTGTGGGGCGGCTTCATGATCGGCGACGGCCAGGGCAGGCTGCTGTTCGCCGGCGACTCCGGTGCGGGACCCCATTGGGCGGACATACGGGCACGTCTCGGCGCCCCAGGCCTCGCCTTGCTGCCGGTCGGCGCCTACGAGCCGCGCTGGTTCATGGCGCCGGTCCACATGAACCCCGAGGAGGCGGTGCAGGCGCATCTGGCACTTGGCGCCAGGCGGTCGATCGGCATGCATTTCGGCACGTTCCAGCTCACCGACGAGGCGATCGACGCGCCACTGCTGGCGTTGCAGGCAGCGCGCCTGGCCGCCGGGCTGGACGACGACACCTTTGTCACGCTGGGGTTCGGCGAGACGAGACCCTGCGGGCTTGACGGCGGAGCGGCGGCCTAGAGCGGGATGCGTCCCGGAGCCGGCGTGGCCCGGCGCACCATACTCTAGCCTCGGCTGTTGCGGCGCCACACCTCTTCCTGCAGCACGCTGGCGAACAGCACCCAGCCCAGCAGCGGCAGGTCGGCATAGGCAGCCCGGCGATCGACCGTCGAGGCGGTGACCGCCGCGGCCGAGGCGGAGGCCACCATGCCGGCCGTGACGCCCAACGCCTCGCCCAGCCGCTTGCGCCCGAACAGCACGAAGGAGAAACCAGCCACCCCCAGCAGGTTCAGCGCCCAGGCGCCGAGCGCCCAGTTCCGCCGCGTCGACGGCCGCGCGGTCAGCAGTCGGTAGCCGGAATAGCCCAGCAGCGCGTCCAGCCCGGTCCACGCCAGGCCGAACACCGGGCCGGGCGGGGTGAAGGATGGTTTGCGCAGGGCCGCGTACCACGCGGCGGTGCCAGGGTGGTTCGGCGTGGGGCTGTAGCGCGCGCCGCTCAACTGCGCCGCGATCACTGCCGAGCCCGCCAGGGCGATGGCCGAAGTCTGACGCATGATTGCCTGCCTCCCCCGGCCAGACGCTGCAGAACCAGGCAGGTTCCGCCCGCGTGCCCGCGTCAGCGACCACGCCCACCGGCCTTGTGGCCCATTCCGAGTATCACTAACCTGAGAGCAACACGGCAAAGATCGCGTGTAGACGGGAGCGGCCGCATGGGGACGAGACTCGACCAGCAACAGGTGCTCGGTTTCTGGGCGGCCTGGGCCGGCTGGCTGCTGGATGGCATGGACAGCTTCATCTATGCCCTGGTGCTCGGCCCGGCGATGATCGAGCTGCTGCCGCGCTCCGGCATTGCCGCGACACCGGCCAATGTCGGCTTTGCCGGCTCGGTGCTGTTCGCGCTGTTCCTGGTCGGCTGGGGTCTCTCCTTCATCTGGGGGCCGATCGGCGACCGGTTCGGTCGCACACGCACCCTGGCCGCCACCGTCCTGATCTACTCGGTCTTCACCGGTGCCGCGGCGCTGTCGCAGAACGTGTGGGAGCTGGCGGCCTTTCGCTTCCTGGCCGGCATCGGCATCGGCGGAGAATGGGCGATGGCCGGCACCTACGTCGCCGAGGCCTGGCCGGAGGACCGACGCAAGATGGGGGCGGGCTACCTGCAGACCGGCTACTATTTCGGCTTCTTCGTGGCCGCCGCGCTCAACTTCACCGTGGGCGCCGCCTATGGCTGGCGGGCGATGTTCCTGTGCGGCCTGGCGCCGGTGATCGTCTCGCTTGTCACCCTGTTCAAGGTACGCGAGCCCGAGCGCTGGGAACGCGGCCATGCGGCGGCTTCGCGCGTCAGCCCGCTGCGGCAGATCTTCGGGCCGGAATATCGCAGGCGTACCCTGGTGATGTCGGCGCTGCTGACGGTGGCGATCGTGGGCCTGTGGGCGGGCAGCGTCTACGAGCCGACGGCCGTCATCACGCTGGCCACCAAGGCGGGCTATGCCAAGCCCGCGGCGATCAAGCTTGCGTCGGTCGCCACCGCCCTGCTCTCGCTCAGCACGGTGGTTGGCTGCCTGGTGGCGCCGGTGCTGGCCGAGCGGATGGGCCGGCGCGGGACGCTCGCGCTCTACTTCGTCGGGATGGCGCTGGCGATCAGCCTCGCCTTCGGTTGGGCATTCTACCTGCCGCCTGCCCGCGCGCTGCCCGTTTTCATCGCCCTGCTGGCTTTCCTGGGTTTCGCCGGCGGCAACTTCGCGTTGTTCAGCCTGTGGCTGCCGGAACAGTTCGGCACGTCGGTGCGGGCCACCGCCTTTGCCTTCTGCACCTCGATCGGCCGGTTCATCGGGGCCGGCGTGAACTTCGCGCTGGGCGCTGCGGTGCGCGACATGGGGACGCTCGGGACGCCGGTGGCGCTGACGGCGATCGCGTTTGGTATCGGGTTGTTGATCGTTCCGTTTGCGGTGGAGACGCGTGGGCAGTCGTTGCCGGGGTAGGAAGGCCTTCTTTTCTGAAGAAAAGAAGCAAAAGACTTCTGTCAATCAGACCCGACATCTCCGCGGCCTCTTTAAATAATCAAAATTTTTTTGCTTTTTCTTCAAAAAAGAAGCGCTTTTCTTCCTGCACATCAAGGAACAGGGCGTTTCACTCCGGCAGGGAGTCTTCGGCGGTCGCCGGGCCGCCGCCGAGCGTCGGGTCGGGCCAGTCGCTCGGCCGGAGCGACACGGTGGGCGGCGCGTCGGCGGGCTCGCTCGTGTCGATGACGATCAGCAGGCGGCCGCCGAGCGGGGTTGGCGTGCGATCGGCGGCCAGCAGGGCCCGGTAGCGGCCGTCCTCCGACGCCGCCCGCTCGTAATCGGCGTCCAGCACGCCGTGCCGGTCCATGAAGCGGTTCAGCGAGGAGGGAACCCGTACGCACCCCTCGGAGGCCGGGCGGCCCAGCCGGCGTTCGAGCAGGTCGGGGTCGGTCGCGTGCATCTGCAGGCGTATGTCGCCGCCCGCGCCGTCGGTGTGCCAGCCTTTCAGGGCCCACTGCCAGCCGAAATCCCAGACCCGCATCCCGGCCAGGCCCAGCCCGCGGACATGGTGTTCGTTGCGCGTGCCGGCAGCGCGGAAATCGAGGATGGCGTCGGTGTGGGCGAACACCCCGACCGGCGTCAGGTAGTAGTCCTTTCGGCCGGCCTGCCCGGTCGAGACGTGGGCGGCGCCGATCGCGCGCCAGCCGTCCGGGCCGCCGGGCCGCGCCAGCATCAGGGTCAGCGTCTGCACCGCGGGGTTGCGGTCCACCACGACGACGAGCTGCGGCGCGTCGATCTGCTGGTGGGCGAGAAGCAGCTGCGCGTAGGCCCGCGAAGCGTCCTCGGCCACGGTGCGGGGAAGCGGTCGCAGATGGGCGGGCACCTCGCGCGCCATGGCGGCACGCAGCGTCGCCGCCTCTCGCGACGCGTCGTCCTGGACGGCGTCGTCCTCGGCCGACGGGCGGCGAACGGCCGGCGGCAAGGGCGAGCCCTGCCTGGCGAAGATCGAGACGATATGGGGAACGCCGTCGTGCGACGGCGCGCGCAAGCCGGGCAGACGGCCAGGACGCGCGGCGTCCGGCCAGGAGGGCGCCTCGATGGATGGGGGCGCCGCCGGCGCAGGCCACGCGACCGAGGACGCGGCGAGCAGCCACCACCCGGCCAGCTTCAAGTCGCGCAGTCGTTCCTCCCCTGTCGCAGGCACGCCATCCGAACGTGAATGTAGCAGCTTCGTCGTAGACAGTGATTAACATCATGGTGCGCTGTGACGTGAGCGCTCCGGACGCCGAAGCTTGCCCATGCAACCGCAATCGCGGCAGCTTGCGTCATGATCACGCGCGACCAGGGGCTGCGACGCTGCATCGGCCCGCTTGCCCTGGCCGCCGCCATCGTCAACGGCGTCGTGGGCGCCGGCATCTTCACCCTGCCGGCGGCGATGTCGGCCGCCGCCGGCGCACGGGCGCCGCTCGCCTACCTGTCCTGCGCGTTGGCGATGGGCATGGTGGTGCTCTGCCTGGCGGAGGCCGGCAGCCGCATGCCCACCAGCGGCGGCGTCTACGGCTACGTGGCGTACGCGTTCGGCCCGCTCGCCGGCTTCCTGTGCGGCATGATGACCTGGACGGCGAGCGTGCTGGCCTGCGGCGGCATCGCCGCCGCATTGGCCGCGACAATCGGAACCGTGCTGCCGGCGGCGTCCGGCGGGGCAGGGCGCGCGGCGGTTATCCTGGCCGCCATCGGCGCCATCGCCTGGGTCAACCTGCGCGGCGTGCGCGGCGGCGCGGGGCTGGTTTCGGCCGTCACCATCGTCAAGCTGGCGCCGTTGCTGCTGTTCGTCTCGTTCGCGCTGTGGGCGCTGCCGCCCGCTGGTCCCGTCGGGGCGGCGGCGCCCGCCGCCGGTTTCGGCCAGGCCGTCATCCTGGCCGTGTTCGCGTTCAGCGGCATGGAAACGGTGCTCGGCGCCAGCGGCGAGGTCGCCGACGCCCATCGGAACCTGCCACGCGCGCTGTTCGGCGCCATGGGCTTCGTCCTGGTTCTCTACATCGCCATTCAGCTGGTGGCGCAGCGCCTGCTCGGGCCCGACCTCGCCCATGCCGCCGCCCCGCTGGCCGAGGCCGCCGGGCGCGTGGGCGCTCCGTTCCGCCTGGTGCTGGTGGCGGGGGCGGGCCTGTCGATGCTGGGCTTCATGGCGAGCGACATCCTGGGCGCGCCGCGAGTCCTGTTCGCCTTCGCGCGTGACGGGCTGCTGCCCGCCCTGCTCGGCCGGGCGCATCCCACGCGCGGCACGCCGGACGTGGCGATCCTGGTCCACTCGGCCATCGCCGCCGGGCTCGCCTTGTCCGGCAGCTTCACCGGGCTGGTGGTCGCCTCCACCCTGAACACGGCGGGGCTCTATTGCCTGGGCTGCGGGGCCGCCTGGGTGCTGCACCGGCGTGGCACGCAGTCGCTCGGACCACCGGCGAGCTTCGCGCTGCTGCCGCTGGCTGCCGGCCTGGGTATGGCGGCCATGGCCGCGCTGGTGCTGACGGCGCCAGGCGGACAGGTGCTGGGCCTGGCCTGCGTCATCCTCGTGAGCACGGCGCTGTACTCCCTGATGCGGCTGGTTGGCCGCCGGCCGAAGTGACGGGCCCACGGGTAGCGCATCCGGGTACAAGCCACCATCTTGCGCCACGACCGAGATGACCGAACCCCTGATCCGCCCCGGAAGTGACACCGCGCGGCACCTTGAACGCAGCGAGGAGGCGCTGCGCCTGGCGGCCGATGCGGCCGAGATCGGCCTTTGGGATTACGACCTCGACACCGGCGTGCTGACCTGGTGCGCCCGGACCAGGGCGATGTTCGGCCTCTTCACCGACGTACCGTCCACCATGGCCGATTTCTACGGCGGCCTGCACCCGGACGACCGGGACGCCGTCAGCGCCGCCTTTGCCGCCGCCCTCGATCCGGCGCAGCGGCTCGTCTACGACGTGGAGTATCGCACCATCGGGCGCGACGACCGGGTCCTGCGCTGGGTCGCGGCCAAGGGGCGCGGGCTGTTCGACGAGAACGCGCGCTGCGTGCGCGCGCTCGGCACGGCGATCGACATCACCGCCCGCCGACAGTGGCAGCAGCGCCTGGTGGAGAGCGAGGCCCGGCTCGCCCAGAGCGAGGAGGCGCTGCGGCGCATGAACGACCGGCTGGAGCGGCGGGTCGCCGAACGCTCCGCCGAGCTGCGCGTGAGCGAGGCCAGGCTGCGCTCGATCTTCGAGACGAGCCACCAGCTGCAGGGCCTGTTGGCGCTGGACGGCACGGTGCTGGACGCCAACGCCACCTCGCTTCAGGCGATCGACGCCGGGCTCGCCGACATCGTCGGCCGGCCGTTCTGGGACTGTCCCTGGTTCGCCGCCACGCCGGGCGCGCCGGACCTGGTGCGCCGGGCGGTCCTCGCGGCAGCCTCGGGCGAGGTGCCGCGGCACGAACTGGCGATCCAGCTGCCGGCCGGCCTGCGCCGCTACGACTTCACGGTGCGCCCGATCCGCGACGCCGACGGTGCGGTGTTCGCCGTCGTGCCCGACGCGCTCGACATCACCGAACGGCGGCAGGCCGAGGAGGCCTTGCGCCAGTCCCAGAAGATGGAGGCGTTCGGCCAGCTGACCGGCGGCGTCGCGCACGACTTCAACAACCTGCTGCAGTCGATCTCCGGCGGGCTCGAGATGCTCGGCCGCAAATACGTGCACTCGGAGGCCGGTCACCGGCTGATCGACCTGGTCAGCAACGCCGCCGAGCGCGGCGCGCAACTTACCCGGCAGCTGCTCGCCTTTGCCCGGCGCGAGCCGCTGGAAGCGCGGCCGACCGACGTGAACGCCATCCTCGCCGCCTCCGGCCAGTTGCTGGACCGCTCGCTGGGCGGCGAGCTGGTGATCGAGCGTCGGCTCGGCGACCCCCTGTGGCCGGCGATGACCGATCCGGGCCAGCTCGACATCGCGGTGCTGAACCTGATGCTCAACGCGCGCGACGCCATGCCCGCGGGCGGCGTTGTCGTCCTGTCCACCGCCAACGTCACCGCACCTGGTCCGGGCATGCCGGAGGATCTGGCCGAGGGCCGCTACGTGCGCCTTTCGGTGGCCGATACCGGCATCGGCATGGAGGATTCGCTGCGCGCGCGGGTGTTCGAGCCGTTCTTCACCACCAAGGGCGTCGGCCACGGCACAGGGCTCGGCCTCAGCCAGGTCTACGGCTTCGCCCACCAGTCCAGCGGCACGGTTCGCATCCTGAGCGCGCCGGGGCGCGGCACGACGGTGGAGATCTACCTGCCGCGCGCCGAACAGGACGAGCCGAAGCCGTCACCGGAGGCCGACCCGACCGCCTGGTTCGGGCAGGAGACGGTGCTGGTGGTCGATGACGACCGCGCCGTGCGCGAACTGGCCGTGGCCTGCCTGGAGGAGATGGGCTACCGCGTCCACTCTGCCGATGGCGGGGCGGCCGGGCTGGAGGCGATCGGCCGGGAGCCGTCGATCGACCTGCTTCTTGTCGATTTCAAGATGCCGCTGATGAACGGCGCCGAGCTGGTGCGCCTGGCCCGCCGCCTGCGCCCGCAGCTGCGCGTGCTGTTCATGACCGGTTACGCGGACCTGGACGCGGTGGCCGAGCACGCAGGACCGGACGGCATCATCTACAAGCCGTTCAAGCTGGCCGAGCTGGCCGAGCGGGTGGGACTGACGCTGACCAGGCCGCTGGCCGAGGCGGCCGACCGCCCATGACGGCGCAAGGGGCGGATCTGGCGCCCGCCGACGTCGCCGCGTGCGACCGCGAGCCGATCCGGATTCCCGGCAGCATACAGCCGCACGGGGTGATGCTGGTGCTCGACGGCGCTTCGCTGGACGTCGTCGCCGCCAGCGCCAACGCGGCCCGCCATCTCGGGCAGGAGGCGGCGGGGCGATCCCTGTCGGCGCTGCTGGGCGGGCCGGCAGCCTCCGCCATCACCGCCGCCCTCGGCCTTGCATCGCCCGCGGCACTGCCGGTCGCCCTGGGCGCGGACGCGGCGCGCTGGATCGCGATCACTCACCGCAACGCGGGGCTCGCCTTTGTCGAGCTGGAGCCCACGCCGCAGGCCGGCGCCGAGGGCGTGCTGCTGCAGCTGACGGCGGCGACGAGCGCGCTGCAGACCGCCTCGACCCGGGTCGAGGCGTGCCGGCGTGCCGCGGAGGCGATACGCGGCATCACCGGCTTCGACCGCGTCATGGTCTATCGCTTCGCGCCCGACTGGTCGGGCGAGGTGCTCGCGGAGGCGCGCGACGCCGAATGCGACACCTACCTGGGACTGCATTTCCCCGCCTCGGACATCCCGGCCCAGGCGCGCGCACTCTATCTGGCAAACCCGGTGCGGCTGATCGCCGACGTCGGCTACACCCCTTCGCCGCTGGTGCCGGCGTGCAGCCCGGCGACCGGCGCGCCCATCGACCTCAGCTTCGCCACCCTGCGCAGCGTCTCGCCGGTGCACCTCGAATATTTGCGCAACATGGGCGTGCGGGCGTCCATGTCGGTGTCGGTCATCCGTGACGGCGCGCTCTGGGGGCTGGTCGCCTGCCACCATCGCAGGCCTTGCCTGGTGGGCTACGAGGCGCGGCAGGCCTGCGAGCTGGTCGCCAGCGTGATGTCGGGCCAGCTCGCGGCGCTGGACCGGGTCGAGGGTGCGGCGAGCAGCGCCCAGGTGTTCGCCCTGCATGCGGGCCTGCTGCAGGAGGCCGCCGCCGGCCATCGCTTCGACGAGGCGCTGGTCCGGCAGGCGCCGGCGATCCTGGGGCTGGTGGACGCCACCGGGTTCGCCCTGGTCGGTCCGTCCGGCGTGACACGCGCGGGCGACGTGCCGGACGACCGGGTGCTGCGTGGCGTGGCCGCGCAGGTGCAGCTGCCCGACGGCACCGGCCATTTCGCGACCGACCGCCTGCCGGCGCTCCACCCGGACCTCTCGGCGCCGGACACCGCCGCGGGGCTGCTGGCCGTGCGTTTGGCGCCCGGCCAGTTGCTCGTCTGGTGCCGTGGCGAGCAGGCGCAATCGGTAAGGTGGGCCGGCGCGCCCGCCAAGGCGGTGCGACACGAGGCGGGGCAGCCGCGCCTGCACCCGCGCCTGTCGTTCCAGGCCTGGACGGAGGAGGTGCGCGGCCGCTCGACGCCCTGGACCACGGCGCAGATCGGCGCGGCGCTTCAGCTGCGGACGCTGCTGCTGGAACTCGGCGCCGGCGAGCGCGACGCGCTGGAGGGGCGCAACAGAACCCTGGTCCGCAGCAACCGCGAGCTGGAGACCTTCATCTACGTCGCATCGCACGACATAAAGGAGCCGCTGCGACAGATGGAGATGATGGCCGGCATGATCGGCAGTTGCGCCCGTGCCGAGGCCGCCGCCGAGGTGCGCGAGCACCTTGCCGAGTTCCGCACGCTGGGCAACCGGCTTCGGCACCTGACCGAGGAGCTGGCCAACTACGCCCGCCCTGGCCACGCCGACACGGGCCTCTCGCCGCTGGCGCTGGGCGACGTGGCCGGCGAGGTCTTGGCCCAGCTGCGCCGGCGCATCGAGGAGGCGGACGCGGAGATCACCCTGGGCGAGCTGCCCTGCGTGCTGGGCGAGCGTGCGCAACTGCATCAGGTGTTCGTGAACCTGATCGGCAACGCGCTGAAATATCGCGACCCCTCGCGCAAGCTGCTGGTGTCCGTGGCGGCCGGGCCGGTGCCGCAGGGGTCGCCCTCGATGGTGGCGGTGACCATCGCGGATAACGGCATCGGTTTCGAGACGAAATACGACAGTCAGGTGTTCGACCCGTTCGTCCGCCTGCACTCGCGCGACCGCTACGAGGGCAGCGGCCTGGGGCTGGCCATCTGCCGCCGCGTGATCGAGCGTCATGGCGGCCGGATCGACGCCGAGGGAAAGATCGGGGTCGGTGCGTCGTTCACCCTCAGCCTGAGATCGGCGACCGGGCATCGCCAAGCCGCCCCATAGCGGCGGCTTCTGGGAGATTGGGTAGATGGACAGTGTAAAACGAGCGTTCGTACTGGTTGCCGAGGACAGCAAGTTCGACCAGATGATCCTCAAGCGCGCCTTCGTCGCCGGCGGCATCGAGGCCGACCTGCACTTCGTCGCCAATGGCGAGGATCTGCTGGCCTACCTGGACCAGGTTGGCCGCACGACCGCGGACGACCAGACCGACCGGCCGCAACCGGGCATCGTGCTGCTCGACCTGCACATGCCGCGCATGGACGGCCGCGAGGCGGTGCGCCGTATACGGCAGGACGACCGGTTGAAACTGCTGCCGCTGGTCATGCTGACCACCTCGGACGACGAGGGCCACGTCCAGGAACTATACGCGCTCGGCGTGAACTCCTACCTGGTCAAGCCGAACGATTTCGAGGTGCTGGTGGCGACCGTGCGCCAGCTTAACGATTACTGGTTCGGCACGGTTCGCCTGCCTAAGATCGCCTAAGGGGCAAGGAAGGCGTTCTTTTCTGAAGAAAAGAACCAAAAGACTTTTGCCAATTGGCCGCGCCGATTGCCCGAGCACCAACCCTTATGATCAGAAGTTTTTTGTTTCTTTTTTTCAAAAAAGAAGCGCTTCCCTTGCCGTGCTTCTACGGCCCGTACCTCTTCGAAAACCCCTGGTTCGTCACCGGCTTGCCGGCGACGCACGTGAAGCTCGCGGCGCTCGTCGTCCTGCCGCCCGTGTACTCGCCATGGGCGGGGTAGAGGCAGAGCGGGCGCTGGAAGGCGATGCCCTGGGCCGGCGTGTCGTTGACGTATTTGGTGGCGGTGATCTGCGTCGGCGGAATGCCCTGCTCCGTCCAGGCGATCAGCGCGCCCAGCGCGTCGTCGGCCGGGTTCAGCGGTTGCGGGGGCAGCAGGCCCGACAGGTTGCCGAAGGCGTTGGCGCCGGGGCCGCCGCCGCAATGCCAGACGCCGGGCGCCATGAACAGCCGCAGGTAGGTGCCGACCGCTGGGTCGTCCTTGGCGACAGCGTTGTAGTAGTCGATCGCGGTGGCGCTCGGGATCAACGGGTCGGCGTAGCCGGCGTACATCAGCATCCGATGCCCGTGGCCCGCGAAGGCGGACAGGTCGGTGCTGTTGGCGTTCAGCACCTCCGCGAAGGTTTGGCCGCCGACCTTGGTGTTGTCGATCAGCGCGATCTCGCGCGACAGTTCGCCCCGTGGCTTGGACGGGCTGCTGAACATCTCCTGCCACACCCAGTTCGGGCCGAGCGCCCAGAACATCAGGCTGTCGAAGGCGGGCTCGGTGCCCGCTTCCTGCCAGGGCAGGCCGAGGTTGCCGGTGAAGCCGTTGGCCGGCGTCAGCGGCACCGGCTCCTCCGTCCCGCGCTCCAGCCCCGGGTACATCTGCCGGCCGTGATCGTCCATCGCCCCCGACCAATCGTGGTCCATCGCCTCGGCCTGGTGCGGCGTCAGGCAGGTGCAGCTGGCGGCCTGCGGATCGGTGCACGGCACCTCGCCCGCCGCGCCATGGCAGATCAGCGCCCGGGCATCGGTCGTGCACTGGGCCGGCTGGGTCAGGAAGTCGTCGCCGTGCAGGCCGCCGTCGCGGCCCGCGCATTGGTGCAGCACCAGCGCATGGGTCAGGGCGAGTGCCGCGTTGGTGAGGTAGGCGTCCGGCGCGAAATGCGTCGCTTCGTAGACCGCCGGGGCGGACATGTGCAGGTGGGTGCGGTTATGCGCGGGCGCGCCCGCCAGGATGCCGTCGTAGTCGTCGGGGAAGCGCTGGCTCTCCATCAGCGCCTGCTGGCCGCCCGTGGAGCAGCCGTTGAAGTAGGAGTGGTCCGGCTTGCGGCTGTAATAGGCCTGGGTCACCTGCTTGGCCGCGATGGTCATCAGGTGGGTGGCGGCGTAGCCGAAATCGCGTATCGCCGCGTTGTCGCCGTATAGACCGCCGGGAATGCCGCCGAACCCGGTGTGGTTGCCGCAATACAGGCCATTGCACTGGAACAGGATGCCGGTGCCCATGTCGGTGTTGGCGGCGGCGAAGCCCTCCAGCAGGCCGAGCTGCAGCGAGCTGTAGTTCACGCTGCCGGCGAACCCGCCATTGCCGTAGCCGAGATAGCGCCCGTTCCAGCCCTGTTCGGGCAGCCAGATCTCGACCGCGGACTGCGATTGGGCGGGGTTGCCGTTCGACGAGATGACGGCCGCCACCCGACAGAACGGCGGCAGGCCGGTGATGGCGGTACCGCCCGGCGGCGTGAAGCTTCCTCCGGTGACGTCCTCCGCGGTGAACGAAACGATCGTGGCTGGGCCGCCGAACGTCGGTGGCGTGAGTGCCGTGCAGTTCGTGGCGGCAGCGTTGGCGGCAAACGCGCAGGTTCCGGCCAGGCAAACCACAGCCGTGAACGCCGCCGTTTTCGGCGTGCGTGCGACATGCATATCATCCTCCCTAAGGCTTATGCGGGCCGGATGCTCCGCCGGTCCTGGAAATCGCACAAGCCTGCTGGTGGCCGAACCCTGGGTATCACGCAGGCGTGACCGGTCAGCCTGCCTGTTCCAGCGCTTCCTCGGCGGCCAGCCAGGCCGTCTCGGCCGCCGCGGTTTCCCGCGCGATGGCCGCGAGGCGGGTATTGGCGGCCGTCACCTCGCCAGTGCGGCCGGCCGTGTAGAGGGCCGGTTCGGCAAGACGCGCCTCTATCGCCGCACGTTCGGTGGCGAGCCTTGCCATCATCGCCTCCGCGTCGCGCGCCTGGCGGCGCAGCGGGGCCAGCTGGACGCGCGCCTCGGCCCGGTCCCGCCGGTCGTCCCGCCGATTGGGCGCGTCCGCCTTCCCCG
>CAXTJP010000054.1:0-18120 GCA_964244615.1 uncultured Acetobacteraceae bacterium
CGGGCGCGCGCCTTCGGGCATGGGCCCGGTGCCGGCAAGCGGCGAGCCGCGCTCGATCAGCTTGCGCAGGCCGCGCTCGCCGATGCGGTGGTAGCTCATCGTCTCCACTTCGAGGCCGGGCACGATCACCTTGGCCACGTGCACGCCCTGCGCACCGGGCGGCGAGAAATCGAGCACGAGAATGTCCATGCCGGCCGAGGCCAGGCGGCGCGCCATCTCCTGCACCGCCGGCGTGCCGGTCAGCGCGCCGGTCCAGGCCGGCAGTTCGTCGAAGCGCCTGCTTTCGTGGCGCGACAGCACCGTGTCGGCCAGCGTGCGGCGCAGGGTCGACGCGTCGGCACGGCACCAGGCCTTCATGGCCTCCAGGGCGCGCCCCTCCTCGCCGGCCAGCGAGTGGTAGGCGCGGAAGCGTTCGACGTAGCCGGGCGGCGCCACATGCGCGATGGCGGCGAGCGGCGCGTGGCTGAACGCTTTGCGCATCCGGCTGGAGGCGAACTCCAGCAACGCCTTGCGCAGGGCCTGCTCGCGGTCGAGCGACGCGGCCTCGCCGCACGCCGTCACCATCAGCGGGAACGGCGCCGACGCGTCCGGCTCGCCGCCGACCACGTAGAGGTTGGCGACGCCGAACCCGTCGCTGGCGAATTTCGGCAGCACCTCGATGCCGGCCTGGGCGAAGCGTTCGAGCAGCGTGCGGGTGCGCGGGTCGGCGGGGCCGTCGCCCAGATCGAGCACGATGCCGCGATCCATGGCACGGAAGCCGAGACCGTTGCCGTCGCGCTGTAACAGCTCGCCGATGCCGTGGCCGACGGCGAAATCGCGCGTGGGGCCGGCGCCGAGGCCGTTGGTGATCGGCGTGGTGAACGGCCCATAGCCGGCAGGCAGGTCGCCGGTCGAACACGCCGCCATCTCGATCGGCACCAGCACCGTCTCGCCGCCCGGCCAGCGTTGCGCGCGCACCCACTCCATGACCGTATCATGGTCGACGGTGCTGCCGGCCGGCAGGCACAGCGTGAGCGGGTCGGCGACGTGGGGTGCCCCGAAGCGCGCCCGCAACGACGTGAAACTGCCGGTCTCACGCGACATCCGCGCGAAGCCGCTGGCAGAATGCACCGCCTCGGCCAGTTCGCCGGTGGCGCCGATGATCGCGTCCTCGTCGGTCACGCCGTAGCCCACGCCGTGCGGCGTCTCGCCCTGGAACGGACGGCCATCCTCGGGCAGGAAGATCACGTTCCAGCAGGGTACGCCGGTGCGGTCCAGCGGCGTCAGGCTGAACAGCTCGACTCGGCCGGGCGGCATGGAGGCGATGTAGGCGGCGGCCGCGTCCGGCACGGTGCGCGGCAGGTAATGCTGGGTCATGAGCCTATCCGCATCGGTCGCGTGGTCGGCCGTCCGTCGATCATGCCGTCCAGCAACGCCACCGCCTCGCGCGTGCCGATACCGACCGCGTACTCGAACGGGGTGAACACCGAGGTGAAGTCCAGGCTGGCGAACACCGCACGATAGCGCAGCAGCTCGTCGCGCGAGAGCGGTATCTGCTTGTGGTAGGCCTTGTGGCACGAGATGGCGCGCGGCGTGCCGTCGGCCGCGAAATCGATCTTCAGCGCATCGCCGGCGAACACCGCGCGTCGCTCGGCGTCGTGCAGGATCGCGTGTCCCTCGTAATGGCCGCCGGTGTGGTGCAGCGTCAGGCCGGGGCGTATCTCGAAGCGTTCGTCGTACGGCCAGGTGACGCGCATCGCCTTGGTCCATTGCAGGTCGGATTTCTGTATCAGCAGCTCCGGGCGGAAATAGTCCTGCAGCTGATATAGCGCGCCGTAGCCGTGCGGGTGCGAGGCGGCGAGCAGGGCGATGCCGCCGAGCGACTCGATCTGCCGCAACTGCGACGGGTCGTAATGCGGCGCCGCCTCGAAAGCCACGTTGCCGTCGGGGTGCAGCAGCAGCCAGCCATGGCTGTCCAGGCCGAAGCGCGGCGTGGACCAGAACTCCCAGATGCCTGGAATGGCCTCGCGCCAGTGATAGTGCAGTTGCGGCTCCAGCGCGCCCGGCGTCACGAAGGACCACCCGTCCTCGGGCAGGTCGTTGCGCACGTCGGCGCAGATCGGGCAGAGCGGCGGCGTCGTGAAGTAACGCTGCCAGTGGCCGCAATTGGTGCAGGCGTAAGGTTCAAGCGGCATGGTCGAGACCCGGACGAGCTTGGGATCGAACCTGCGCCTGGGCCCGCATCACCAGCTCCATGATGTGCAGGTCGTGGTCGGCGGCATAGGCGAACCTCGTGCCGCGCAGCGCCGCGTCCGCGAACGCCTCGACCTGGTTGAGGAACGGCGAGCGTTCGGCGCCGGGCACAGCTGGCCACTCCTCGCGGCCGTCGGCATGGGTCAGCGCCAGCGTGCCGCCGGGCGTCTGCCCCATCGTGTCGGTGGCCACCGCCTGCGCCGCGATGCCCAGCACCTCGAGCCTGCGGCGCGGAAACGCCTCCGGGCAGTTATAGGCGACGTGCAACTGCACCAGCACGCCGCCGGCGCTGCGCGCCATCAGCAGCGCGCCGTCCTCGACGTCGTAGCCGTGCACACGCGATTGCCCGAACGCCGCAATGTCCGTCAGGCGTTCGCCCAGCAGCACGGAAGCGAGGTCCAGGCCGTGCGGTGCGAGGTCGATCAGCGCGCCGCCCCCGGCCCGCGCCGGGTCGATGCGCCAGTTGCAGGCGCCATCATCCGCGTTGAAATCCGCGCCGACCCAGCAGCAATACGCGATGCGTATCGCGGTGACGCGACCGAGCGCGCCGCCCTGCACGAGGTGGGCCAAACGGATGTGCGCCGGGTGGAAACGCTGGTCGAAGGCGGTGGCGTAGAGCGTCGCGTGGCGCTCGCACGACGCCACCATGGCGCGCGCGTCGTCCATCTTGGCGGCCATCGGCTTCTCGCAGAGCACCGGGATGCGGGCCGACGCAGCCGCCTCCACCAGCGCGCGATGCGCGTCGTTCGGGGAAGCCACGTAAACGGCGTCCACGTCGCGCAGGAAGGCGGCGAGTTGGTAGTGCGGCGCCGCCTGCGGGAACGCCGCCGCCATGCGGGCCAGCGCCGCGGGGGAGACGTCGTAGAGCGCCGCCAGGACGCCGTTGCCCGACGCGGCCACCGCTGGCGCCACGTAGTCGCGCGCCACCCAGCCGCAGCCGGCGATGCCCCAGCGCAGCCGCATCACCAGCGCTCCGGCAGGTCGAGCAGCACGCGCCGGCGCGCCAGCGCGTCGATGGCGGCGTTTCCTCCGGCGACAGCCGTGTCCGGCGCGTCGATCCTGGGCGGATAGGTTGCCAGTGCGCCGTACTCGCGCGCGTAGCGATCCGACGGCCAGCGTATCGCGCCGTCCTGGTAGAGCGGGTTCCGACGCAGGGGAACGCCCGGCGCCGGACGCGTGAGCGGTCCGTCGGCCGCTCCCGCCGCTTCGCTGCCCCAGGCAAGCGCCACGGCCGCGGCGGCCCGCAAGCCCGCTTCCGGCAGTGCCTGCGGCACGGCGGCCTCCACCAGCGCCTCGGTCAGCGCGCCGTCGTCGAACAGCGTGCAGCCGGGGAACAGCGCGGCGTAGCCCCCGGGCGACAGCGGCTCGCCCGCGGAGAGATTGTCGACCAGGGCATTGTGCATGTGCCCGACGAGCACGCGCGGGGCGACGCGCATCATCTCGGCGGCGACGAACGGCTTGTCGGGCAGGAAGTAGAACGCGTCGTGGCAGAACAGCAGGTCGGCCGCGTCGTCCTCGAACGGCCAGGCGGTCGCGGCATCGAAGCAGACCAGCGTCGCGTCCCGGGCCACGAAGTGCCGGGCCAGCCATAATTTGGCGAACACCAGGTCGCCGCCGACCGTCTCGGCGGCCTGCGGCAGAAAGGCGCGCAGGTAGTGACCGGCCCCGCACGCGACTTCCAGCACGCGGGCGGCCGGCTGCCAGTGCGCCTGCGCCAAGGCGAGGCCCGAGAGGAAGGTGGGGTCCGACCAGCGATGCGCGAAGTAGGTGCCGACCGGGCCCAAAGCGAGCAGCTCCATCGCCTCGCGGAAGCTCAGCGAATCGCGCCGGCGCACCACCTCGCGCCGTGCGGCCTCGGTGGGTGGCGGGCTTCGCGCCCAGCCATCCTGGTCGCCCAGCAGCAGGACCAGCGCGCCCTCGGCGTCGCCGGCGTCGAGGCGGGCGACCGCGGCGCGGGCCAGATCCCGGCGATCCGCGCGCAAATAGGCGATCTCGTCGAGCACCGGCCAGCGCTCCTCGCCTGCCACCAGCGCGTGGCCGTCACGCCGCAGCAGCGCGCCGCTGGCCGGGCTGCGCAGCCTCATGGCAGCCCGGCTTCCGCCAGCACCGCGTGGTGGAACGCCTGCACCGGCCCTGCATGCACGAGGTCGAGGTCGTCCAGCGCCTGGGCGGCGGTAAAGCGCGCGACGCGCTCGTAGTGCCGCATCTGCAGCACACGATCGATTACGTCGGCGGCGTGAAAGGCGCGGCCTTCCGGACTGTCCGCATCCCCGATCGTGGCGAGCGCGCGCCGCGTCGTCTCCCGAACGGGCGGCGTCAGCGTCGCCAGCGCACGCTCGAACAGGGCGTGCATCACCGGCCCGAGTTCATCGCCGAGCAGCACCTCGCCGGCAAAGCCGCTATCGGGCAACACGGCGTTGTGCAGGTGGTGTGCCAAGCCGGCCACGAAGACGGTCGCCGGATCGGCACCGTAGCGGCCCGACAGCGCCACGCCCAAGACGGCCACCACCAGGCAATGGTCGCCGTGGTTCTCCGGCGGCTCCAGCACCAGGCGCGGCCTGCCGGGACAGGTGGCGCCTGCCCTGGGTTGCCGGATCAATGCCTCGGCGAAGCCTGGCGCCTCGCCGGCCTGCCAGGCCTGGCCCAGCCGCATCCGCAGCGCCTCGCGCAGGGGGGGGTGCAGCGGCGAGCAGACCTGGTCGAAACCGCGTCGCAGCACCGCGGCGGGGTCGGCGACCCCCACATCGTCCAGCACGGCCCGGTCCAGGCCGCCGAGCCGGATCGCGGCCAACGCCTCGGCGCTTGCCGACAGCGCTACCTCGCCGGAATCCTGGCCCGACGCCAGCCGCCCCCAGGCGGCACGGAAGGCGCGCACCGCCAGGGAGTCGGGTGACGCGGCATCGCGTATGCGCTTGAGGTCGCCGAGTTCGGCCGCCAGTGGCGCGTAGGCCGCGAGGTCGCCGGGCCGGACGTCGCCATCCATCAGGCGGCGTTCAGCCAGTCGAGCAGGTTGCGCTCCTGGGCGCCGAACGCATGCTCCTCCCGCTTGCCGGCCGGCGTCATCGGCGCCTTGAAGAAGATGCCGAGCTGCTCCTGTATGCCGCCCTGACCGCGCTGCTTGGCCAGGTCGAGCACGCGCGCGATCTCGATCACCAGCGGAGCGGCCAGGATGCTGTCCCGGCACAGGAAGTTCACCTTCATCTGCATCTTCTGGCCCATGAAGCCGACCAGGTCGATGTTGTCCCAGGCTTCCTTATTGTCGCCGCGCGGCCGGTAATACTGGATGTTCACCAGGTGGTCCTCGACGTGGTAGCCGAGGATGTCGTCCAGCACATGACCCTTGGTGTTCAGCTTCGATTGCAGGCTGTCGGCATTGTCCAGCGCCAGCCCGTCACGGTTGCCCAGGATGTTGGTGGAGAACCAGCCCTCCACGTACAGCGACCGGGCGCGAAAGGCGGGGGCCAGCACCGTCTTGATGAAGGTCTGGCCGGTCTTGCCGTCCTTGCCGGCCACCGGCACGCAGCGTTCGCTGGCCAGGCGCGTCAGCGCCGGGATGTCGGCCGCCAGGCTGGGGGTGAAGTTGCCGTAGGGCACGCCCTCGAGGATGGCGGCGTAGGCGTAGAGCATGGCCGGGCTGATCGCGGCGTCGTCGCCATCGAGCCCGCGCTCGAACGCCGGCGTCGATTGCAGCACCTCCAGGCTGAGGTCGGGCCAGCGCTCGACGGAGGCGAGGTTCATCATCACCACGTCGGTGATGCCCGAATCCTCGCGATAGCGGCGGATGTCCTGGCGTATCTGCTCGACCGCCTCGCGATGGCCGCCCTTGATGGTGTTGCTGCCGTGGATGTTCTGGCAGTAGGCGCGGCTGCCGGCCGCCGGCCAGGGCCGCAGGGCCGCCAGCTTGTCCTCCACCAGCCCGGCCTGCTCGCGGTCCAGCACGCGATGCTCCCGCACCGCCGCCGCAAGATCGTCTCCACGCACGTCCCAGCCGGCGAAATGCAGGTTGCGGTAGGGAGCGAGGCCGGGCGTGCCGATGTCCGAGAGCGGCAGCCCGGCCAGGTCGTTGGACCCGGACCGCAGCAGCTCGATGCCCGCCGCGGCCGTGCTGGCGACCGCCCCGCCTACGCCCACGACCAGCACGCCGAGGCGGCGTCCGACATGGGCGGTGTCGAGGTTGGTGTCGGGCATGGGAATCCTTTTTGCGACGGCGTTTATCGGGCGCGCCAGCCGGTGCGCGTTGCGGCTATCTGGGGATGCCGTGCCGGCTTCATACGGACCGATTGGCGAAACGCGAGGTGGCCCGCGTCACGAAGTCGTGCCTGCCGACGCCGTTTCCGGCGCCCACATGGGCAGGATGCCGCGCCCCTGGATCCCACGACGCGTTCTCGTCACCCCGTCCGCGCTGGGGTTTGCCTCCGGCCGCGCCATGGTGGAGCGGGCCGCGTCACTCGGGTCGGAGATCGTGCGCCTGCCGGCGGACCGGCTGGCGGGGCTGCCCGACAGCTACCGCGACGCCAAGACGACGCTGGCGGTGGTCACCGCGAGCGCCAGCCGGCGGCGCCTGCAACCGATCCCGCCAAGTGCGGACTGGCGCTTCGACGTGGCGGAAGGCTGCCCGGCCCACTGCGCCTACTGCTACCTCGCAGGGTCGCTGGCCGGGCCGCCGATCATCCGCGCCTATGCCAACCTGGACGAGATCCTGGCCGGACTGCCCGACGCGCTCGGCCAGGGCCGGGTCACATCCGTCTCCGCCGACCGGGCGCAGGAGGGGACCACCTTCGAGTGCTCCTGCTACACGGATCCGCTGGCGCTGGAACACCTGACCGGCAGCCTGTCGACGTGCATACGCCATTTCGGCGCCTGGGATGCGCCGGTGCAGCTGCGCTTCACCACCAAGTTCGCGTCGGTGGAACCCCTGCTCGGATTGCCGCATGCCGGCCGTACCCGCATACGGTTCTCGGTCAACGCCGCGGCCGCCGAGCGGCACGAGGGCGGTGCGCCACGCATGCCCGCCCGGTTGGCGGCGCTGCGCGCCTGCGCCGCAGCAGGCTATCCCGTCGGCCTCACGGTCGCCCCGATCATGCGCGTGCCGGACTGGGCGCAGGCCTATGACCGGCTATTCGCCGACGTGGCCGCCGCACTCGACGGCATCGCCCGACCCGACCTGACGGCCGAGCTGATCACCCACCGCTTCACCCCGAAATCGAAAGACGTCCTGACCGGCTGGTACCCGGGCAGCCCGCTCGAGATGGACGAGGCGCAGCGGGCGCGGAAGATGACCAAGTTCGGCTCGGTCAAGTGGGTGTTCCCCAAGGAGCAGATGCAGGAGATGCGGGCCAGCCTGCAGGCATCGCTGTCGCGTCACCTGCCGGGTGCGCGACACCTGTATTGGACGTGAAACGTCCAAGCTGACGCGTCGGCCGGCGGCCGAGGCGCGGACGTCGTTCTTGACCGGCCCGTGGTCCCGGGACAAACCACCATGGCGCTGCGCTGCCGGCGCACCGGCCGTGCGCAGCGTGCAAGGCAGGCCGCAGGAGGTTTCCGTTGAACGACCGACGACCTGTTGGCGGAAAAGCGCGCGAATTGTATCGAAGGCTGCCGACATGGCGGGCCTAGGCCTCGTCAGGCGGCTGCCGACGCCGCTTCGGCGCGTCGTCATCCAGGGTGTCGGCTGGCTGCGCGGGGTGCTGGAACAGCGCGCGACGGACGAGGCGGTCAACTCGGCCAATCTGCGTCTGCTGGCAAAGCTTCCCCGGCGCTCGGGCCGTCGCCACGTGGGCCGGCGCGTGGTCGTGGCCGGGTTGTTCGGCGCCCGCTGCGGCCTGCAGCGGGGTGCCGACCTCATGGTGCTCGACCTGCGCGCCAACGGGGTCGAGGTGCTGGCCTTCGACTTCACCGCGGCACTGGACGTGACGGTCAACATCGGCACGACGGCGACGAGCGACGTGGCGCGGGTGCTGGCCTGGCAGCCCACCGACCTGATCATCCACATGAACCCGCCGCTTTTCGCACGCGTGCTGGCGCTGTTCCCGACCGCTTTTCTCTCCGCCACCACCGTGATCGGCTACTGGGTGTGGGAGTTGACCGTCGTTCCCTCGACCTGGGGCGAGTGCGCCAGGTTCGTCGACGAGATCTGGACCCCCTCGCCGTTCGTGGCCGAGGCCATCGCGGCCGGCGTGGCCGACCTGCCGGGCGCCGTCCGCGTGGTGCCCCATGCGGTGGACCGCGACCCGATGCGTGCACTGCCCGAGCGGGAACGGACCGTCCTGCGCGCCGGCTTCGGCCTGGGCGAGGACTGCTTCGTCGTCGGCACCTCGTTCTCGTTCGAATCGAACTACGCGCGCAAAAATCCCTGCGCCGCGATCGAGGCGTTCCGCCTCGCGTTTCGCGGCGGCGAACAGGCGCGGCTGATCATACGCTGCAATGATACACGCAAGTTCGCCCGGCTGTTCGACCACCTCGTCAGCTTCGCCGGCGACGACCCGCGCATCCTGATCTGGGACACCGGCCGCGTACCCTGTGCGATCCGCCAGTTCTACGGCCTGATCGACCTGTACATCTCGCTGCACCGGAGCGAAGGCTACGGGCTGAACATGGCCGAGGCGGCGCAAGCGGGCGTGCGGGTGCTGGCGACCGATTGGGGATTGGCGCCGGACATCGCCCAGCGGCCGGAACTGCGCACCGTCGGCTCACGCCTGGTGGTGCCGCTCGACAGCCAGCGTTTCTACGAAAGCTTCCCGGGCGGGCTGTGGGCAGAGCCCGATCTCAGCGATGCGGCCTCGGCGCTGGCCGAGGCGCATGCGGGCTGGCTTGACCGCAGCCCGGTCCAGACCGGCAGGCCGCAGGGTCGGGGCACGTCGTCCGCCACGGTCGTCGCGGCGGGGTCTTAGAGCATGATGCGGCCGGACGCGGTAAGCCGCCGGATAAACATGCTCGACGAAACGAAAAGCCAGAGCGGGATGCGCCCGGCCGCGCCGGCTCAAGGACAACGCATTCCGCTCTAGCCTACCGCCAGGGCCGATCGGCGGAAGCGCGTCGGTCGTGCCACAGCCTCGGCATGAACATTCCGGTTCGCGCGTGGTAGGCTCGGTAGTCGTCCGCCAGGCCGGAGCGGATGAACTTGCCTTCCTCGTAACGGGCGGCCACCCAGTAGAGCGCCCCGATCAGCGCCATGACGGGCCAGCCGATCGCGTCGTCGGTCGCGAGCGCGGTGCCGACCCAGAAGAGCATGTAGCTGGTGTAGAACGGATGCCGGACCCAGCGATACGGGCCACCGTCGAACAGGGTGCGCGGCGCGTCGCCGGTAAAGGCGAGCGTCGGCGGCGTTGCCTTCGTGTGCCGCACCGCCCAGGCCCAGCCGGCCATGGAGGCCGCAAACAGCACCGGCGAGAGCATCCAGGCCCGCGAGAGCGGCTCGACGCCGAGGCGCCAGACGAACAGCACGAAGACCATCCAGCTGACCAGGGAGATCACCCAGGCGCCGGACGCCCCGGCCCCGTGCCACACGAAGTGACGAAGCGTGCCCCAGGTGAAGCACCCGAAAGCGGCGGCGGCCGACACCGCGAGCAGCAGGACCTCCAAGTTCCGCGCGCTCATGCGGCTGCTGCCCTGGCAGGCGACGGATCGCTCGCCGGCGCCTTCATGGGCGGATGCCCCGCCGCTGACGCAGCCTTGACGGAACGACGCGATCAAGGAGCATGTCGGCCTCGCTGATTGCTCGCGACATCGCGGGTGTTGCGTGCCGGGGTTGCCCTGTACAACGTTGGCACAACCAACAGCAAGAAACGGACCGTTCATGCGTGGCCTCGCGACCAGCCTGGTCATGCTCAGCCTCATCCGGTTCCAAGCCTAGGCCAACGACCCGATGCGACCGGTCCGTGTCGCCACCGTCCACTGCGCACAAGCGATCCGGGCGGAAGTGTTTTCCGGGTCGGTTCACGCGCATGTCCAGGCGGATTTGGGGTTCCGGGTCGGCGGCAAGGTGGTCAGCACCGTGGCGCTGACCAGGCCACCCATGATCGCCGCCGCGTGAGGGGGCGCATCGTGCGGACGAGGCCGACTGCCGTTGCGCCGAGCCGAACCAGCCTGCAACCTCGAGACAGTCCATCACCGCAACGTGACACGAGCTGCGCGACAGGCCGAAGCCGGCGCTTCAGGCGCCGAGCACCGCTCCGGTCATCACCTGCAACAACCTTTGTCGGCTCTTGCTGACAAGGCGCGCTGGTTCCGATAACGCACCAATCGCCGGTATGAGATCGTCGGCCTGCCTGGCAAGATGCCACCAGCTCGCAAGCACTTCATCCCACGCCGTGTGGAACGCGTGGTCGACGTCTCCATCGGCAGCCGCATGAAGATCCTCGAACAGCAGCGCTTTTTGCTCAAGCGCCACCATCGTCTCTGCAATGCACAAGAGGTTTTCGTAGTTGCTCGGTCCGATTGTGACCATTCGAGCACCCAGATGGCGTTGTGCAGACATACGCGGCTTCTCCGATGACGTCCATACACGATTGACGACATACTGGTGTATGCCGACAGCACTGCCGAACAATGCGCAAGCAGCATGCAGACGTTGCAATCGTGGTCGCGGTCGACGCGCAGTCTGCCGCAAGACGCCACGGAGTTTCGCGCTTTGCTCCAAATAAATCCCTTTACGCCACGCAATTGGTCGCCAATCGGTGAATGCGTCCACTTGCCGGGCCGGCACCGGAACACCGCTGACGGGCTTCAAGTCGGTTGTATACGAGTGTGGCTTACGCTCGAACTATAGTGCATCAAACAGAACTCGATGAAACGAACGACCAATAGAAGCTGGCGGTCGGCAACACTGTTGTCATAAAGCGAGCAACGTCTCACGACGCTTCTGCGTCCGTCTTGGTCGTCGTTTTTTCGAAACTGTCTGACTATTTTTATCCAGCAAAGGATAATGCCCCGTGAACGTCACGCCAAACATCGCCGACATCCAGCGCCAGGCAACGCCGAACGGCACGCTGTCGCCTCACCCGGCGCGAGAGCGGAAAAGCACAGCCGGCCTGACCGCCCGGCTGGCCCTGGATGAGCGCACCAGGCGGGATGCCTACCGGCTACGCCACCTGTGCTATCACGCGAACGGACATATCGACGCCCGCGACGATGGTGAGTTCAGCGATCGGTTCGACCGCGTTGGCGCCAACCGGACAGTGGTGATCTACGAGGGCGAAAGGCCGATCGCGTCGGTTCGCGTGTGCTGCGCCGACCCCTCGTCCACGGATCCTGCAACGACAGACCTGCCGCTGGCGCAGGTCTTCCCCGACGAGATCGCGACTCTTCGCCGCACGGCACCCAAGATCCTCGAATTGAACCGACTGGTCCGACACCCGGATTACGCCCATAACCAGGGGCTGGTATTCATCCTTTTTCGGATGGCGGATTTCCTCATCCGCTCGCACGACCCGGACATGGTCGCGTCCTGTGTTCGCACCAATCATGTAGGCTTCTACAAGCGGATGCGGTTCGAGTACGTTGCAGGACCGAAGTTGTACACCGGCCTGAACTTCACGACCAACCTGCTCGTCTGCCGCAAATCCGTGTCGGACGAGGTCAGGCGGTCGGTTCCGGTCCTGCAGATCGATCAGCAGGCCGGCCAACGCTATCGGGGGATGCTGGACGGCCAGGCAATTGCTGTCTTCGACGACGACTGAGCGCCAGCGGAAGGGCATTCGACCCGCAGCGGCCCGCGCAAGAAGGAACCTCCGATCGGCGGGGGTGCCACCAGTGCACGGAATTTGCCCATTGCCTACGCCCTATGCAAGCCTTCAGCGTATTGTTAAACAATCCGCAACCAGTTGAGCGTGATACAACTCGCCTTGGAAGCAAAGTCTCCTTCTTGGACCGGACCGTCGCTCTTGAACATCAACCCATGGCGGATAGGTAGGTTTCTACTCAGGTCATGTTCGCTATCTCATCTCTCGTACGAGAACGCGAAGCGGGTTCGCATCGAACAGGTCAATTCCCTGAGCCTGTTGATTGCCGTCATGTCGCTGATGGGGTTGGGCACGGTCGGACTGATCGCCTACGAGTTTCGCGAAATCGAGCAGGCAAACCAGGCCGTAGCCTGGTCCAGCGTCTCCATCGTCACCTGCTACCTTGCTCTCCTGGTCCTGAGCGCGCGTTGGATTTCCGACGGGAAGCGCGCGGCAGTCCGCAACGCCGGCACGGCGCTGCGCCAGTTCGTGGTTGCCTGCTTCGCCCTGGGGACGTCCTGGGGATGTCTGTTTACGCAGCTTCTCTGGCTCGCCCAGGACGACAAGCGCAACCTCCTCTACGGGCTGGTCATCGGCCTGGTCTCGTCGGGAGCCCTGGTTGCCCCGGCCTCGGTCGCGGTCGCCTTCTGGCTTCCGACCACGATAGCGGGCTTCGTCGCCTCGGTCTTCGTGTCAGATACCCAGGACATCAGTACGGCGGTGCTTCTGCTCGGCTACACGACGATGACGCTGTTCTGCATCGTCTACCTCAACCGGGCACTCATCAAGCGCGCCGTCAGCGAGATCGCCGAGCACGACGGCCGCGAGCTGATCGGCATTCTCCTCAACGATTTCGAGGAATCGGCCTGTGACTGGCTGTGGGAGACCGATGGCTTCGGCCGCCTGACCTACGTGTCGGACCGCTTCGCCCAAGTCGTAGGCGTAAGCTCGAAGCTGCTGGAAAAGTCCGACTTCCTGGCGCTGCTGGGGGGCGTCGGTGCGAGTTCGGCAGACGAGCGCGTACTCCAGCCCCGTCGAACCGCAAGCCTCGCCTCACTGATGGCCAGGCACGAATCCTTCCGCGACGTGGAAGTCTCGCTGGTGGTCGGCACCGGACCTGTGTGGTGGACGCTGACCGGCAAGCCCCGCTTTTCCGCCCAGAACGTGTTCGAGGGCTATCGAGGCGTGGGCTCGGACGTGACCCAGGAGCGAACGGCCAGGAACCAGGCCCGTTTCCTGGCACAGTACGACGAGCTGACCGGCCTTGCGAACCGCCGCCTTTTCCATGACACGCTCAACGATCTGTTCAGCCGCCCCGGATCGCCAACGATCGGCGTCCTCTACCTCGACCTCGACCGGTTCAAGGGCATCAACGACAAGTTCGGGCACGTAACCGGCGACAAGCTCCTCGCCGAGGTTGCGCGCCGCCTCAAGCAGCTGGTGGCGTCTCCGTCGCTATGCGCGCGGCTTGGGGGAGACGAGTTCGCCATCGTCGTCGAGGATTTCTCCCAGAGCGACATCGAGAGCCTCGCTGGCGAAATCGTGGCTGCCATCGCGACCCCCTTCGACATCGAGAACCTTCATTTTCAGATCGGGGTGAGCATCGGCATGGCGCTCGCCTCGGCCGGCAGATCCTCGGGCGACGAGATGCTGCGCAATGCCGACCTGGCGCTCTACCAGGCCAAGGCGAACGGGCGCGGACAGGCCCACCTGTACGACCACGTGCTGCAGGACCGGGACACACGCCGCGACTATCTGCAGACCGCCCTGCTCGGCGCCGTGGACCGGAACGAGCTGAGCCTCGAGTTCCAGCCCATCTTCAACCTCGCAACCCTGGGCTTGATCGGACTGGAAGCCCTGCTGCGCTGGGAATGCCGGCCCTACGGCGCAATCGGGCCAGACGAGTTCATCCCGCTCGCCGAGTCATGCGGCGTGATCGAAATCCTGGGAGAATGGGCGTTCAACCAGGCCTGCTACGAGGGCAGGAACCTGCCGGCTTCGGTTCGCCTGGCGGTGAACGTGTCGCCGCTGCAACTCGGCGGAGCACGGCTGGCCGCCTGCCTGCGCCGCCTGCTGACTACCAGCACCACCCTGGCGCCAAGCCAGCTCGACCTTGAGATCACGGAGACGGCGTTTTTCGAAATGACGACCCAGTCCGTCGACCTGCTGCACGACATACGAAAGTCGGGCATACGCGTCACGCTCGACGACTTTGGCGCCGGGCAGACTTCGCTCGGCCAGATACGCCGGTTTCCGTTCGACAGCCTCAAGATCGACCGAAGCTTCGTTCAGGACCTCCCGCACAATCATGCGGCCACGGCGATCGTCCGCTCGCTCAACGCCATGGCGGCGGAGCTGGGCATCGACACGACCGCGGAGGGGATCGAGACGGCGGAACAACTCCGTGCCACCCGTGCCGTCGGCTGTTCGCATGCCCAGGGCTTCTATCTCGGCCGGCCGATGTCGATGAAGGATGCGATCGCAACCTTCAACATTCGCGAAACAGCACCGCCCGTGATTCGCGAAACAGCGTCGCCCGTCGCTATGGTCCGCGTGGACCAGAACACCAAGGTCGCCGACACCGCAGCATAGCAAGGGGCTTCTAACCGTCACAGCTTAGCTGGTACGAACCATCATCGGTGGCGATCACGCGTTGTTCCCGGGCCAGCTTCTGGAGATGCGCCAGCACCGTCTGTCGCGCCGCCAGAACGAGATGCGGTTGCAGCCCGGCATAGAGGGCGGCGACCAGGCCGTCCGCGGTGGCGCCCGCGCCGCCGGACAGCGCCGCCACGATGGCAGCCTCCCGCGCCGCCCGATGAGCGAGCATGGCGCGCACCAGCGGCAGCGGCTGGGGCAAAGGCGGGCCGTGGCCGCACAGGTAGAGCTCATCCGGTCGCGCCAGCAACCGGCGCAGGCTGGCCATGTAGTCGGCCATGTCGCCGTCGGGCGGACTGACGATGCTGGTGGACCAGGACATCACGTGATCGCCGGTGAACAGCACGCCGGTGCCCGACAGAGCGAAACACAGATGGTCCGCCGCATGGCCGGGCGTGTGAAGGGCGGCAAGCGGGCCCAGCACGGTCCCTTCGGCCAGCGCCAGATCCGGCGCTGGCCGGGCGCCCGAGGGCGCGAACCCGCAAACCGGGGCTCCGGTCAGGGCCTGCAAGGCCGGCGCCCCGGCCCGATGATCCAGGTGGCCATGGGTCAGGACAATCCTGGCGATGGGACCACAGGCTGCGATGGCGGCGAGATGGGCCGGGTGGTCGGGGCCGGGATCGATCACCGTCAGGCCGTCCGGACCGTCCACCAGCCAGGTGTTGGTGCCCGTGTAGGTCATCGGACCCGCGTTGGGCGCCACCATGCGGCGCACGCCGGGATGCACCTCGATCGCCACCAGCCGGGCGGGGTCTGCTTCGCTGAGGAAGGCCATGCCGCTCCCCCGGTGTCACGGACGCACCGCCGCGTCCAGCCCCGGCGCGCCGACGGGCTAGCCAGCATGTGTACGCTGACGCATGCTGCCTCCTGCAACGACAAGCGGCTCGGCAAGGGTCCGGCAAAAGGGGGAAGCGTGAGGGCGGTCATCTGCAACGCGTTCGGTCCGATCGACCGCCTGGTGCTCGAGCAGCGCCCCGACCCGGTGGCCGGCCCTGGCGAACTGCTGGTGGAGATCCATGCCGCCGGCGTGAACTTCCCCGACGGGTTGATGGTGCGCGGCGAGTACCAGGTGAAGCCGCCGCGCCCGTTCACGCCAGGCAGCGAAGTGGCGGGCATCGTGCGCCAGATCGGCGAGGGCGTGACCGGCTTCGCGGCCGGCGACCGCGTGGTCGGGCTGTGCGGCGTGGGCGGGTTCGCCGAACAGGTCGGCCTGCCGGCGGACCGCGCGGCGCGGCTGCCGGACGGGATGGATTTCGAAACCGCATCCGGCTTCATGCTCGTCTACGGCACCTCGCTGCACGGCCTGCAGGAATGCGGGCGGTTGCGCGCGGGCGAGACGCTGCTGGTTCTGGGCGCGGCCGGCGGCGTGGGCCTGGCAGCCGTAGAGATCGGGCGCGCGATGGGCGCTCGCGTGATCGCCGCCGCATCGACCGACGAGAAATTGGCGCTGGCCCGCGCACACGGCGCCGAGTTGACGGTCAACTACACGACCGTGGACCTGAAGGCCGAGCTGAAGCGCATCGCACCGGCCGGCGTGGACGTGGTGTACGACCCGGTCGGCGGAACGTTGACCGAGGCCGCGGTGCGCGGCCTGGCCTGGGGCGGCCGCCTGCTGGTGGTCGGGTTCGCAGCGGGCGAGATTCCGAAGCTGCCGTTGAACCTGCTGCTGCTGCGCGAGGGCGAGGCGAAGGGCGTGTTCTGGGGCACCTGGACACAGCGCGAGCCGGACGCGCACGCGCGCAACGTGGCGCAGCTTTTCGCGTGGTTCGCGTCGGGGGCGGTCAGGCCGCACGTATCCGGTGCGTACCCGTTGGAGCGAACGGCCGAGGCGCTGGCCGAGGTGATGGAGCGGCGGGCGCAGGGCAAGGTGGTGCTCGTGCCAGGGCGGTAGGCTGCGACCACGCACGGCAGCCTCGCGCGGCGCCGTGCTGCCCGCGAGAGCTGATATCGATCCCCGCCCGACACACGTAGTGTTTATGGCTTCCGGCGGCATCGCGTGTTGTCGGGACGTCTGTTGCCGACTATCGACGGCCCGAGCCCCACCCGGATCAGATCACACCCTGTCCTCGCAGATCGCTGCATTGCTTAAGTGACCCGCATGGATCGCGTTCCCCAGAGCGACAATTTCGAGGACACGACGATGACCGTACAGGACGACCTGGCCGGCACGCGGGTTGCGGCCCATGGTTTTGTACGGGAAACGTCCAGGATCGATCGTGAAGGCCGTTCGCCCACCGCACGGGACGCCAAGGATAAAACCGACGAGGACAAGGCGGACGACAAGGAGACCGGCGAGAAGACAGACAAGGGCGGCGAGAAGGAGGGGGACAAGAACGACCAGGAAAGCGACGACGACGGCAAGGACTCGAAGAAGAGCCGCTGGCCGCTGATCATCCTGGGCGTGGTCGCGGTGTTGGCGATCATCGGCGCTGCCGTCTACTGGTTCGAGACGCGCAACCTCGAATCCACCGATGACGCCTACACCGAAGGCAACGCCGTAGCGGTGGCGCCAAAGGTTTCGGGCTACGTGATCGAGCGGCTGGTGGACGACAACACCTTCGTCCGCGCCGGCGAGCTGATGCTGCGCATCGACCCGCGCGACTACATCACCGCGCGCGACCAGGCGCGCGCCAACCTCGATCTGGCACTGGCCCAGCTGAGGAGTGCGGAGATCGACCTCGCGATCGCCCGCGTGCGTTACCCGGCGGACCGGCACCAGACCGAGGCACAGCTGGCGCAGGCGCGCGCCAACGAAAACAACGCCGGGCGCGAGTACCGGCGCCAGCGCAGCGTCGACCAGCGCGCCACCACGCAATCCACCGTCGACCAGGCAGCGACCCAGCTGCAATCCACCCGCGCCAGCACGCAGCAGGTCGTCGCACAGTTGCAGGTGGCGTCCCTGGTCGGCCCGAACATCGCCGCCACGAGCAGCACGCTCAAGCAGCGTCAGGCGCAGGTGGAGCAGGCGCGGGCCAGCCTCGCACAGGCGGAACTCAACCTGTCTTACACCGAGATACGCGCGGCGCAGGAGGGCTTCGTCACACGCCGCAACGTCGATGCCGGAACCTACGCGCAGGCGGGGCAGCAGGTGTTCTACATCGTCTCTCCCAACACCTGGGTGGTGGCCAACTTCAAGGAGACGCAGCTCAACCGCATGCGACTGGGCCAGCAGGTCGAGATCAGCGTGGACGCCTACCCGAAGATGAAGCTGCACGGCCACGTCGAAAGCATACAGCAGGGCGCCGGCGCGCGCTTCACCGCTTTTCCGTCGGAGAACGCGACGGGCAATTTCGTCAAGATCGTGCGTCGCGTGCCCGTCAAGATCGTCATCGACAGCGGCGTGGACCAGAGGCACGGGTTGCCGCTCGGCCTGTCGGTCGAACCGACGGTGACGCTGAAATGAGCGGCGGCGGGGGCCAGTCGCGCTACCTGATCGCGATGGTGGTCACGCTCGCCGCCTTCATGGAGGTGGTGGACACCACCATCGTCAACGTGTCGCTGCCCTACATCGCCG
>CAXTJP010000055.1:0-17428 GCA_964244615.1 uncultured Acetobacteraceae bacterium
TATTTCGACGCGCTGCGCCGGCTGACCGACGACGTGTTCTTCCTGCCGGGCGTGGACCGCACCCATGTCAGCAGCCTTTACACCCCGGACACGCGCTTCGCCGAGGTGGTGGAGGGCGGCTTCTCCGGCGGTCCGGTCATCCCGGCAACCTTCAAGCCGGACGCGAGCGGCTTCCAGTCGGTCCGCACCAACATCTACAAGGCCGGCATACTGGGCCGGCTGGTCGCCAACAACTTCCGCAGCGCGGTGGTCAGCGCCAAGCTGAACGATGTGGACCCGCGGACCGGCGCGCACCTGGATTACGGTAAGTTCGCCGACGAGCTCGACAGCATCATCCGCGCCAAATACGACACCGCCGCCACGAAGGTGCACATACTGGGCTTCGCCCAGGCGGTGGGCGACATCGAGCACGGCGCGCAGGTGATCGTGCTGTTCTTCGGCGTCGCCCTCGCGGTGGCCGCCGTGCTGCTCTACATCGTCTCGCGCTCGCTTTACCTTACCGTGGCGGCGCTCGCCTGCTCGCTGATCGCGGTCATGTGGCAGCTCGGCATCATCACCATGCTCGGCATCGGCATCGACCCGATTTCCGTGCTGATCCCGTTCCTGATCCTGGCCATCGGCGTCAGCCATGGCGTGCAGATCGCGCTGTCCAACGTGCGGCTGGTGGGCGAGGGCAAGACGGCGCTGGAAGCCGCGCGCGGCAGTTTCCACAACCTGCTGGAGCCGGGTGTCGTGGCGCTGTGCCTGGCGGTGCTGACCTTCGTGACCGTCACCACGATCCCGGTGCCGGCGATACGCGAGCTGGCGCTGACGGCGGCCATCGGCATCGCGGTGCTGGCGGTGACCAACCTGCTGGTGCTGCCGGTGATCGCGAGCTTCGCCGGCATCTCGATGGCCCGCATCGCGGCGGCGCAGCGCGGGGCGGCGCGCTTCGAGGGGTTCTGGCGTCTGCTCGCCAGCCTGATCGCGCCGCGCTCGGCGATCGCGATCTGCGCCCTGACGCTGGCGGTCTCGTGCGGCGCGCTGCTGCTCGGCCAGCCGGTGGTGGGCGACCTCAACGTGGGCGTGCCCGAGCTTCGTCCGGAGAGCCGCAACAACCGCGACGCCGCGTTCTTCCAGGCCAACTACTCGATCGGCGTGGACGTGCTGCAGGTGTTTGCCGAGGGGCCGGCCAATGCCTGCCTGGATTACGACGCGGTCCGCCGTATCGACGACCTCGACTATCGCCTGCAGGGGGTGCCGGGCGTGCGCAGCACGCTGTTCATGGGTCACCTGATGCGCAAGGTGAACGTGATGTACAACGAGGGCAACCCGAAATTCGACTACCTGCCGCATGACAGCCGCGTGCTCGGCCGCGACAGCTCGGCCTTCGAGCCGGCGGCGGGGCTGGCGAACAACGATTGCTCGGCCATGCCGCTGATCATCTTCCTGACCGACCACAAGGCCGGCACGATCGAGCGGGTGATCCGCACGATCGAGGTGTACGCCGCCACGCCGTCGAAGACCAAGCTGCGCCTGGAGCTGGCGGCGGGCAACGCGGGCGTGATCGGCGCCACCAACATCGTCGTCGAACGCGCGCAGCTGCCGATGCTGGGCCTCGTCTACGGCATGATCATCGTGATCTGCCTCGGCGTGTTCCGCTCGGTGCGCGCGGCGATCTGCATCGTGCTGCCGCTGGCCGCCGTCTCGATCCTGGCCAACGCCGCGATGAGCGTGCTCGGCATCGGGCTGAAGCTGTCCACCCTGCCGGTGACGGCACTCGGCGTCGGCATCGGCGTCGATTACGGCATCTACAAGTTCTCGCGCCTGTCCTACTACATGCGCCGCGGCTACACGCTGAACGCCGCCTACATACAGACGCTGCGCGAGACCGGCTCGGCGGTGATCTTCACCGGCCTGTCGCTCTCGATCGGCGTCGCCACCTGGGCGTTCTCCCCGCTGCAGTTCCAGGCCGACATGGGCATGCTGCTGACCTTCATGTTCTTCATGAACATGGCCGGCGCCATCGTGGTGCTGCCGGCGATCATCGGCGTGATGGATCTGATCGTGCCGCAGAGGCGGCCGGAGGACATCGCGGCGGCGTTGGAGCCGGAGCATGGGGGGTAACCCGCCCGTTCCGGCCTATTCCGGTGGTCTGAGGGCCTTGTGGATCTTCGTGATCGTCTTTGAGTAGATCGTGCCCGACACGGCTGCCACGGCCTGGACATCATTTGACAGCTCAAACCGACGATTCAACGTCCTGTTGAGCTTCTCGGCACTCAGGGAATGAAGCTTATGCTGATTTGGCAATGGAAACTTGAAGATCATACTTCTGTTTCCGGGGGGGGCTCCGTTCAAGCCGAATGGGTTAGTCCCAGTCCCAGTCCCGGTCCCGGTCCCGGTCCCGGATAAGCTTTCTTCGACGTGGGACGAGCCGGTGTCGATCTTGCAATCGTTCGGCAGGATGTAGGCGACGATCACCATCACCTTGTTATCGGCATGCAACAACATCGCTTCCTTGGCTAACCCTTTCAGGGCGTCGAGCGTCAACTCTATCGGTTCGGGATCCGGCGAGGGGTCGGCTACATCATGTCCGGTCACTAGGGTCTCCTGTCGATCGAGGGAAGTTGCGCGGCAGCCCAGGACTCTTCGCCGCCACGATACCATGCTACGTTTCGATAGCCAACCGTTACGAGGTGCTGCGCCACCTTGTAGGCGGCGCAGCCATACAACCCGTCGCCCATTATCACGACCGTCGTGTCGGCGTGTTGAAGCGTTTTGTTGTGGGCCTGCTCTACCGCGAAATCGGCTGCCATTTCCGAGGTCGTTGCTTCATCATACCAGATTGCTGCGTTCGGGCTTGCGACGCCACGGCCCAGGTCGATCAGGAGCAGCCGATCCGGTGAACGCAATCGGTCGGCAACAAGAGCCGTGTCCCAGGTCTGGCCACCCTGCAACCGTTCGGGCGTGAGGTCGAACTCCGTGCCCGGGCAGGCCGGAGCGGTTTGACGAGCAGCCGTGTGTTCGTCGGCATACCGGCGCATGCCGGCCAGAGTAAGGGCGTCCATGATTTTCACGAAGCCCGGCTTGTTCGCATAGGCCCGGTTGAACAGTTCGGCAAAGCGCCAGACCGTGCGATTCGGCCAGATTGCTTGATATGAGTCGAATTCACGTCTGGCCTCTGCGGTTTTTCCGAGGAGCTCGTTTGCGGCTATGAGGAGCAGCCGCGTGATCTCAACCCGGCCCATGCCTTCCTCAACTTCGCGATCCTCGTCGCTCGCGATGGCTTGCCGAAGCTTGTCGACAGCCTCTTCAAGCCTTCCCTGAACGAGCAGTATGAAACCCAGAGCGACAAATCTCGGTCTGTTCGAGGCGCTGCTTGGGGAGAGCCGGAGAATGGCCTGCAAGTGCTCCACGGCCTCGTCCAGCTTGCCGGCCGCCTGTGCACACGCCGACAGGACGGCTTCGGCTTCCACGCTCGAAGGTTCGATCTCCAGTGCGGCCTTGGCGCTGTAAAAAGCGTCAGCCCATCTTCCCTGAATAGAAAAAGCTCTGCCTTGGGCGGCCAGCGCACGCGCATTGCGCGGTGCAATCGCAAGCGCCCGCCGTATCATTTTTCGCGCCTCATCGAAATCTGCGTCGGCCGTGGGATCGTCCATATCGTGAACCTTGGTCAGCAACATGGATCCGAGTTCGGCGAGCGCGTCCCCGAATTTCGGCTCCTGCATGATGGCTTCTTCGAGCAATCGCTGTGCTTGGGTAAGCCGGGAGAGCGTCAGGTCTAAATCGAGCAATGCGCGCGCTCTCAGGAAGAGATCCAGCGCGTCGGGGTTGTTCGGGCGATCATTGAGCGACCGGACACTCTCGATCTGTTCGAGCTGAAACCCCAAAGCACTAGCTAGGCGGTGTACGATCGAATCTCGCACCTCCGGCAGAGTGCCTTGGCTATAGTCAAAGCGGCTTGCCCAGAGATGTGCTCCGGTGGCCGTGTCGATGATTTGAGCGGTGACGTGGTACAGGCCACCGTCAATCATAACGCTTCCCTGCACTAGGTAGCGCACATGCAATGCGGTCCCTATCTCCTGGGCTGGCCGCCTTTGATCCCGGTAAACCTCCGCGCTTTCCCTCGCGATCACGGTGCTGGCCGGTATATGTGCCAAATCCGTCGTCAGATCGTCGGTCAACGCGTCGGCCAGATGATCCTGCGCATGGTCCGCGCTGAGGTTGCGCAGCGGCAGCACCGCGATGGACAGCCGCGGGGGCGGCTCGTCGTGGTGCCAGGTGAGGGCTGCAACGATGCTGGCCAGGAGCAGCGCGGCCGTGAAAGAGGCGGCCAGGATCACGCGGCCACGACCGACGCCCACGGGAGCGGTCTGGGCCGGTGTTGGCGTGTGTGCGACCGGCGGAGATGCCGGATCGACGACCGCCGGCGCGGACAGCGTCGCCACGTCGCCGGTGAACTGGTAGCCGCGCCCGGGCACGGTCACGATCAGCGTATCGCCGCCTTTCTCGGCCAGGATGCGGCGCAGCGTGGACATCTGCACGGTCAGGTTGTTCTCGCCGACCGCCAGGCCCTGCCAGACATGCGCGACGATTTCCTCGCGACTCACCACACGGTCGCGGCACGACACCAGCAACGTCAGCAGGTCGAAGGCGCGGCCGTTCAGCGGCACGGGCGCGCCGCCGGCGCGCAGCGTGCGACGCTGCGTGTCCAGTTGCCATCGTCCGAAGCAATAGGTTCCAGGGGCGTGGGGCATCGGGTGTTCCGGCGGTCGAGCCGCAAGCGGAGCGGCATTAACGCGGACGGTAACGGGAAAGCAACGTCGGTCGCCCCCATGCATGGGGATTTGGTTGGATAATCGGCCTAATCACCCTGTTGCTGGCGGTCTAACATATTGACGAAAAACGTTTATTCAACTTGGCAACTATTAGCCGGGATTGATGCGGTCATTCAACGGTCCGCCGGCTAGGGAAGCGGTCGTCGCAAGGGCACTGGATGTGCGCCGAGCACCAGCACGGCAGCAGCCGGGCTGAACCCTGATCGCCCTGAAGGAACAGACATCATGAACTACTTGCGAAACCTGCGCGTCCATCATTGCGCGGCCCTGGCTGTCATGCTCGCCAGCCCCGCCATCGTTCCGGCGCTTGCCGCCGAGAGCGAAACGAACGTGGTGCGGGTCAACTACGCCGACCTCAACCTCGCCTCTCCGGCGGGCGTCGCGGCGCTCCGCCACCGCCTGATCGTGGCCAGCGGGGCGGTGTGCGGCATAGCGAACTCGTCGGACGCGGCGGACCGGGCAGACGCCATGGCTTGCAAGCAGTCGGCGCTGCAGGACGCGCTGGGCCAGCTGCGGACCGTGGTGGCGGCCGCCCAGGCTCGGTCGGCCGTGGCAGCTTCGCAGGCCCGGTCGTCCGTGGCACTCGCCAATGCGGGGCCGAACTAGCGGCCTGATCGGACAGCAGGCCGGGCGGGGTTGCTCCCGCCCGGCCTGCTGCCCCGCATCCTACGAAGGCGTGGCCCGAAGGGCCTGGCTCGCGACCACGTCGGCGGCCACCTGATCGGCGAGGCGGCCGAGCAGGCCGCTCATGCTGGCGACCAGGTTGCCGGCGCCGGCGCCGGTCGGCGGCGTCGTGAGCGAGACGTGTCGGGTCGCAAGCGGCGCGTGGGTTACGCCGCGTTCCACGGCAACCTGCGCGTTCAGCACCACGTTGCCGGACGCATCCTGCTCGAAGGTGAGGATGTCGACTTCCAGGCGCATTTGCGGGCTCGCGGTGATCGCACCCGATTCGGCGAACACGCTGGTGCCCGGCAGGCGTTGCGAGAGGTCCTGGCTCAGCACCCGACCGATCATGTCGCCCAGAGGCTCGCCCCACCGGAGCTGGCCGTTCACGTCCAGCCGGTAGCCGGCGTTCTTCAGCACGATGTCCGACCGGTCGAGATAGCCCGCCAGTCCCGGCCTGCGTACCTCCACCGTGGATGGGCCGTCTGCGAGCGCCGTGCCGGAAGCCGGCTGCAACGTGTAGTAGGTCGGGTCGGGCGACGAGCATCCCGCCAACACCAGGCATACGGCCGCGCATACCATGCGTTTCATCGCTCCCCCGCCTGTCCCGCGCGTCCACGAATCAGGGCTTCCGGGTGGCGGTCCAGGAAATCCACGAACAGGCGGATGCTGCGCGCTGCATCGTTCACCTGGTCCAGCACACGCGCGACGCCGCGCTGGAAATCCGAGTTGCCACCGTAGCCGCCCTCGCCCAGCGCCGCGTTCGCCCGGGTGACGGCCTGCTGCAGGTCGGCGCTGATCTTGGGCAGGCGCTGCAACGCCGGCGTCAGTCCTTGATCCGTGTGACGCACCAGGTGCTGCACGTCGGTCAGCGTCTCGCTCAGTCTTTGCAGGGCGTTCTTCACTTCCGGGCCGCCCAGGGTTTGGCTGACCGAGCGCAAGGTGTCGTTCAGATGCCGGCCGATCTCGTCGAACGGGATGCGGTCCAGCTTGGACGCGATGTCGCTCAGCGATGTCGTGATGTTGTCCAGCCCGCCGCCCTGGCTCGGCATCACCAGCGCGTCCCCTTCGTGCCCGACATCGGCGGCGGGCGCGTTGGGCACGTACTCGAGCGAGATGGCCTTCTGCCCGGTGATGAAGCTGCTCGATTCCAGCACCGCACGCATGCCGTTGCGGACCAGCGTCTCGGTCACCTCGGCGGGGTCGAGCTGGTGGCCCACCTCGCGTTGCGAGAACACCCGCTCAGGCTGAAGCTCGAAGGAGACGCGCGCGCGGACGTTGAGCCCGCCCGGGTCCATGACGAGCCGAACCTCGGTGACAGTGCCGATCTGGATGCCGAAAACCTGCACTGCCGAGCCGCGCCCCAGGCCCGAGACGGACGAGGTGAAATACGAGACAAGCGGCACCTTCTTGCTGAAACCCGCCGAATCCGCCTCGCTCTTGCTGTCGTACAGGGTGAAGGTGCTGTTGGCGGCGCTGACCGGCGCGAACAGGTGGACGTGCGGCGTCTCGAAGGCGATGCCGCCGGACAGCAGGGCTGCGAGCGATTCCACCTCGAGGTGCAGCCCCTGCGCCCCGACGTTCACCGACAGGCCCGACGCGTTCCAGAAATGCGTGTTGTCGTGGACGAACTTATCGAATGGCTGGCGCACGAACACGTTGATGGTCACCGGCCCCAGCCCGTCGCCGAGATCGTATCCGAGCACCTCGCCCACCTCGACGTCACGGTAGAACACGGGAGCCCCGGCCCCCAGCGAGCCGAGCCGCGCCGCCTTCAGTGTGAAGCCGCGGCCCGGCTCGTCGGACCGCATGCCCGGCGGGTCGTCCAGCCCGGTGAACTCGCGTTGGGAGTGGCCGCCGGAGTCGCCCGGATCCACTTCGATGTAAGCGCCCGAGACGAGCGTCTCGAGCCCCGAGATGTTGCCGGTCGACAGCCGTGGCCGCACCACCCAGAAGCGCGCATGGTCGGTCAGGATCTCGGCACCCTGGCGGTTCATGCGCACCTGCACCTTCACCTGGCGCATGTCGTCCGAGAGCCTGACGTTCTCGACCATGCCGAGGGAGACCGCCTTGTGCGTCACCTGGGTCTGCTGGGCGCTGATGCCGCTGCCGGTCTTGAAGGTGATGGTGATCAGCGGGCCGCGATCGGCCAGTGTTGTCACCACCAGGTAGATCGCGATGGCGCCCGCCACGATCGGGATCAGCCAAATCAGCGAAAACCGGCTGCGACGCCTGACGACCGCATCGGGAGGGGGCTGGTCGCTCATGCAGGCTGCGCCGACAGGGGCCGGGCCTGGCCGGGGGTGTGCGCTCCCGGCGGGTGTAGCTCCAGATCCTCGGCCTCGAGGTCGTGCCCGGCGGCGGCTGCGGCATCCCACATCAGCCTGGGATCGAAGCTGGCCGCCGCGAACATCGTCAGCACGACGACCGCCGCGAACGCGACCGCCCCCGGGTTCGGCAGCACCGTGGCGATGAAGCCCATGCGGACGAGGGCGACGAGTATGGTCAGCATGAAGACGTCGATCATGGACCAGCGGCCGATGCCGTCGATGAAGCGATAAAGTCGCGTCCGGTCCCGCAGGCGGGTCACGGACCCGCCCCTGGTCATCACCAGCAGCATGCCGAGCGAGGCCAGCTTGAGCAGCGGCACGATGATGCTGGCCAGGAGCACCAGCAGCGCCAGCGGCCACATGCGCGCCTGAACAAGTTCGATCACGCCGCCGATGATCGTGCTGGGCTCGCCACGGCCGAACCGGATCAGCGTCAGGAACGGAAACAGGTTGGCCGGGATGTAGAGCGCCGCCGCCGCCCCGGTCAGCGCCCAGCAGCGGCTGAGGCTGAGCGGCTTGCGAAGCCGAAGGCGCGAATAGCAGCGCGGGCATCGCGTTCCCGGCCGCGCGTGCAGCACCTTGCGGCAGCAATCACAGCCGATGAGCGGGTAGCGCGGCTGGGGCGCGACGTTGAGGCACAGGCCGCGCGCCTCCATGGTCTCCCACACCGCCTCGTGGTCCAGTTCGACATCGGTCGCGATCGTGCACAGCATCACGCCGCCCAGTGCGATCAGCGCCGGCCCCACCTCCACATCGGCGATCGCCTGCAGCCGCGTGTAGGCAACGAAGGCGCCGAGCAGGAACACCTCCACCATCGACCAGGGCCGCAGGGTTTCCACCCAGCCGAACAGCAGCGGCAGCTGGCGCGAGGGCTGCCGGGCGCGCAGGCCCAGCAGGACAATCAGGATCAGCAGCAGCTGGATGATCGGCACCGCCACCAGGGTGATCAGCACGACGATGCTGATTTCCCACATGCCGTGCCCTTCCAGCTGGACCGGGCCGGTGAACAGGTTGGCCTGGTAGCTGCGCCCGACCAGGCGCAGGTCGAGGAAGGGAAGCTGGGTAGCCAGAACGAGCAGGCTGAGCGCCCCCAGGCAGCAATACAGCGCGCGGTTCAGGCTGTCGCGCCGGCCACGCCGCAGGGTGGCGTTGCAGCGGCGGCAATAGGCGGCCTCCCCGGGCTGCAGCACCGCGACGGTCTGGAACAGGCCGCAATCGTGGCATTCCCGCACGAATTCATGCGGCTCCACCTCGTGGCCGCTGCCCAGCATGGCATTGGCAAGGCAACGCGCTGCAGGTTCTGCCTCAATCGGAACGTTCATTCACACCCGCAACGCTGCGCATCCGATCGTGTTCCCAAAGCCGCATCCCTGGTCGAGCTTGGCGTGACTCGGTGAAGAGCGCCATAACGGGCCGGATTTTTTGCGGAGGTCTCCGGCTTGTCCACCGTCTCGTTCGAACAGCGCGCCCACCTGATCGTGCTCGGCAACGAGAAGGGGGGGTCGGGCAAGTCCACCACCGCCATGCACCTGGTCGTGGGATTGCTGCGCGACGGCTACCGTGTGGGGGCCATCGACCTCGATGCCCGCCAGGGCACGCTCTCCGGCTACCTCGCCTCACGCCACGCCTATGCCGCCCGCCACGGCGTGGAACTGCCGGTTCCGCACGCCGCCAGCGTGTTCCGCAGCGAGCTCGACAGCCGCGAGCAGGCCGAGGCCGAGGAGCGCGCGGCGCTGGAGGCGGCGCTGGCCGAGCTCTCCGCCGATTGCGAGGTGATCGTGGTGGATTGCCCTGGCGCGGACACCAACCTGGCGCGCCTGGCCCATGCCAGCGCCGACACGCTGATCACCCCGATTAACGACAGCTTCGTCGATTTCGCCATGCTGGCCCGCGTGGACCCGGACAACCACGCGGTGATCAACCCCAGCATCTACAGCGAGATGGTCTGGCAGGCCCGCAAGACCCGCTTCGCCCGCGACCGCGCGCGGATCGACTGGATCGTGATGCGCAACCGGATGGGCAGCACCGAGATGCGCAACAAGCGCGACGTCGGCACCACGCTGGAGACGCTGGCCAAGCGCATCGGCTTTCGCACGGTGAAGGGCTTCGGCGAGCGCGTGATCTTCCGCGAACTTTATCTGCAAGGCCTGACCCTGATGGACGTGCGCGAGGCCGGCCTGCAGATCCAGCTCGGGATGAGCCACATCGCCGCCCGGGCGGAGGTGCGCGCCCTGCTCTCGGCCATACGCAAGCCACCGCCGCGCGGCGGCCTGGCGGTTTCCGCCGCGTGAGCCACCGGACGAGCGCTGAGGCGTCCGTGTTGCCGGCCTGGGCCGCCTCTTGTATAGCCTGCCGCGCAGCGCGCCGGCGTAGCTCAGTGGTAGAGCAACTGATTCGTAATCAGTAGGTCGGGAGTTCGACTCTCCCTGCCGGCACCAGCAGCTTCGCCGTGGCGCCCAGGGACACGCGCCTCAGCTCTCTCGATCGCCCGCAGCGCGCGCCAGCGCCGCTTGGGCGCGGTGCAGTTTCTGTTCGCTCGGGTTGCCCCAGTCGGCGACGATTTCGAGCAGGCTGACGTAGAGTTCGGAACTGGCCGCGAGAAGTTCGGCGTTCGGCCGTGCCTGCGCGCGCAGGGGACCATCGGTGGAGACCCTGGCGATCACCGTTCTGTCGCCAGCCAGAAGCGCGTCGCCGTTGCGGGTTTGCGGCGCCGTCACGAGAAGCTCCTGCTCCTGTAGTTCGGCGTGCCACGGCCCAGGTGTAAACTTGTTCACGGTTGCATCTCTCAGTAAACTTGTTGCGGCCGGCTAATATCAATTGAAATAACAACTCAAGGTGGTGTATTCCTTGCGTGTTCCATCGCTCGCTTCTTGCTTTCAGGCTGGCTTATTGTTTCTAGATCACGCTGCATAAAGCCGGCCAGGCTCACTATAGCAGCTGGCAATCACCCCGTCATACAGCGGTGTGCGGCTTTGGACATGCGCATGCGTCGGGTGACATGGTCAGAGCTTGCGACACGTCGCCGGTCGGCGGTCATCCGTCTTGGCCGGCAAGTTCTAGCGCGTGGCTGTCGAAAGGCCGGCGCTGTCCGATCGTCGGCCGAGGATGGAGGGGCGCTACTCCTCGGGTTCGGTGGTGAACAGAAGCGGGTAGCCTTCCTTGCGTGCCGCATCGACCGCGTTCGTCGCCTTGGTTTCGGCGATTTCGCGCGTGAACACGCCCACCACGCAGGCGCCACGCCGATGCGCGGTGCTCATCACCTGGCTCGCCTGCTCCTCGCTCAGCCGGAACTCCGCCTTCAACACCCTGACCACGAACCCCCGCGGCGTGAAGTCGTCGTTGAGCAGGACCACCTTGTGCAGCCGCGGCCGCTCGACCTGCAACTCGGTCTGGCCACGCGAGATGGTGGTTGTTTCAGGCATCGGAACTCCGGCAACAGGGAGGGCGTGCCTCCCATATCGTCGGCCGCGGACGCGGAGCAAGAAGCGGGCGATGCGGGCCGGGACGGCACTGGCGGATGGGGTGGGATTCGAACCCACGGAGGGCTTGCACCCTCGGCGGTTTTCAAGACCGCTGCCTTAAACCGCTCGGCCACCCATCCGTGCGGTCGACCTGTCATACCGGCCGGGCCGGTGCAAGAGGCTCGATCCGGACCGGGTGGGGTGGGTTCGCGGGGGTTCCGCCACGTCGCGTAACACCGTAGAAGGACGCTACCCTTGTGACGGACCCGAGCATGCCACGCACCGTCTGGTGCCTACCCCTCGTCCTGGCCGCCGGTGGTGTCACCCCGGTGCTGGCCGCGCCGCCTGCCGACCAGGACAGCATCTGGACCATCCAGGTGGAGAACGACGCCGTCTCCACCCTGCACGGCACGTCGGACCAGTACTACACGAGCGGCCTGCGCCTGGGCTGGACATCGGGGCAGGACGCGGTGGCGCCGGTGGCGGCGCTCGGCCGGTCGATCTGGGGCGACGGTACCACGCGGCTGTCGCTGGAGATCAGCCAGAGCATATTCACCCCGCGCTTCACCCAGGAATCGCCCCCTGATCCCACCGACCGGCCCTATGCTGGCGTGCTGATCGCGACGGCCGGACTGGTGCACGACACCGCGCTGACGCGCGACCTGGTCTCGCTGACCCTGGGCGTGGTCGGGCCCTCGGCCCTCGGGCGCCAGGTGCAGAACGGCTTCCACGACCTGATCGGCGACCACGAAAACCTCGGCTGGCATTACCAGCTGCCCGACCAGCCGGCGTTCCAGCTGCTGGGCCAGCGCACCTATCGGCTGCCGCTCGTCCAGCTCGGGCCGGTCGAGACCGACGTGCTGCCCTCGGCCACCGCCAGCATCGGCGATTTGCGCGACACCGTGCAGCTGGGCGGCATCGTGCGGTTCGGGCAGGGCCTGACCAGCGATTTCGGCACGCCCAGGATCGAACCGGGGCTCAACGGCTCCGACGCCTACACCAACGTGCGCCCCTTCGCCTGGTACGGCTTCGCCGGCGTGGACGGGCAAGCCGTGGGCTACGACGTGACCCTGGACGGCAGCACCTTCCGCACCGACAGCCGCAACGTGCACCATGTGTGGGACGTGGGTGAGCTTGAAGGCGGCGTCGCGGTGCTCTGGTACGGGCTGCGCCTGAGCTACACCCAGACCTGGCAAACCCAGGAGTTCAGACACGCCAAATCCGGCCTGTTCAACTTTGGCTCGGTGGCATTGTCCGCCAAGTTCTGATGAACAAAAGTTCTTTGCTTCTTTCTTTCAAGAAAGAAGGCCTTCTTTTCTGAAGAAAAGAAGCAAAAGACTTTTATTCGTTAAGGACAGCGGTCTGGAAGGCCTCGAAGCTGGCATGGTCCGGGGTGCAGATCAGGCCGCCGTCGACGATGCCCGGCCGGTATGGCGATCCGTCGAAGCGGGCGGAGTAGCCGCCGGCTTCCTGGTGCAGCAGCCAGCCGGGAAGGTGGTCCCAAGGCATCAGGCGGTGGAACATCAAATAGTGGCAATGGCCGGCGGCCAGCATGCGATAGCCATGGGCGGCGCAGCGGAAATCGAAGGCCTGTGCCAGGCGCAGTAGGTTGGGCAGCACCACGTGGCGCAGGTCGGGCGGCAGGTAGCGCCAGGACGCGGCACCGGTCATGCGGCTGAGCGGCACGGGCGCCGCCACGCGCAAATCGTGCCGTGTGCCGTCGGCCGCCTGCTCCCACGCGCCCTCGCCGCGCACCGCGACCGACGAGCTGTCCACCACGGGGTCGTGGATGATGGCGGCCGCCACCTCGCCGCGCACCACCGCCGCTGCCATGGTGCCGAACAGTGGCAGGCCGGCGGCGTAGTTCGAGGTGCCGTCCACCGGGTCCACCACGAAGGCGAGATCGGCGCCGGCCAGGCGGTCCAGCAGCGAGGGGTCGCGCGCCGTCGCCTCCTCGCCCACCACCAGGCAGCCGGGGAACAGCCGCGACAGGCCCTTCTCGATCATCGCCTCGGCCGCCTCGTCGGCGTCGGTCACGAGGTCGAGCGGGCCGCTCTTGGCGCGTATGGAGTCCTGCCCCAGGCGGCGGAAGCGCGGCATGATCTCGGCCCGCGCCGCCGCCCGCAGCAGCAGGTCCACCTCGCTCGCCTGCCGGACGGTGAAGGGCTGCACCAGCTGGGTGTGCGTGTTCACGCGGTCTCGAACCGGGCGCGGTCGGCGGGCAGCAGCCGCACCGTGACATGCGCCGTGTCCTGTCCATCCTCGCGGCCGATCACCTCGCCATGCTCGTACAACCAGGCCAACCTGGCGCCGTCGGCATGGACGATGTCGTACTCCGCCTGTTCCATGCCGCGCGCGATGTACGCGTCCAGCAGGGCCAGCAGCGTGTCCAACCCCTCGCCGGTGATCGCCGAGACGGCGACGCCCTCGCCGCGAACGGATACTGCGTCGGTGCCGCCGAGCAGGTCTGCCTTGTTCAGCACCTCGATGGTGCGGGTGGGGAAATCCTCGGCCAGCGTGCCGTCCCGCGCCATGCCGTCCAGCACCGCCAGCACGTCGGCACGCTGCGCGGCACTGTCGGGATGCGAGGCGTCGCGCAGGTGCAGGATCACGTCGGCTTCGGCCACCTCCTCGAGCGTTGCGCGGAAGGCGGCCACCAGCTCGGTCGGCAGCTCGCTGATGAAGCCCACCGTGTCCGACAGGATCACCCGCCGGCCGCTCGGCAGTTTCAGGCCGCGCATGGTGGGATCGAGCGTCGCGAAGAGCTGGTCCTGCGCGTGCACGTCGGCGCCGGTCAGCGCGTTGAACAGGGTGGACTTGCCGGCGTTGGTGTAGCCGACCAGGGCCACCACCGGGAATGGCACCCGCTTGCGGGCGCTGCGGTGCAGGCCGCGGGTGCGGCGCACCTGCTCCAGCTCGCGCTTCAAACGCACGATGCGGTCGGTGATCAGCCTGCGGTCGGCCTCGATCTGCGTCTCGCCGGGACCGCCCAGGAAGCCGAAGCCGCCGCGCTGCCGCTCGAGATGGGTCCAGGATCGAACGAGGCGCGAGCGCTGGTAGTCGAGATGGGCGAGCTCGACCTGCAAACTGCCCTCGCGCGTGGCGGCGCGCTCGCCGAAGATGTCGAGGATCAGCCCGGTTCGGTCGATCACCTTGCACCCCCAGCCGCGTTCCAGGTTGCGCTGCTGCACCGGGCTGAGCGCCGCGTCGACGATGGCCACCGTCACCTGGGCGTCCTGCAGGTGCTGTTTCTCCGTCTCCATCTGGCCGGAGCCGAGCAGGGTCGCCGGGCGGCGGGTGCGCAGCGGCAGGACGACGCTGTGCACGACGACCAGGCCGATGGAGGCGGCCAGCCCCACCGCCTCGGCCAGCCGCGCCTCCGCCGCGCGCGAGGCGTCCACGCCCTGCCGGTCGCCCGGGTTCGGGCGTTCCCAGGGCAGGATGACGGCCGCGCGCGTGGGGGCGGGCCGCCCGTCATGCGCGCGCGTCGGGTCGGCGGCGCCGTCCTGTTCAGTCATCGTCGTCAGAGGCGGTCTCCTTGGCCGTCGCTCCGGCCTCCTTGCTTGGATCGAACAGCTGGATGGGCGAGCCGGGCATGACCGTGCTGATGGCGTGCTTGTAGACGAGTTGAGTGTGCCCGTCGCGGCGCAGCAGCACGGAGAAATTGTCGAACCACGTGATGATGCCCTGCAGCTTCACGCCGTTGATCAGGAACACAGTCACCGGGGTCTTGGCCTTGCGAACGTGGTTCAGGAACACGTCCTGCACGTTCTGTTTTTCAGTGGCCACGAAGTTCATCCTTCTTCTTGGCACAGCCCTGCGTTGGTGCGGGCCGTATCCGCGTGTCTTACCCGCTCACGGGTACAGGCAACAGTGCAAACCCCGTGCCGGGTGCGCAAACCCCGTGCCGGGTAGCGCAAACCACGTGCCGGGTCATGACTCGCGGTCCGGCTGGCTCAGGCGTCCGCCAGGACATGCCGGGCGAACATGTCGAACAGCAGGCGCGAGACCGGCCCCGGCGCGCCGTCGCCCACCGCCACGCCATCGATCTTCAGCACCGGTTTGACGAAGCTCGTGGCCGAGGTGAGGAACACCTCGCCGGCGCGGGCCAGCTCGTCCCGGGAGAACGCCCGTTCCTGCAACACGATACCTTCCCCCGACAGCATGGCGGCCAGGGCGGCGCGGGTGCAGCCCGGCAGGATCGCCCGGCTGAGCGGGCGCGTGCACAGGGTGCCATTCTCGTCGACGATCCAGACGGAACTGGCGGCACCCTCGGTCACCATGTCCTGACCATCGTACAGGATCGCCTCGGCCGCACCCTGTTCGCGCGCCGACTGGCGGGCCAGCACGTTGGGCAGCAGGGCCACGGACTTGATGTCGCGCCGCGCCCAGCGCTGGTCGGGCAGGGTCACCGCCTCGGCCGTCCAGCGTTCCGGCGAAGCGGGGTAGGGGGGCGTGCGGCGCGCCGTCATCACCAGGGACGGCCGGGTGCCGGGTGGCGGGAAGGCGAAGTCGCGGCGGGCCACGCCGCGTGTCACCTGGCAGTAGATCAGGCCGCCGACCAGCCGGTTGCGGCGCACGAGTTCGTCGATGACGGCCAGCAGGGCGGCCCGGCCGATCGGCGGCGTTATGGCCAGCTCGCGCAGCGATCGGTCCAGCCGGTCCAGATGCAGGTCGCGATCGATCAGCCGGCCGCCATGCAGGTAGACGACCTCGTAGACCCCGTCGGCGAACTGGTAGCCGCGGTCCTCGATGTGAACGCTGGCGTGTCGGTGCGGAACGTAGCGGCCGTTGACGTAGGCGACCCGGCTCAGCGGGCGGCATCCTCGGCCAGCGACGCGTCCGGCTGGTCGCCATAGCCGGGCGCCGGGCCGTTGGCCATGGGCGGCGCCTCTTCCTGCTCCGCCTGGTCGCGCTCGCGGCGCTGGTGGCCGTTGTACTGGCTGTTCTGGCCGTTTTGCCCGTTCTGGCCGTTCTGCGCCTGGGCGCCCTGGTTCTGGCCGGCCTGCTGCTGGCTTGCCTGGTTGATGGCGTTCAGGATGCGGAAATAATGCTCGGCATACTGGAAGTAGCTCTCGGCCATCACCCGGTCGCCGGAGCCGGTCGCGTCTCGGCCAAGCTGCAGATATTTCTCGAACAGCTGCTGGGCGGTGCCGCGGATGCGCAGGTCCGGTCCGCTGCTGTCGAAGACGTGGTTCCTGTTGAGGGGAATGTTGCCGCCATATTGCCGGGGAGCGCTGCCGCCACCCCCGCCCCCACCGCTGTTGTTGCGATGGGTACGTCCGCGCATGCGTTTCATGTTCATCCGATTACTGCTGTGCTTTCCTGTTCGCGTTCACCCGGAGCCCGGCATGGCCGGAACAGGCGCCACGTGAAGGGCAAGGCTCGACGCGGTGTATGCCTTCGGGCTGCGCCGCCCGGTCCGGCCTGCATGGCCGATGCTGCGTGGGAACACGGCCAGACAAGGTTCGGAAAACCCGACCTGCCGGCACGCCCGACGCCACCGAACCCTAGCTTTGAACGGCCGGACTGCCAAACGGTTTTTTCGCCTGGCGGCCAGGCCCGACACCGATCACCAGCGCACGGCCTATCCCACCGAGATCGGGATGGGTGAACACATGGGTCATCCCGGCCTGCTGTGCCAGGGCGACCACCGATTTCTCCTGCCCGGCGCCCAACTCGATCACGCCGATGCCGCCTGGCGCCAGAAGGCGCGGCAGGGCGGGCAGGATGGCGGTGTAAGCCCGCAGGCCGTTCGGGCCGCCGTCGAGCGCCCGCGCGGGCTCGTGCCGCGCGACCTCCGGCATCAGGTTTGCCAGATCGGAGGTGGCGATATAGGGCGGGTTGCACAGCACCAGGTCGAAACACCCTTGCACGGCCGCCGCCCAGTCGCCGGCGAGAAAGGCGGCGCGTCGGGCCAGGCCGTTGCCGGCCGCGTTGCGTGCGGCGAGCGCCGCCGCCGCCGGCGCCAGGTCGACACCCACGCCGAAAGCCCGCCCGTACTCGCAGAGCGCCGCCAGCAGCAGGCAGCCGGTGCCGGTGCCGAGGTCGAGGATGCGTCGCACCCGGTCGCGCTCCGGGCGCACGGCCAGCGCCGCCTCGATCAGCGTCTCGCTGTCGGCGCGCGGCACCAGCGTATCGGGTGAGACCGCCAGGT
>CAXTJP010000056.1:0-17326 GCA_964244615.1 uncultured Acetobacteraceae bacterium
CGACGTGCGCCTGGCCGGCGGCCGGGCCGCGATCGCCATGGCCGACGTGTCCGACGCGCCGGCGCTGGCCGAGGCCGCGAGCGCCATCGTCGTCGCCCTGGGCACGCCCGAGCTGTGGATCAACTGTGCCGGCAACGGCGTCTATGGCCGCTTCGGCGACGTGCCGGCGCGCGAGTTCGACCGCGTCACCGCGGTGACCTACACGGGCACGGTCAATGGCTGTCGCATCGCCCTGGGTCTGATGGCCCCGACAGGACGGGGCGTCATCGTCAACGTCTGCTCGGCCGTCGCCTTTCACGGCCTGCCACTCATGACGTCCTATGCCGGCGCCAAGGCGGCGATACGCGGTTACGCCCAGGCGCTGCGGGCCGAGCTGCGCATCGCCGGCAGCCCGATCCGCGTCACCACGGTGTTCCCGCCCGCGGTCAACACGCCGTTCTTCTCGCACGCCGTCTCGCACATGGCTTGGCCAGCCAGGCCAGCCAAGCCGGTCTACCAGCCGGAGGTGATAGCGGCCGGCATCGTGCACGCGGCCCGGCATGGCGGGGCGGAGATGGTGATCAGCACCACCGCGGCGGTGTTTTCGCTGGCGACCCGGGTGGCGCCCGGCCTGATCGCCTGGTGCATGACCAGGCTAGGCTTCGAGGGCCAGCTGTCACGCGACCCAGAGGCATCCCGGCTGCTGGAACCCACGCTGTTCGCACCCTCGGGCCAGGCTTCTCCGGTCCAGGGCCCGTTCGGCGCAGGCGCACGCCGGCGCAGTTTTCACCTGTGGGCGAAGCGGACGTTTCGGCAGGGTTAAGCGCCGCAGGATGCTCCGCGACAGCACGACCAAAAGTTTTTGCTGCTTTTTTCAAAAAGCAGGCCTTGCCTTGCCAGCCTGAATCAACCCCATCGTATGTCCCCAGACCTCCTCCACCAACGCGTCGTCCAGCGCCAGCCGGTTCGGCCGCACCGCAACGCGCCGCTTGACGTAGGCGCCGGTGACGCCGGCGAACTCCCGGCTGAGCGACACGTGCAGCGGCGTGTCGGCGCCCTGCTCCTCGGTCAGCAGGAACGGCGCCATCGCGCGCCAGGCCAGCCCGATCGCCCCGCCCGCCCGCACCAGGCCGGTCGCCACCGCGCCTGGATGCACAACGTTGGCGGTGACGCCCGACCCGTGCAGCTGCCGCGCCAGGTGCAGGGTCGCCATCAGCAGCGCCAGCTTGGACTGCCCGTAGCTGTGCACGAGCCCCCAGCGGCGTCGGCCTTCGAGGTCGTCCGGATGGATGCGTGCCCGGTCCGAGGTGGACGAGCCGACATTGACGACACGGCCTCCGGCCCGCCGCAACGACGGCAGCAGCACCTGCGTCAGCACGAGCGGTGCGAGGTGGTTGACCGCGATCACCCGCTCGTGCCCCTCGCTCGTCTCTTCGCGCCGGGGGCAAAACACCCCGGCGTTGTTCACCAGCACGTCGATGGCGGCGTGTCGCGCGCCGACCCGCGTCGCCAGCAGGCGCGTCTCGGCCAGCAGCGACAGGTCGGCCAGCTCTATCGAAAGCGCCGCGTCGGGCGCGCGTGCGGCGATCCAGCCCGCGGCTGCCTCGCAACGCCGCCGGTCACGGCCGACCAGCACAGTCTCGTGCCCGGCCTGCGCCAGGCCAAGCGCGATCCAGCGTCCGATGCCACCGCTTGCTCCCGTCACGACTGCCACCGGCATTGCGGCCTCCCCTGATACGGCCCTGGTGCTGCCACCTGTGCAAACCGCAGGGAAACCACAGCTCTGTGCGGTGAAAGCTCCCGGCTGAAGGGTCCCGCCTCTTGGTCTTCGTGTCTGCCTTCCTGCTGCTGTTCGCAGCACCCGCGCTGCTACTCTGGCTGGGCCGCCTGACCGAGCGCGCAACGCATCGCCTGACGCACCCGGCCGCGCCGCCAAGCCAGGAGAGCGCTGGCCTGCCGTGGTTCTACCGCCCCGCCCGGCCCTTGTTCGTCTCCGTCGGCCCGCGTGCCGACGGTCGATCCGAGGGGGCACAATCGGGCGTGTTCCAGGCTGACAGCCCCTGGTACTGCCGGCCGGTGCAGCCGGTGGCGCGCTTCGACCTGAAGCGACTGCTTCGCCGGGGCGGCCGGGCCGACGCGAAGGCGCAGCGCCAAACCTAGCGGCCAGCGCTCAGCATCGCCCGCGATGCCGCATCGCCGAGGTCGAGCCCCTCGGCATGCGCCGCAGTCTCGACGGCGAGCGGATCGCCGCCGCACGCGGTGATCGCATGGTCCAGATCCTGCGCCGCAGCGTCGCGGTCGGGCACTGTGGTCAGGTCGGCGCGCCTGCCGATCCAGACCAGGTAGGACGTACGCACGGTCGTGGCGCTGGCCCGTCCCGCCGCGCAGGCCAGTATCGGGGATGATCGCGCGGGCGTTCCGGCAAGGCGCTGACGCGCCGCCTGCACCTGTCGTTCCAGCGTCAGCTGATCCTGCGGGTCGAGGCCAGCTCGCCCACCCTGCATCCTGCTCAGCAGCAATATGGCCACAAGCAGGGCCGCAGAAACGCCGATTGCTTTCCACATGGTCGATCGCCACCGCCTGCCTGCGAACCCAGTAACCGGGCGTCCGATCGGAGAGCAACCACCAGGGCGGCAACTCCGGCCGGTCTGGACCTTCGTGCGTCGCGTTCCAAGGTCTTGTCCGACCAAGATGTCGGCGAGACTCGCGCATGCCCCGAAGGAACGTCATCGGCCTGATCTCGGACACGCACGGGCTTCTCCGGCCCGAAGCGCTCGATCTGCTGAAAGGTTGCGACTTCATCGTGCATGCCGGCGACATCGGCAATGCGGACATCATCGCCGAACTCGCTTGTCTGGCCCCTGTCACGGCGATCCGCGGCAATATCGACACGGGCGCCTGGGCCCAGGCGTTTCCGGAGACGGCGATACTCGAAGTCGGCGAGGCCGCGCTTCTGTACGTATTGCATGACATCGGGGATCTCGGTCTCGATCCTGCGGCAGCGGGATTTCAGGCCGTCATATCCGGCCACTCGCACAAGCCGGGTTACGGCTGGAAGCACGGTGTGCTGTACATCAATCCCGGAAGCGCCGGACCGCGCCGCTTTTCGCTCCCCGTCTCGGTCGGGCGTCTGGTGGTCGAGGGCAGCAGGGTATCGGTCGAGCTGACGAGGGTCGAACTCGAGCCGCGCCGGTTGCTTCGACCGAGGTCGGCTCGCGGACAAGACGTGAGATGAACCCGGGCGTGGCCGGTGAGCGTCACGATCTCGCGTCGCGCCGCGTATCGAAGGCCTGCCGGGCCTGCTCGACCTCCGGGCGATGGGCCTGTGCCCACCGGCCCAGCACCTGGACGGCGTCCGCCAGGGAGTGGCCGAGCCCCGTCAGCGCGTAATCCACCCGCGGCGGGGTGCAGGGTGTCACGGTGCGCAGCACCAGGCCGTCGCGCTCCAGCCCACGCAGCGTGACCGTCAGCATCCGCTGCGATATCCCGCCGACCCGGCGCTTGATCTCGTTGAACCGCAGCCCTCCCGGCTCCAGCAGCATCACGACGAGCATGGTCCATTTGTCGCCGACCCGCGCCAGGATGGCGTTGACCAGCCCGCAATCGCCGGTCACGTGGTCCAGCCTTCTCCGGTCCTGGGCGGCGTGGGTTACCTCGATGTGCCCATGTTCAGTCGAGGTGCCTTCTTGCATGCGGTGCTGGGCAGTCATTGATTGAGCCTTGGTTACCAACCGGAACTGCAAGGCTACCCCCTACCATGAAACTTCTCCACATCGATTCCAGCATCCTCGGCGACAGCTCGGTCAGCCGGGCCCTGTCGGCCGCGGTCGTGGCGCGCCTGCGAGGGCTGCACGGCGACAGCCTCGACGTGACGACGCGCGATCTGGCGGTGGCACCGATCCCGCACCTGACGGGCGCGTACCTCGCGGGCAAGTCCGCCGCGGTGAAACACGACCAGGCGCTGCAGGAGGACCTCGACCTGGGCGGCGCGGCGCTGGCCGAGTTCCAGGCGGCCGACATCGTGGTCCTGGGTGTGCCGCTGTACAATTTCGCCATCCCCAGCCAGCTGAAGGCGTGGGTGGACCGTATCGTCGTCGCGGGCCAGACGTTTCACTACACGGAAACCGGGCCGGTCGGCCTTGCGGGCGGCAAGCGCGTCGTGCTCGCCCTGTCGCGCGGCGGCCTGTACGGACCGGGCACCCCACACGCTGCCTTTGAGCACGGCGAGAGCTATTTGCGCGCTGTGTTCGGCTTCATCGGTCTTCCGAACCCGGAGACGATCGTCGCTGAAGGGGTGGCAATCGGGCCGGAGCAGCGCCAGACGGCGCTAGATGCGGCGCTGGCCAAAGCGGCGGCGCTGGGCTGAACGTCCCGCTCCGGCATCGCCGCACCGGCGATGCCGGAGCGACGGTGGGCGTGTCACTGCCCGGACCCCTCGGCACCGCAGGCGCCTCGCATGTTCCAGAATCGGGCAGGCCGGATTCGAACCGACGACCCTCAGTCCCCCAGACTGATGCGCTACCAGGCTGCGCTACTGCCCGTCACTCTGAACATCGACCGGACCATCCATACCGTAACCCACGACGCCAGTCGCCAAGACTGATGCGCCAACAGGCTGCGCTACGCTCCGATGGCTGCGGCTTAGCACCGCGATCCCGGCATGGAAAGCAGGCCCGTGCCTATGCGCTGTCCGGCCGGCGCCAGAGGAAGGTCAGCTCGTGCTTGTTGTGGAACAGGTGGACCAGCCGCCCGCCCGGTATGGCGGCAAACGCCTCGGCGCTGGCATGGTCCGTCTCGGCCTGGAACTTCAGCGTGCAGACGATGCGCACCGCCCGGTCCGCCGCGATCCAGGCCAGCACCAGGGTCAGCAGGCGCGCGGGATAGGCGATCACGTCGGAGAACAGCCAGTCGACCGGCGGCTCGGCGGCGGGATCGATGCCGAACGCGCTTTCCTGGCGTACCGACACGCCCGGCATGGCGGCGATGGCCGGGGTCAAGGGTGCGCGGTCGACCGCGGTCACGCGTGCGCCCAGCGTCGCGATCGCCCAGGTCCAGCCGCCGGGTGCGGCACCGAGATCGAGGCAGGTCTCGCCCGGTTGCGGCCAGGCGCGCCAGAGCGTGCAGGCCTCCCACAGCTTGAGGTAGGCGCGGCTTGGCGGCCCGACCCTGTCCTCGTCGAACGCCACCTCGCCGTTGACGAAGGGGCTCGTCTGGGTCGGGCTCGCGAGCATCCGGCCGGTGCCGAGCAGCGTCCAGGCGCCGAGATGGCTGGTGGGGGCGGCCGTGGGAAAGCGCAGCTTCTTCGGGCGCAGCGGCGGCAGCTTGGCGGTGATCAGGGCGGCGCGGCTGTTATGGTCGAACGGCAGGTAGCCCCAGTTGCGCTGGATGGCGCGCAGCGTGTCGGCCGCCACCCCGATCGAGGCCACCGGCCACTCGGCCGGCGCGGTCCAGACGTTCAGCGCCCAGGCGGCCGAGACCGGCGGATCGGGCGAGAGCGCCAGCAGGCCGTGCCAGGCGTGCACGGCCACCGCGCGCCGCGCCAGTTCCTCGGCCAGGGTGTCGGCGAACCCGTCCGCCGCCTGATAGGCGCTGCGTATCGTCTCGTTCAGGGCGTGGGTCCCGCCGCAAGGGCCGAGGCGGCCAGCAGCAGCCAGGCGACCATCAGCAGCACGCCGCCCACCGGCGCGGTCGGGCCCAGATGCAGGCCGGCCAGGTGGTTGGCGTAGACCGACCCGCAGAACAGCAGCGTGCCGAGCGCGAAACCGACACCCGCAAACGTGCCGAGCGTGTGCGCCAGCGGGGCGGCCCGCATCAGCCACACCCCGGTCAGCACCAGCGCCAAGGCGTGCCATCCCTGCATCTGCACCGCGCTCTGCACCGCGGCCAGTCCCTTTGCGTCCAGGCGCTGGGACAAGGCATGGGCGGCGGCGGCGGCCATGCCAACCGCGCCGGCGCCGTAAAGCGCGCCCAGACACACCCAAATCCTGCCCATCGGCCCACTCCAGCACAGCGCGTTGTCAAATATGCGTTCGCACGCGGCTGCGCCTTCATTTAAGCCGGCGGCCCCGATAAGCTCGCATCATGCCACGTGGCGACCTGTTTCCCGAAATCGGCCCGTTCGAGACCGGCTACCTGCCGCTGACCGAGGGCCACGTCATGTATTGGGAGCAGGTCGGCAACCCGCGTGGCCGCCCGGTGCTGTTCCTGCACGGCGGGCCCGGCGCGGGCGCCGGCGCGGTGCATCGCCGCTTCTTCGACCCCGCGCATTGGCGCATCGTGATCTTCGACCAGCGCGGCGCCGGCCGGTCGCGGCCGCTGGGCAGCCTGCAGAGCAACACGACGCCGCACCTGGTCGGCGACATCGAGCGGCTGCGCGTGTATCTCGGCCTGGAGCGCTGGCTGCTGTTCGGCGGCTCCTGGGGCTCCACCCTCGCGCTGGCCTACGCCCAGGCGCAACCCGAACACGTGGTCGGGCTGGTGCTGCGCGGCGTGTTCCTTGGCCGTGCGTCGGAGGTGGCCTGGTTCCTGAACGGACTGGCGCAGGTGTTCCCGGACGCGCACGCCGCCTTCGCCGGCTTTCTGCCGCCGGAGGACCGCTCCGACCTGCTGGCGAGCTACCTCAAGCGACTGACCGACCCTGATCCGGCCGTGCACATGGCAGCGGCGCGCGCGTGGTCGGTCTACGAGGGTTCCTGCAGCACCCTGCTGCCGAGCCCCGACACGGTGAATTCCTTCGCCGGCGACCGCACGGCGCTGGGTCTGGCGCGGATCGAGGCCCATTACTTCGCGCACGATTTGTTCCTGCCGCCCGGCGGATTGCTGGACCACATGGCCGGCATCGGCCACCTGCCGGGCGAGATCGTCCAGGGCCGCTACGACATGGTCTGCCCGGCGGTCAGCGCTTTCGACCTGGCGGCGCATTGGCCGCAGGCCAGGCTGACGGTGATCCCGGACGCCGGCCACTCCGCCCTGGAACCGGGCGTCCGCCGCGCCCTCGTCGCCGCCGTGGAACGCTTCCGGCACCGGGGCTGAACGGGTCGCCGGCGGGCAGGGCGCTGAGCATACCTTGTCCGGCCGGCTGCAACGTCCTTGGCGGTCGGGCGTTTGGGGACCACGCCGCGTGTGATCGCGGATCACGATAGGAGCCGAACTTGAACAGATATTCCGCCTTCACCGCCGCCCTTATCATGCCGCTGATGGTCTCGGCCCAGGCCCTCGCGCAGTCGGCCACGGCGCCGATGGCGCATTCCACGATGGCCCCCGCGCCGGCAGCGGGCGGCATGGCGATGACCGCGGGCAAGACGAAGTTGTCGGCGCTGGACAAGATGTTCATCAAGAAGGCGGCCGAAGGGGGCATGGCCGAAGTCCAGCTGGCCCAGCTGGCGCAGCAGAAAAGCCAGAACGACGGGGTGAAGAAGTTCGCCCAGACGATGATCGACGACCACACCCCGGCGAACGCCAAGCTGACCCAGCTCGCCTCTGCGAAGGGCGAAACGCCGCCGACCGAACTTGACGCCAAGGACCAGAAGATGATGTCCAAGCTTCAGGGCATGGACGGCAAGAAGTTCGACACGGCCTACCTCAAGGGTCAGGTCAAGGCGCACAAGGAGATGCTGAAGACGTTCCAGGACGAATCCAAGAACGGCAGCGACGCGGACCTGAAGGCCTTTGCCGACGACACCACGCCCACCATCCAGAAGCACATCACCATGGCGACGTCCGGCAATACCGGCGCGTAACCCGGAGTAGGACGAGGCACGGCCTGGAGAGCATGCTCCCAGGCCGTTTTCGTTGAGGCGAAGGAAGGCAGGCCTTCTTTTTTGAAGAAACAAAAAATTTCTGTTCAGCCGCTGTCAGGCTGTCAGGGGCCGCACGGAACATCCGGCATTCCGCCGCATACCTGTGACACAGTTGGAACCGCACTGATCGCCGCCGCCAATCCCAGTGCCAGCACACACAACGTGACCGTAGCGAACTTTGTGATTACGGCGATGCGTGCTGCACGCCCTCTCGGCTGGCCGCTGCCGGCATAGCGCTGCGAAGACGAAGCACGCGAGATGGGCAAGCCTGTCGTGGCCGGTATCTGTTCTACAAGGCGCATGGTTCGCATCCCGACTGTTGCTTGTCGGAACAAGCCTCGGCGCCGCGCGGGCAGACAAATAAATAGATGTGAAACGGTATCAACACGGGCGTTTTCAGGTAGTTGAGCACGCCGGTCCGTGGAGGTGATAGTGCGGGGCGTATCAGGCCCGGTGCCGGATGGAGTAGCTCCCCATGGACATGTTCTTCCAGGACCAGGGGATCTTTCGCTGGGGACGGTTCACCTTGGACCCGATGCGGCGATCCCTGTCCTGCGACGGGGCGACTGTCAGGCTGGCCGAGCGCCTGTTCGACGTCCTTCTCTACCTGGTCAGGAACCACGGCCGGGTCGTCGAGCGTGGCGAGTTGCTGCAGGCGGTCTGGGCGGGCCGGATCGTAGACGAAAACAACGTCGGCCAGGCGATCTTTGAACTGCGCAAGGTGCTCAAGGCCGGTGGCAGCACTGAGCGCAGCATCGTCACCGTGCCCGGCCGCGGCTTTCGCTTCGCCGAACCTGTGCTGTTCGAACCGGCAACGCGGGAACGGGCGGCCGACCCGCCCGCGCTGCAGCGGCCATGGTGGCGCAATCGTCGCCTGCTCGTCGGCGCCGCGATCGTGCTCGTGGCCGGCGGGCTCGGCCTGGCGTTCCGGGCCAGGCAAGCCCGGCCGCCGGCCGGCGCGGGCGTGGCCGAAACGTTCGCGCCGCCGGCCCATTCCGTCGCCGTGCTCGCCTTCGACAATCTCAGCGGCGATCCGAGCCAGGCCTATTTTTCCGACGGTCTATCCGAGCAGCTGATCGATTCGCTGACACGCGTCGACGCGATGAAGGTGGCCGGCCGCACTTCCTCGTTCTCGTTTCGCGGCGGCCACGCCACCACCGGCGAGATCGCCCGCGCGCTGAATGTCAGCGCGGTGCTCGTGGGCAGCGTCAGGCGGTCCGGCCGCCAGGTGGTCGTCACCGCCGAGCTGACCGACGCACTCAGCGGCTTCAACCTGTGGTCCGGAACCTACGACCGCGACCAGGGCGACCTCGTCGGCATACAGATCGAGATCGCCCGGGCGGTGGTGAAGTCGTTGCAGGTGACGCTGCTGGGTGGCGAGGCGGCCAAGCTGACGGTCGGTGGCACGACCAACACGGCGGCCTACGATTTCTACCTGCGCGGTACCCAGCTCGAGCATACCGCCAAGGGGGAGGCCGACCACCGTGCGGCGCTGGCGAATTTCGATCAGGCCGTCGCCCTCGATCCCGGCTTCGCCCGCGCCCATGGCGGCCGGTCGAAATCGCTCGCCAACATCGCCATGATGGGCGCGGTGGGCAGTTCGGCGGCACAGCACAAGCTGTTTGAGGACGCGCTGTCGGCGGCCGACCGCGCGGTGGCGCTGGCACCCGAATGGGGGCAGTCGCACTCGCTACGCGCCTGGGTGCTCAATTTCGGGCTGCTCGACCACGCGGCCGCCGAGCGGGAGATGGTCCTGGCCCAGATGCTGACACCCGGCAGCGCCGCGATCGAGGGCAACTACGCCAACATCGAACTCGCGGTGGGGCATTTCGAGGCGGCGGTCGCCGCTGGAAGGCGCGGCACGCAGATCGATCCGCTCTCGGTCAACGCATGGGGCCAGTTCGGCCGGACCCTGTTCATGGCGCACCGCTACGACGAGGCGGCGGAGGCGCTACACCATGCCGCCGTGTTGGGCGACGGCTTGCGGCCGATCTATGTCGGCCTGCTGGGCGGCGTGCTGCTCATGCAGGACCATGCCGAGGCGGCCAGGACGCTGTGCGCGCCGGCGGCCAACCTCGAGGAAAAGGAGGTCCTGGCCATCGCCGACCACAGGCTGGGCCATCAGGCGCTGGCCGAAGCCGACCTGGCCAAGCTGCGCGCGGACCAGGGCGACGCCGGCGCCTTCAGCTACGCGGAGATCGACGCGCAGTGGGGGCAGAAGGCCGACGCGCTGCATTGGCTGGGGGTTGCAGCGCGGTTGGGCGACCCGGGCATGGCGGAGGTCGGGACCGATCCGATGCTGGACCCGATCAGGAGCGAGCCGGCGTTCCGGACAATCCAGACCTTGCCGGACCCGCAGCATTGAGTGACCCGGGATGCCCAGCCAGACCAGAAGGTGTTGTGAAGATTGATTTTCACAAGTTCTTAAATGTCTTGATTGGCTAACGAGCCGCGATGCGCACACTCGAGACGGTGGGGCTCGGTATAGCGCGGCCAGGCGGCGGTGCCTGCGTGTGGTCGACCCATGATCGAGAGACAGGGGGTACAGGTGAGCGTCTATCAATGGGCCGGTTCGAGCAACGCGGATTTAGGCAACGAAGGGAACTGGGTTAACGTCAGCAACCCCGGTACGGTCGGCACGCCCGGTATCAACGACGTCGCCATCATCCAGGTCGGCCAGGGACTCTACGGCGTGATCGACGTGGACGCCCTGGACATCGTGCAAGCCAACGGCGCACCGACCATCTCCATCACCGGCTCGAGCACCCAGGTCACCGCCGCCTCCGTCGGCATCGGCTACGGCTTCACCCTCGATACGGGCGCCTACTTGCAGGCCGGCGAACTTGGCATCGACGGCGACGGCACCACGGTGCTCATCGAGAACAATTCCTATCTCTACGATTTGGCGTCGGCCGAGAACGACGTGCTCACTATCGGCGCCGGAGCGGGCAACGCCACGGTCACCGTCACCAAAGGCGGCACCTTCGCCTACGCCTCGGACGAGGCGACCGGCACGCTCAATCTCGGCGGCACGCTCAATAGCACGGCGACGCTTACGTTGAGCTCCGGAGGCTATTTCTCCGCCGAGCTCAGCAGCTTCAACGTCGGCGGCGCCTCCGGATCCTCCGGCACCCTGACCGTGACCGGCCCCGGCAGCCAATTTCTCATGGACAATTACGGCTACACCACGATCGGCGACTTCGGCGAGCGCGGCGGGAGCGCCCAGGGCACCGTCACGGTCTCCAACGGCGGCTACGCCTCGCTGAGCTCCTACGGCGAAACTGATATCGGCACCAGCGCCGGCATGGCAAAGGTGCTGGTCACCGGCACCAACTCCGCGATCGAGGCAGGCCCGTATGTCGAAGTTGGCGAGTATCAGAGCAACATCGCCGGCGAGATCCTCGTGCAATCCGGCGGCGAATTCGATACCGCCACCGACCTGTACCTGAACAACGGCACCCTTGCCGTCACGGGCGCCAACTCCCTCTACACCGGCCGTATCCTGAGCGTGGACAATGGCGCGTTGGTGCAGGTCAGCAGCGGCGGCTCGATCCATGTGACCGACGTCGAACTAGCCGGCACGGTGAAGATATCCGCCGGCATGATGAACGTGCGTGCTGGGCTCTATCTGTATGGCGGCAGCGAGATCACCGGCAACGGCACCATCTCCGCCACAACGCTCGGCAATGCGGGGCTGATCGTCGCCAGCGGGGGCACCCTGGTGGTCGGTGGTTCCATCACCGGCACCGGCGCCGTGCACTTACTGAGCGACGCAGTCCTGCAGCTGAACAGTGACGTGGTTTCCACCCAGACCGTGACGTTCGAGACGGGAACGGAGAAGCTCGCCCTCGGCGACGCCGCGGGCATGTCCGGCCACATCGCGGATTTCGCCGCCGGCGACGCCATCGACTTGCTGGGCCAGGCGGCCAACGGCCTGTCCTACACCGGCCACGCGCTCACCGTCTCCAACGGCAGCACGATGGTCGCCAAGCTCACGTTCAAGGGCAACTACACCACCGCCAACTTCAAGCTGGCTGCCGACGGCCATGGCGGCTCGCTGATCAGCTACGCCGCTGGCCACGCCATCGGCGACCCGCGGCCGACCGGTGGGCCGCTTCCCGCTTTGCTGTCGATGCACGTGCTCTAACCGCTTCGGAAAACCGCCTCCGCGTAGCGCACGCCGGTCAAATAGAGACCGTCCGGCGGCGCCGTCGGCCCTGAAGCGGCACGGTCACGCGCCGCCAGCGCGCGCGCCATGTCGGCCGGGCGCCAGCGCCCGTCGCCCACCAGCCGTAGCGTGCCGACCATGTTGCGCACCTGGTGATGCAGGAAGCTGCGCGCTTCCGCCGTCACCTCCACCATGTCGCCGTCCCGTGTCACGTCCAGCCGGTCCAGCGTGCGCAGCGGCGAACGGGCCTGGCAGGCGCTGGCGCGGAACGACGTGAAATCGTGCCGGCCCAGCAGCCACCGAGCGCCGGCCTGCATCGCCGGCACGTCCAGCGCGCCGGGGATGTGCCAGACGCGATGCGCCAGCAGCGCGGCCCGTGCCGGACGGTTGAGTATGCGGAAACGGTAGGCGCGGCCGACGGCCGAGAAGCGGGCGCTCCAGTCGTCCGGCACCACGGCCGCCTGGACCACGGCGACCGGGTGCGGCTTGAGGTGGTAGTTCACCGCGGCCACCAGCCTGGCGGGCGCCATGGCACGGTCCAGGTCGACGTGCACCACCTGCGCCAGCGCGTGCACGCCGGCATCGGTGCGCCCTGCGGCGACGATGTTCACGTGCCCTTCGGCAAGCTGCCCGACCGCGTGTTCCAGCACCGACTGCACCGACGGTCCGGTGGCTTGACGCTGCCAGCCGACGAACGGCGTGCCGTCGTACTCCAGCTGCATCGCCCAGCGTGTCACGCCAGCGACTGGCCGTGCCAGCCGGGCGCGCCGCGCAGGAACGCCTCGCCCGCCATCGCCGGCCGGCCGGGACGCTGCACCCGAAGCAGCCGCAGCGCGCCGGTGCCGGCGGCAACCGTAAAGGCGGCGTCCAGCACCTGGCCGGGAGTGCCCAGACCCGACGCGACCTCGGCCGACAACACCTTCAACGGCTCGCCCGCGAAGGTCGCGAACGTGCCGGGCCAGGGGGTCAGCGCGCGCACCTGGCGGTCCAGCAGCCCGGCCTCGCGGGAAAAATCGAGCCGGCCATCCGCGCGCGTCAGCTTGGCGGCGTGGGTGGCACCGGCCTGCGGCTGCGGCACGGCTTCTGGGTCTTCGGCCAGCGCGCGCAAGATCAGCGACGCGCCGAGTTCGGCCAGCGTGTCGTGCAGCGCGGGCGTGGTGTCCCGCGGCCCGATCGGCACTGCCTGGCGCAGCAGCATGGCGCCGGTGTCCAGCCCGGCATCCATCTGCATGATGGTGATGCCGGTCTCGGCGTCGCCGGCCAGCATCGCGGCCTGGATGGGTGCGGCGCCGCGCCAGCGCGGCAGCAGGCTCGCATGGATGTTCAGGCAGCCCCGTCGCGGGGCGTTGAGCATCGCCGGCGGCAGGATCAGGCCATAGGCGGCGACGACCGCCGCGTCGAGGTCCAGCGCCGCAAAGGCCGCGTGCTCGGCCACGTCGTGGCGCACGCGGGCGGGGGTGCGCACCGGCAGGCCGAGCGCCGTCGCGGCCTCGTGCACCGCGCAGCGCGTCAGCGCCTGGCCGCGGTTGGCGGGACGGGGCGGCTGGCAATAGACCGAAGCCACCGCATGCCCGGCTGCCAGCAGCGCCCGCAGCGACGGCACCGCGAAGGCGGGGCTGCCCATGAAGGCCAGCCTCATTTGCCGGCGGCCAGCTTCTGTTCCTTGGCCAGCTTGCGCATCAGGATGTTGCGTTTCAGGGCGGAGAGGTGGTCCACGAACAGCACGCCGTCCAGGTGGTCGATCTCGTGCTGCAGGCAGGTGGCCATCAACCCTTCCGCGTCGATCTCGCGCCGGTGTCCGTCGAGGTCCGAGTAGGACACGCGCACGGCGGCCGGTCGCGTCACCTCGGCGTATTGGCCGGGCAGCGACAGGCAGCCTTCCTCGCGCGTCACCCACTCCTTGCTCACCTGCAGGATCTCCGGGTTCACCAGCACCAGCGGCTGGCGAACGTCGCCCGGCATCAGGTCCAGCACCGCCAGCCGCAGGCCCACATCCACCTGCGGTGCCGCGAGCCCGATGCCGGGGGCGGCGTACATCGCGGCGAACATGCGCGGCGCGAGCGAGCGCGCGCGGTCCATGTCCAGCGTGCCCACGACCCGCGCGCGGGTCTTCAGCGATCGGTGCGGCGCCACCAGGATCGGCAGCCTGTCTTCGCTTTCGTCCATCGGCGGGATGGTGGGCGGGCTGCGTCCGGGTGGCAACCGCAGACCTTCAGCGTCGCGGTCCGGCTGCCAGCAAGGCGAGGTTCTGCTGCGCCAGGTCGCCGGTGGGGGTGTCGGCGCCGAGCTCCTCCGCCCGCTCCCAATCGGCGCGCGCGCCGGGAAGGTCGCCCTGGCGCTGGCGGATGATGCCACGTTCCAGCAGCCCGTCGGGGTTGTCCGGGTCGAGCGCGAAGGCCGCGTCGATGTCGGACCGCGCGGCGTCAAGCCGGCCGAGGTTGCGGTCGGCGGTGGCGCGCAACACCAAAGCGTCGGCCCGCTTGGGGTCGAGTTCCAGCGCATGGGTCAGGTCGTCGGCCGCCTCGGCGTAGCGATGCAGTGCGAGGCCGGCGATCGCATGGCCGATGCGCAGTTCCGGGTCGTCCGGCGAGAGCGCGAGCGCCTGGCCGGCGCTGACGAACGCCTGGTCCGCACGGCCGGCCATGGTCCAGGCCTGGTCGGCCTGGCCGAACACCACGGCGCGCGAGACGTCCGGCGCCCGGCTGCCGGCGGCCAGCCGGTCCAGCAGGGCGGCGCCGGTCTCGGGGTTGCCGAGCTCGACCTGGGCCAGCGCGTGGCAATGCTGGGCCGCCTCGCCGCCGCCCGCCTCGGCCATGCTGGTGGCCATCGCGTCGGCGCCCGAGGGATCGGTCGCCAGCATGTCCAGGCATTTCTCGTAGTCGGCGCCCTCGGCGATTCGCGGCGGCACCGGCGGGATCGGCAGGTCGGCATCCTCGCCCGACGAAGCCGGCGCGTTCTCTGCCGCAGCGTCCGGCACCGCGGCGGGAGCTGGAGGCGCTGCCAGGGCCGGGCGGACAAGGTTGATCGACGACGCGGCCAGCACCGCCGCGACGCCGGCGAGGGACGCGCGTAAGCTCATGGGCGTTCATGTAGGACGCGGGCGGGGCTGCGGAAAGTTCAACGGAGGGTGTGATGCGTCTGCTGATCTTCGGCCTCGGCTTTTGTGGCAGCGCCGCCGCAAAACAGGCCTGCGCGGTCGGGTGGGCGGTGACGGCCACCAGCCGCAACCCGGAGGCCGGCGGGCCGCCCGATGTCACCATGGTGCCGTTCCGCGCCGCCTCGGCGCAGATCGCGTCGGCGACGCACATCCTGGCCACCGCCCCGCCGCGCGAGGACGGCGATCCTGTGCTGTCCCGCTACGCCGCCGAGATCGGCGCCGCCACCTCGCTCGCCTGGATCGGCTACCTGTCCACCACCGGCGTCTACGGCGACCGTGCGGGCGGCTGGGTGGACGAGGCGACCGTCCCCGCCCCCACCGCGGACCGCTCGCGCCGGCGATTGGCGGCCGAGGACGCGTGGCACGCCGCAGCGGCCGGCCGGCCGCTCGACCTGTTCCGGCTGGCCGGCATCTACGGGCCCGGCCGGTCGATCTTCGACGACCTGCGCCAGGGCCGCGCCAGGCGCGTGGTGCAGGCCGGCCACGCTTTCGGCCGCATCCACGTGGACGACATCGCGGCCGGCGTGCTGGCCGCCATCGCGCGGCCGCCACAGGGCACGCGCGTGCTGAACTTTTCCGACGACGAACCGGCCGAGAGCGCGGTCGTCACCGAATACGCCGCCCGCCTGGCGGGCCTGCCGGTGCCGCCGGCCATACCGTTCAGCGAGGCCCATGCCGGCATGAGCGAGATGGCGCGCAGCTTCTGGGCGGAGAACCGTCGGGTGGCCAGCGCGGCCACGCAAAAGGCGCTGGGCCTGCGCTGGCGTTATCCCACCTATCGCGAGGGTCTAGCCGCCATCATCGAGCAGGAGCGGGCCGACAACCCGGCGTAGCAGTGCGAGGTCCTGCGGGCGGGACAGGCGATGGTCGCCATCCTTGACCAGCACCACCTGCACGTCGGGGCTTTCCAGCGCCTCGGCCAGGCGCAGCGCGGTCTGCCACGGCACGTCGTGGTCCTGCTGCCCGTGCAGCAGCCGCACCTTGCAGGCGAGCGGGATGGGCGCGCCCAGCAGCAGATGGCGCCGCCCGTCCTCGATCAACCCCAGGGTGATGACCTGCTCGCCGCCATAGCCGCTCGGCGTGCGCAGCAGGCCGTCCTGTTGCAGCCTGTGCCGGTCCGCGGCGGACAGGCGCTCCCAGATCAGCGTCTCGGAGAAGTCCGGGGCGGCGGCGATACCGACCAACCCCGCGACGCGATCGGGCCGGGCGCGCGCCGCCAGCAGCGCGATCCAGCCGCCCATGGACGAGCCGACCAGAACCACCGGCCCCTCGGTCAGCCGGTCGATCAGGAACAGCACGTCCTCGGTCCAGCGGCCGATGGTGCCGTAGATGAACTGGCCGCCGCTGGCGCCGTGGCCGGCGTAGTCGAGCCGCAGGGTGGCCACCCCCAGCGCGCTCGCGTGGGCGGCGAGCATGGTCGCCTTTTCGCCCGTCATGTCGCTCATGAAGCCCGGCAGGAACACGAGCGTCGGGCGGCACCCCTCGGTCAGGACGTAGGCCAGTTCCACGCCGTCGCCGCGATCGATCCGCATCACTGGGTCGGGTAGGTCTTCGGGTAGGTGACCTGTTCCGGCAGCCCTGCGGGACTGGGCGGCCCGACCTTGCCGCAGGCGGCCAGAGCGAGCCCGGCCGCCACCAGCAATACCAGCCTTGCAGCCGGCGTCACGCCAGCGCCGCCAGCCAGCGCGTCGCCTGGGCGGCCACCAGGGACGGCGCCGTGCCGCCGAAGCTGGTGCGCGAGGCGACCGACGCATCCACCCCCAGCACGCCGAACAGATCGGTCGTGATTCGCGGCTCGATGGCCTGCATCTCCTCCAGGCTCAGTTGCACCAGCTCGATCCCCCTGCCCTCGGCCTGCGCCACCAGCCGCCCGGTCACGTGGTGCGCCACGCGGAACGGCAAGCCGAGCACGCGCACCAGCCAGTCGGCGAGGTCGGTGGCGGTCGCGTAGCCCGATCCCGCCAGCGCCCGCATGCGCGTGACGTCGGGCTGCATGTCGCGCACCATGCCGGCGGTGGCGGCCAGCGACAAGCCGAGCGAGGCGGTCGCGTCGAACACCGGCTCCTTGTCCTCCTGCATGTCCTTGGCGTAGGCCAGCGGCAGTCCCTTCATCACGGTCAGCAACGCGACCAGCGCGCCCACGACCCGGCCGGTCTTGGCGCGTGCCAGTTCGGCGGCGTCCGGGTTGCGCTTCTGCGGCATGATCGAGCTGCCGGTGGTGAA
>CAXTJP010000057.1:0-17276 GCA_964244615.1 uncultured Acetobacteraceae bacterium
TGCGCGGCGCGCGCGCGGCGGGTCGGGCCTCGCCCCTGCCGGAGGCCGGCTTGCGGTCGCTGGACCCGCCGCGGCCGCGTCGCTTGCGGCCGTCGGTCTCGGCCCATTCCACCACGTCCAGCTCGGGCACCACGATTCGCGGGATCGCGAATCCCGTCAGTTTCTCGATCGCCTCCACCGCCAGCCGGTCTTCCGGCGAGCACAGGGTGAAGGCGTGGCCGGTCAGCCCGGCACGGCCGGTGCGGCCGATGCGGTGCACGTAATCCTCGGCATGGTGCGGCACATCGAAGTTGAACACGTGGCTCAGCCCGCCGATGTCGATGCCGCGAGCGGCCACGTCGCTGCACACCAGCAGCCGCAGCTCGTTCTTCTTGAACTTGTCCAGCGTCGCGAACCGGGCCGGCTGGCTCATGTCGCCGTGCAGCGCGCCGACCGAGAAGCCGTGGCGGGACAACGATTTGTACAGGATGTCCACGTCGCGCTTGCGGTTGCAGAAGATCAGCGCGTTGGCCACCTCCTCCGACCGGATCAGCCGGCGCAGCGCCTCGCGCTTGTCGTGTTCGGCGACCAGCACGAGGCCGGCGACGATGGTGGTCGCGACCGACGCCGACTTGCTGACGGTGATCATGCGCGGGTTGTCGAGGAACGCGTCCGACAGCCGGCGTATCTCTGGCGCCATGGTGGCGGAGAAGAACAGCGTCTGCCGAGTCTTGGGCAGCATCGCCACGATACGCTCGACGTCGGGGATGAACCCCATGTCCAGCATGCGGTCCGCCTCGTCGATCACCAGCAGCTTGGTGTCCGTCAGCATCAGCCCGCCGCGCTCGAACAAGTCGATCAGCCGGCCGGGTGTCGCGATCAGCACGTCCACACCCTTCATCAGGGCGTCCTTCTGGTCGTTGAGGCTTTCGCCGCCGATCAGCAGCGCGTGGTTGAGCTTGAGGTACTTGCCGTACTCGACGAAGTTCTCGGCCACCTGCAGCGCCAGTTCCCGCGTCGGCTCCAGGATCAGCGAGCGCGGCATGCGGGCGCGCGAGCGCGAGCCGCTGAGTATGTCGAGCATCGGCAGGGTGAAGCCTGCGGTCTTGCCGGTGCCGGTCTGTGCGACACCCATCACGTCGCGGCCGGCCAGCACGGCCGGGATGGCCTGCGCCTGGATCGGGGTCGGGTGGCGGTAGCCCTTCTCCTCGATGGCACGCAGGATCGGCTCGGACAGGCCGAGATCGGCGAACAGGATTTCCGGCTCGGCGTCCGGCAAACCCGCAGCGGCGGGTGGTGCAGCCTCGCCCGGTGCCGCAAAGGCGATGCCGGCCAGCTCCGCCGAGACCAGCGCCGCCTCTGCCGGGTCGGGCGCATCGGCGACGGACGAGGTCTCGGCCGCTTCCTCGACGGGCAGGGTGTCCGACGCCTGTGCCGCGCTGTCCGGCATCATGTGTTCGTCTGAATGCACAGGCTCGTCAGCCTCGCATGGGGTGGTCTGGTTCAACAATTATTCTCAGTCTCTGAAAGAGGGGCTCGGGAGGCGGGGTCTTGGGAGGCGGGAGCTCAGCCGGGCAGGGTCGCAGGCGAGACCCGCCGGCAGTCGAAAATTCGTGGCCGCCGCCACGCTCAAGGCCATTCTCGGCCGAGCGCATCCGCACCCGTGCGCGTGGCAGAAGGCATATCTGGAACCGGGAGGGCAAAGTCAAGCTTCTGTGCTCGATCAGTGTAACGATCCCTTTCCCCCCGACCGAGGCACCGCCCCGCATGAACGCCGAGAAGCCGTTGAAGATCGAAGACTACGCCATGATCGGCGATCGGATCACCGCGGCCCTGGTCGGCCGCAACGGCTCCATCGACTGGCTCTGCCTGCCGCATTTCGACGGTGGCGCCTGCTTCGCCGCCCTGCTCGGCGACAGCGACAACGGGCGCTGGCTGATCGCGCCGCAGGTCCCCGGCGCTCCCGCCACAAGACGCTACCGGGAGAGCACGATGATCCTGGAGACGCTGTTCGAAACCCCGACCGGCAGCGTCACCCTGATCGACTTCATGCTGCCGGACCCCCTGCACCCGACCCTGGTACGGCTGGTCCAGGGCACGCGCGGCCGGGTGGCCATGCAGACCGACCTGGCCCTGCGCTTCGACTACGGCGTGTCGATCCCCTGGGTGACCCGGCTGGACGACCATTCGGGCATCTGCGCCATCGCCGGCCCGGACATGGTGGTGCTGCGCACGACGGTGAAGCTGCAGGGCCGCGACATGCGCACCGCCGCACGGTTCGACGTGCGCGCCGGCGAGACGGTGGCGTTCGTGCTGACCCACGGCCCCTCGCACGAGAAGCCGCCGCCGGCGGTGGACCCGATGGACGCGCTGGCGCGCACCCAGAGCTACTGGGAGCATTTCATCAGCCGCGGCCACTACAAGGGCCCCTACCGGCACGCCGTGCACCGCTCGCTGCTGACGCTGAAGGCGCTCTCCTTCGCGCCGACCGGCGGCATCGTCGCCGCGCCCACCACCTCGCTGCCCGAACAGCTCGGCGGCCCGCGCAACTGGGACTATCGGTTCTGCTGGCTGCGCGACGCCAGCCTCACCCTCTTCGCGCTGATGAGCAACGGCTACACCGAGGAGGCGGAACAGTGGCGCGACTGGCTGCAGCGCAGCATCGCCGGCAGCGCCGCCCAGATACAGATCATGTACGGGCTGCACGGCGAACGCTCGCTGGACGAACGCGAGCTGCCCTGGCTCGCGGGCTACGAGGGCAGCCTGCCGGTGCGCATCGGCAACGCCGCCAGCGGCCAGGTGCAGCTCGACGTCTACGGCGAGGTGCTGGAATGCCTGCACCAGGCACGCCGACACGGCCTCAAGCCCGCCCCGCACGGCTGGTCGCTCCAGCGCAACATCATCGAGCACCTGTCCACCATCTGGGACCAGCCCGACGCCGGCATGTGGGAGATACGCGGCGGCGCGAAGCATTTCACCTTCAGCAAGGTCATGGTCTGGGCGGCGCTGGACCGAATGATACGCGACGCGACGCGCTACCACCTGTCCGCCCCCATCGAGGAATGGCGTTCGCTGCGCGCCCAGGTCGCCGAGCGCGTTCTGCGGGAAGGCTACGACCCGGTGCGCAACACCTTCGTGCAGAGCTTCGGCTCGAACGAGCTGGACGCGAGCCTGCTGCTGATCCCGATGTCCGGCTTCCTGCCGCCGAACGACCCGCGCATGGTCGGCACGGTCAAGGCGGTGGAGGAGGATCTGCTGCGCGACGGTTTCGTGCTGCGCTACCGTACCGAGAGCGCGGTTGATGGTTTGCCGGGCAGCGAGGGCGCGTTCCTGGCCTGCACCTTCTGGCTGGTCGAGATCTACGCCATGCAGGGCCGGCGCGAGGAAGCGGCCGAGCTGTTCGAGAAACTGCTGGCGCTGTGCAACGACGTGGGCCTGCTCGCCGAGGAATACGACGCCGACGCTGGCCGCCAGGTCGGAAACTTCCCGCAGGCCTTCTCCCACGTGGCACTCATCGCCGCCGCCATGACGCTGAGCGAGCGGCCGATCGGCCACACAAGGGCCCGGACCGTGGCCGACACCGTACCCGGGGCGTGAGACGCCCGCCGGCCCGCTCAAAGGTCGATCCGGCCGTCCTTGACCAGGGTGCAGCCAGCGATCCGCCAGCTTCCGTTAGCCTCGCGTTCCATGTCGTAGAGCGCAAGCGCGCGGGCGCCGTCCGGACCCACCACCTCCACGGCCTGTCGCAAGACGCCGTGCGAGGACGCCAGCTCGCCGAAGCGGAAGCTGCGCGGCCGGAACACGGCCGGGTAGCCGGTGCGCACCATGTCGAGGAAATGCGGTCCGTCGCCGAACATCGCCTGCAGGGCGGGCGCGGCAAAGGCGAGGGCGGCCGCGCCATCGTCGCGCTCGAACGCGTCGATCTGGGCGGTGATCACGCCCTCTATCCCGGCACGCATCACCGGCGTGACCGCCTCGCCGGCCGCCGCCGGTCGCAGTGACGCGGCCAGGATCGCCACCACCGCCAGCCAGTGCCGCCGGGCGCCGCTCATCGGCCGCGCGGCGCGAGCCAGGCCGCCAGCGCCATCATGAACACCAGCCCGCGGGAGGTGGCCAGCTTGTGGTCACCGTGCCGGACCTCGCTGACGAACACCGCGGCCGAGGCCAGGGACACCAGCGCCGCGCCGAAATGCCGCGTCGGACGCGCCACCATCAGCAGCCCGCCGGCCAGCTCGGTTGCGGCCACCGCGCGCATGTCGCCGCGCGACCAGCCCAGATGGTGGAACAGGCCCGCATAGGCACGGTCGCCGGCGAGCTTGTCACCGCCGGCCAGGGCCACGGCGGCGCCGAAAATCGGGAACAGGGCCATGGTTTTGATCCTCCTGCCCAGGCAACGCAGCCGCGGCGGCGTCGTTCGCAGCGCCGTGCTTCATGCCGTGCGGAAGCCGCCGGAGGCCGCGCTCAGGCGCGTCGCCGGACCGCGGCGCGGGGGGTGGGCAGCAAAGGCGCCAGGAACCGCCCGGTATGGCTGGCCTTGCTGGCCGCCACCGTCTCCGGCGTGCCCTCGGCCACGATCTGCCCGCCGCCGTCGCCGCCTTCCGGCCCCATGTCGATCACCCAGTCGGCGGTCTTGATCACCTCGAGGTTGTGCTCGATCACCACCACCGTGTTGCCCTGGTCCACCAGCGCGTGCAGCACCTCCAGCAGCTTGGCGGTGTCTTCGAAATGCAGCCCGGTGGTGGGCTCGTCCAGGATGTACAGCGTGCGTCCCGTCGCCCGGCGGGCCAGCTCCTTGGCCAGCTTGATGCGCTGTGCCTCGCCGCCCGACAGCGTGGTCGATTGCTGGCCCAGGCTGATGTAGCCGAGCCCCACGCGCTGCAGGATGCTCAGCCGGTCGTTGATCCGGTTCACGGCGGAGAACAGCGGCTGCGCCTCGTCCACCGTCATCGCCAGGATCTCGGCGATCGACCGGCCGCGGAACTTGATCTCCAGCGTCTCGCGGTTGTAGCGCGCACCCTTGCAGGTGTCGCAGGTGACGAAGACGTCGGGCAGGAAATGCATCTCGATCTTCAGCACGCCGTCGCCCTGGCACGCCTCGCAGCGGCCGCCCTTGACGTTGAAGCTGAAGCGGCCGGATTTGTAGCCGCGCACCCGGCTCTCCGGCAGCTCGGCGAACCAGTCGCGTATCGGCGCGAACAGGTCGGTGTAGGTGGCCGGGTTGCTGCGCGGCGTGCGGCCGATCGGCGACTGGTCGATGTCGATGATCTTGTCGAGCTCGCCCAAGCCATCGATGCGCGTGTGCGCCGACGGCACCTCGCCCGATCCCATCAGGCGGCGCGACACCGCCTTGTACAGCGTGTCCACCACCAGCGTGGACTTGCCGCCGCCCGACACCCCGGTGACGCAGGTGAAGGTGCCCAGCGGAAACGCCGCCGGCATGCCCTTCAGGTTGTGCCCGGTGGCGCCGACCACGGTCAGCAGGCGTTTCTTGTCGTACGGCCGACGGCGGACAGGCACCTCGATCCGCCGCCGCCCGCTCAGATAGTCGCCGGTCAGCGAGGCCGGGTTTGCGGCCACCTCGGCCGGCGTGCCCTGCGCCACCACGTGGCCGCCGTTGATCCCGGCGCGCGGCCCCATGTCGATCAGGAAGTCGGCCTGACGTATCGCGTCCTCGTCGTGTTCGACCACCAGCACCGTGTTGCCCAGGCTCTTGAGCCGGCGCAGCGTGCCGAGAAGCCGCTCGTTGTCGCGCTGGTGCAGGCCGATCGACGGCTCGTCCAGCACGTAGAGCACGCCCGTCAGCCCGCTGCCGATCTGGCTGGCCAGCCGTATGCGCTGGCTCTCGCCGCCCGACAGCGTGGTCGATCCGCGCGACAGGCTGAGGTAGTCGAGCCCGACATCGACCAGGAACTGCAGCCGCTCCACGATCTCGCGCAGGATGCGACGCGCGATCTCCAGCCGCTGCGGCGTCAGCGTGTCGCCGACGCCCTGGAACCAGCCCAGCGCCTGCCGGATCGACAGATCGGAGGCCTGCGCGATGGTGTGCCCGTCGATCTTCACCGCCAGCGCCTCCGGCTTCAGCCGGGCGCCGTGGCACACCGCACAGGGCTTCTGCGCCTGGTAGCGGCTCATCTCCTCGCGCACCCAGGCGCTGTCGGTCTCGCGCCAGCGCCGTTCGAGGTTGCGCAGCACGCCCTCGAACGGCTTTTCCACCGCGTAGGCCCGCACGCTGTCCTTGTAGGTCATCTTGACCGGTGTGCTGCCCGACCCGTTCAGGATCGCGTCCCTGACCGTGGCCGGCAGCTCCGCCCAGGGGGTGCGCGTGGTCACCTTGTAGTGTCGCGCCAGGCTCTGCAGCGTCTGGTCGAAATACGGGCTCATCGCGCCGGTCCAGGGCGCCACCGCCCCCTCGGCCAGGCTGCGCCGCTCGTCGGGCACCACCATCGCCGGGTCGAAGAACGTCTCCACCCCCAGCCCGTCGCAGGCCGGGCAGGCGCCGTGCGGGCTGTTGAAGCTGAACAGCCGGGGCTCGATGTCCTCGATGGTGAAGCCGCTGACCGGGCAGGCGAAGCGCGAGGAGAACACCGTGCGCTCGGCGCTGTCGGCGTCCTCGGCGTAGACGATGCCGTCCGGCACCATGCCGAGTCCGGTCTCGAAACTGTCGGCCAGGCGCTGCTCGGCGCCTTTTCGCACCACGATGCGGTCCACCACCGCCTCCACCGTGTGCTTGGTCTTGCGGTTCAGCGTCGGCACGTCGGCCACGTCGTACAGCGTGCCGTCCACCTTGGCCCGGGTGAAGCCGCGTCGCTGCAGGTCCGCGAGTTCGCGGCGGTACTCGCCCTTGCGGTCGCGCACCACCGGCGCCAGCAGCAGCAGCCGCGTGCCCTCGCGCATGGCCATCACCCGGTCGACCATCTGGCTGACCGTCTGCGCCTCGATCGGCAGGCCGGTCGCCGGCGAGTAGGGGATGCCGGCGCGCGCCCAGAGCAGGCGCATGTAGTCGTGTATCTCGGTGACCGTGCCCACGGTGCTGCGCGGGTTGCGGCTGGTGGTCTTCTGCTCGATCGAGATGGCGGGCGACAATCCCTCGATGCTGTCCACGTCCGGCTTGCCCATCAGTTCGAGGAACTGGCGGGCGTAGGAGGACAGGCTCTCGACGTAGCGCCGCTGGCCCTCGGCGTAGATCGTGTCGAAGGCGAGCGAGCTCTTGCCGCTGCCAGACAGGCCGGTGATGACCGTCAGCTGGTCGCGCGGGATCGACACGTCGATGTTCTTGAGGTTGTGCTCGCGCGCACCCCGGACGACGATTGACGACACGCAGCACCCCCACCGTCGGGCCAGCGGCCCCGAGCCTCGTTCTAGAAGATGGTGTAGCCGCCGTCGATTACGAAGCTGTCGCCGGTGTGCCAGGATGAAGCCTCGCTCATCAGGTACACCGCGATGCCGCCGAAATCGTCCGGCCGGCCCCACCGGCGCATCGGGATCCTGGGCTTCACGTTGCCGGCGAACCGCTCGCTGGCCATGGATCTGGCCGTCATCTCCGTCTCCACCCAGCCCGGCAGCACCGCGTTCGCGCGTATCCCGTGCTTGGCATACTCCACGGCCAGCCCGCGTATCAGCGAAATCAGCGCGCCCTTGGAGGCGCCGTAATGCTCGTTGCGGGCGGCCCCCATCACCGCGCCGGTGGAGGACGTGGCGACCAGCGCGCCGCCGCCCGGCCGGCTCACCATGTGCCGCGCCGCCGCCCGCAGCGTCAGGAACGCCCCGTCCAGGTTGACCCGCATCACCCGGCGCCATTCGTCGAGGCTGATTTCGCCGAACGAGGGTGTGCCGCTCCCGCCCACGCCCGCGTTGGCGAAGCAGCCATCCACCCGGCCCAACCGCGCCAGCGTCCCGGCAAAGGCCGCGTCCACCGCCGCCTCGTCGCCCACGTCGCAGTGGATGGCCACCACCCGCGTGCCGTGCGCCGAGAGGCTGGCCACCGCCGCGTCGTTCTTGGCCTCGTTCGTCCCCCAGACGGCGATGTCCGCCCCGGCCATGGCCAGGCCCTCGGCGAAACCCAGCCCGATGCCGCCGTTGCCGCCGGTGACCAGCGCCACCTTTCCCGTCAGGTCGAATGCCGGATGTCCCATGAGCGCTGCCCTCCCGCGTTGTCGCGGCCCTTGCCAGCCGGCCCGGCAAAGGGCGTAAAAGAACCTTTCTCCCACAACCACACGATCGGCGGGCGGACCATGGCAGGCAGCGTGAACAAGGTGATCCTGATCGGCAACCTGGGGCGCGATCCGGAAGCCCGCACCATGCAGAACGGCGGCAAGGTCGTCTCGTTCTCCATCGCCACCAGCGAATCCTGGAACGACAAGGGCAGCGGCGAGCGGCGCGAGAAGACCCAATGGCACCGCATCGCCATCTTCAACGAGAAGCTGGGCGAGATCGCCGAGAAGTACCTCAAGAAGGGCTCGACGGTCTACATCGAGGGCTCGCTGGAAAGCCGCAAATACACCGACAAGGACGGCGCCGAGCGCGAAACCTTCGAGGTCGTGCTGAGCCGCTTCCGCGGCGAGCTGACCCTGCTCGGCGGCCGCGCCGAAGCCGGCGGCAATGCCGGGTTCAGCGGCGAGGGCGGCTACACCCCGCGCACGCCGGCAACCCGCCCCGCCGCCGGGGCACGGTCCGGCGGCAGCGCACCCTCGTGGGAGCCGGCCGGCGGCGGCGACCTGGACGACGAAATTCCGTTCTGACGGTGGCGGTGACCGCAACCGCCACCGCGTCAGGCGGAAAACTGGCCTTCATCCCCTGCCGGTTCGTCCGGCCGGGAAGCCTTGCGCGAGAGCAGGACGCGGTCGAGCATTTCGGTCGCCCAATGCCGGACATGGCTGACCGGGGCGGTCCCGCGACGATCCACGAAGTGCTCGGCCTCCCGGCTCGCGCCTGCGACGTAGGCCAGCATGCTCACCACCTCCTGCATGGAGGCCGGCGGGAGCTGCGCAATGAGCGCCGCCACCGAGAGTTCCAGCACGACCGTCCGCGCCTCGGCCGAAGTGATATCTTCCGACATTGATCCGGCCCGCCTGAACACGGTCGTTACCCTAGCAGATTGGCCCGGGTCCACAACCTGTGGTCGCGGCCGCCTCTCATGACAGACGTCGCGCGCTACGCCTCGTCCATGTTTCCCGACGGGTTTCGGGTCACCCCGTAGGCCCAGGTGAAGCCGATCACCCCGCCCTTGGCGAACGGCAGCAACGTCAGCGTGGCGACCAGGAACAGCGGGATCGTCACCGCCGCCTCGATCCAGAGCGGCAAGGTCCAGGTGTGGTCCGCGACCACGAAAGCCGGCACCAGCAGGTGCAGCACCAGAAAGATCGTCACGTAGGGCGCGAAATCGTCGGACGGATACTGCTCGTTGTCGTTGCCGCAGGCCCGGCAGGTGCCGATCACCGCGAGGTAGCCGCAGAACAGGCGGCCGACGCCGCAGGCCGGGCAAACGCGGGACACGCCCCGGCGCAGCCCAAGCGGAAGGTTCGGCTCGGAGCGCTGGGCGAGGGTGGCGGCGGGGGCGGCCCGATCGAACGGCATGGGATCGCAGGCTCACTGGTGTCTGCCCAGCCAGCGCCGGATGCTCCGCGTCGTTGCCGCGATGATACGATCGTGATCGGGCGCGACACCCTCGAACCCCGCCACGCCCTCCCCTGTAGGCGAACCGGACCGGCATGGACTAGGGTGCCGCTCCCTATGTCACGGACGCAGGCGGCACGGGACAACCGGCGACCCCCGCAGCCAAACATCCCGAGAGAGCATCGCCATGGCCCTGCCGAGACTGCTTGAGAACCGGTTGAGCGTGCCGGTCATCGCCTCGCCCCTGTTCATCATCTCGCAGCCCGAGCTGGTGATCGCGCAGTGCCGCGCCGGCGTGGTCGGCTCGTTCCCCTCGCTCAACGCCCGGCCCTCCGGCACGCTGGAGAGCTGGCTGGTCCGCCTCCGCGACGAGCTGACCACGCAGGACGCGCCCTTCGCGGTCAACCTGATCGTGCACAACACCAACGACCGCCTGGCCGAGGACCTCGCCCTCTGCGTCCGCTACCAGGTGCCGATGGTCATCACCTCGCTCGGCGCGCGCGTGGACGTCAACGAAGCCGTCCACAGCTACGGCGGCATCGTGTTCCACGACGTGATCGACAACAATTTCGCCCGCAAGGCGGTCGGCAAGGGCGCGGACGGGCTGGTGGCGGTGGCCGCCGGCGCCGGCGGCCATGCCGGCACCACCTCGCCCTTCGCGCTGGTGCAGGAGATACGCAGCTGGTTCGACGGCCCGCTGGCGCTGTCTGGCTCGATCGCGAGCGGTTCGGCCATCGCCGCCGCCCGCGCCATGGGGGCCGACCTCGCCTATGTCGGCTCCGCCTTCATCGCCACCGAGGAAGCCTCGGCCGACCCGCGCTACAAGCAGATGATCGTGGACGGCTCCGCGTCGGACATAATCTACTCGAACCTGTTCACCGGCGTGCACGGCAACTACCTCAAGCCCAGCATCGTGGCCGCCGGCATGGACCCGAACGCGCTGCCCACCTCCGACCCGTCGAAGATGAACTTCGGCGAGCTCAGCGCCGGCAAGAAGGCCTGGAAAGACGTCTGGGGCTGCGGCCAGGGCATCGGCGCTCTGCAGGCCGTGGTGCCTGTGGCCGAACTGGTGGCTCGGTTCGGCACGGAGTACCGCGCGGCGTTGGCGCGGCTTGCGGCTTAAGGCCAGGGGCGTCACGCGCCAGCGTGCCTCGCACGACGCCCCTGGACCCCGTCACGCGAGAGCGTGCTGCGCACGACGGGGCCCGCGGCCCCAGACCCCTTTCCGAAGATCTCCGTCAGGCTGATCTGGCCGGTGCCGGGTTTCAGTGGCTTTGGCTGCGACTCCGCGGGCGCCCAGCCGGTCAGCATCGCCAGGCGCAGCACCACCTCGTGCCGTCCGTCGCGCTCCGGCAGCCCGGCCAGCGCCGCCGGGAACAGGCTGCGCGGCGGCACCGCCCGGTGCCGGTGCAGCACCGCGTTGGCCTCGCCCGCGGCGCGCAGGTCGCGCAACAGGTCGAACGGGTCGGCGTACAGCACGCGCACCTCGTCCAGGTCGGCCACCGGCAGGGCGAACCCGGCACGCTGCAGCAGCGCGGCGCAGTCCTTCAGGTCGGGGAACGGCGAGACGCGCGGCGCCGCACCCCCGGTGATCGCGTCCTCGGCCTCGGTCAGCGCGCGGCGCAAGCCGTCCAGCGTGCCGAGCGCCGGCAGGCTCGCCAGCAGCAGCCCGTCCGGCCGCAACGCCCGGCGCAGCTGGATCAGTGCGCCAGGCAGGTCGTTCACCCAGTGCAGCGACAGGCTGGCGACCACCAAATCGAAGCTGGCCGGGGCGAAGGGCAGCCTCTCCTCGTCGCCGGCCACCGCCGTGCCGCCGCCCAGCGCCGCCATGCCGGAAGAGAGGTCCAGGCTGACGGTCGCGATACCGCGCCCGCGCAGCAGGGGCGCCACCACGCCCCGGCCGCCCACATCCAGGGCGGCGGCGAAGCGATGCGTCGTGTCGTCCAGCCGGTCGATCAGCCGCTCGGCCGCGTCCAGCAGAATCGGCTCCACCCGGCCGACGCTGCGCGCCGCCCGGTCGCGGTGCAGGCGGACCGCCCGGCGGTCGAAGACGAGCATGTCGGACATCGGCAGACCATCGGGTCGCACCCCGGCGCTGGCAAGCGGCGCTGGATCACGAAGCGCCAAAGCTGGTAGCTGGGTACATGCTCGCTGACCTGGCGCGCGGCGCCCTCGACCTGCTCCTGCCGCCGGCCTGCGCCTGCTGCGACGCGCCCGTGGCCGCTCCCGGCCAGCTCTGCGCCGCGTGTTTCCAGCGCGTGAGCTTCATCGCCGAGCCGCTCTGCGGGCGCTGCGGCCTGCCCTTCGCCAGCCAGGCGGAGGCGGGACCGCTCCGTCTCTGCCGCTCATGCACGGACGCGCCGCCGCCCTGGGGCCGGGCCCGCGCGGCGATGCTCTACGACGCGGCCGCCCGCGCGCTGATCCTGCCGTTCAAGCACGCCGACCGGCAGGAGAACGCGGCGACGCTGGCCCTGCACATGCACCGTGCCGGCGCCGCGCTGCTGGCCGGGGCCGACCTGCTGGTGCCGGTCCCGCTGCACCGCCGCCGGCTGCTGCAGCGCCGCTACAACCAGGCCGCACTGCTGGCCGGCCGCCTCGCCCGGCGCACTGGGCTGCCGAGCGTGCCCGACCTGCTGACCCGCAGCCGCGCGACCCCCAGGCTGGGCGAGCGTTCGGCCGCCGACCGGGCCGCGCTGCTGCAGGGCGCGATCGGGGTGCGGCCGGGCAGGGCGCCCCTGCTGCCGGGCCGTCGTGTCGTTCTCGTCGACGACGTGCTCACGTCGGGTGCCACCGCGCGGGCCTGTGTGGCGGCCCTGCTTGACGCGGGCGCCGCCAATGTCGACGTGCTGGTCGCCAGCCGTGTCGCCGACCCCAGGTCCGACCGGTCCCGAACGCCGCCAGAGGACGAAGATGCCGACGATTGAGATCTACACCCAGCCGTTCTGCCCCTATTGCGCCCGTGCGGTGAACCTGCTGACCAGGAAGGGCGCCGCGTTTCGCGAGATCGAGGCACCGTCCGGCACCCCGGAGCGGGCCGAGGCCCGCCTGCGCTCCGGCGGCCGCAACACGGTGCCGCAGATCTTCATCGGCGGCACCCATGTGGGCGGCAGCGACGACCTGGCCGCGCTGGACCGTGCCGGCAAGCTCGACCCCATGCTGGCCGGTTAGTGGTCGCTTCATCGGCCGGGCGGATAGTCGTGAGCAGACGCGCTTGATCCGCACTCCCACCTTCGGACCGTCATGATCCATTATGATTTGCGCTGCGGCGGCGGCCACAGCTTCGATGGCTGGTTCCGCGACAGCGCGGCCTTCGACCAGCAGGCAAAAGCGGGGATGCTGGACTGTCCCATCTGCGCCAGCCCGGACGTGTCGCGCGCGATCATGGCACCCCGGGTCGGCCGCGGCGCCGAAGCCCCGCCCGCGCTGGCCGCGCCGGTGAAGGCGGTGCAGCCCGCGCCCGCGCCGAACCCGGACAGCCCGCCCCCCATGCCCGACCGGATGCGCGCCGCGCTGCAGCGCCTCCGGGCCGAGATCGAGCAGAAGTGCCACTATGTCGGTCCGAACTTCGCCCAAGCCGCCCGCGCCATCCACAACGGCGACGCGGCCCCCCGTCCGATCTATGGTGAAACCACCCCCGACCAAGCCGAGGCGCTGGCGGAAGACGGCATCGAAGTCGCAAGCATCCCCTGGGTGCCGCGTGCGGACGGGTAGGAAGGTGCCGGCAGGGAGACGACGACCGCCCGCCAGCCGCTCCGCCGCTTCGAGCACGACCCTGCGTTCGATCGTTTTGCTGGGCGGCGCCGCCCTGGCTCTCGCCGGCGCTGCCACGGCGTTTCGGGCCAGTCGCTTCATCGCTGGGGCGGTCGTAGCCGACGGGGCCGTCACGCGGCTGAATGCGGGCGGCTCACACCCGCAAATCGCGTTCCGGACCCGAGACGGCGCGACCGTCAGCTACCCGCAGGGCGGCATGATCGCCGGGTTCCGCGTCGGGCAGGCGGTGCGGGTGTACTACGACCCCGCCGACCCGTCGGGCAGCGCCATGGTGCGCAGCTTCGGAAGTGTATGGGGTAGCAGCCTGGCGCTGGCTATTTGCGGCGCCGGGCTGCTGGCGGCAGGGCTCGCCTCGATCCGGCTGCCGGTCGGTTTCCATCTCGGAGGGCGCTGACATGGGGCCGGGCGCGGCGGCAAACTGTCTGGCCGATGCAGGGCGTGGTGCATGAGAAGGCTCAGGCAGGCCGCGCGATCGTCGGTGCTGGTCGCCCTCGGCCTCATGGCCGCGTCCGGCGCACAGGCCGCCCGCTCGCCGCTCGGGCTGTGGCTGACCGAGGACCGGGGCGGGGTGATCAGCTTCCAGCCCTGCGGCTCGGCGGTGTGCGGCGTGATCGTGGGCCTGTCGGACTGGCCGGCGAACGGCGACGTCAAGCGGGACTGGCGGGGACGGCCGCAATGCCACTCGATCCTGCTCGATAGGCTGCGGCCGCAGCAGGACGGCCGCCTGCACGGCACGGTCACCAACCCCGAAGACGGCAAGACCTACAGCGCCGAAGTCTGGGTGCCGGCGGATGGCGCGCTGCGGCTGCGCGGCTATGTCGGCCTGCCGCTGTTCGGCAGCACCGAGACCTGGCCGGCCTTCCATGGCCATGTCCGGCCGGACTGCCACTTCCAATAGCATTCTACATGCGCCGCGAGCATGACACGTAGTCGGTAAGCAGGCTTATCATCAGCTGGGTCCCACTTATGTTGCAGTGCGACATGCACCTGATGGAGCACCCGATGCGCAACCCGCTCGCAGCCTTCGCCCTTCCCTGGAACGCGTTCGTGGCCGTGTTCGTCTATTACGTCCTGGCCACCCTGGTCGTGCTCGGCGTGGGCAGCCTACCGGCCCTGCTCGTGGCCGTGACCTACCTGCTGCCGCCGTCCGGATACGCGGTGCTGATGGTCGCGCGTGGCGTCCGTGCGCTGGCCGCACTTCCGGTGGAGATCGGCCACACGCCGCACGCGCTGCTGCGCTGACCGCCCGTCCGCCCGGCCTGGTTCAGTCGCGTGCCAGCGCCGCGATGTAGTTGATGGCGTTGTCGCGGCTGGCCACCCAGCCGCGCCCCGGGCTGAACACCATGCCGGAGACGTCCGCCAGCCGCAGACCGGCCGCCCGCCCCATGGCCGCGAGTTCGTCCGGGCGCACGAAACGGCGCCACTCGTGGGTCCCGGCAGGCAGCAGCCTGGCCACGTACTCCGCGCCGATCTTGGCCACCGCCAGCGAGCGCAGCGTGCGGTTCAGGGTGGAGACGAACAGCACCCCGCCCGGCGCCAGCAAAGCGGCCAGCGTGGCCACGAACGCGGCTTGGTCGGGCACGTGCTCGATCACCTCCAGCGCCGCCACGGCAGCGAACCGTGCTTCGCCCTCCAGCAGGTCGCCCGCCAGCCCCACGCGGTAGTCGATCGACAGCCCCGCCTGCGCCGCATGCGTGCGTGCGACGCCGATCGCCTCCGCCGAGGCGTCCATCCCGGTCACCGCGAATCCCGCGTCGGCGAGCGCCTCGGCGGCGATGCCGCCGCCGCAGCCGATGTCCAGCACGGCCGGTCGCGCGTGGCCCGCCGGGGCGGGCACGCGGCCGGCGATCCAGCCGATGCGCAGCGCGTTCATCCGGTGCAGTTCGCGCATCGGCCCCGACGCGTCCCACCAGCGCGGCGCCAGCGCGCCGAAGCGGGCGACCTCCTCGGCCGAGACGTCCGCCCCGTCCTGCCGACCCGCCTGCACCATCCCCGCCTCCGACATCGCCGCCCGGGGCTGGCTGGATACCTGCCCCCACCCAGCCGGCGTTGTCTTACCAGCCCGGCCCGATTAGACCACCCCGCTGACCCGAGGCAGGCCCGGCCGCGCCGCGGGACGTGCCGTCAGTCAGGGAAACCATGGCCCGCATCGTGATGAAGTTCGGCGGCACGTCGGTGGCCGACCTAGACCGCATCCGCAACGTGGCCGACCGCGTCCGCCGCCAGGTCGAGCTGGGCGACCAAGTGGCCGTCGTGGTCTCCGCCATGGCGGGCGCCACCAACCAGCTCGTCGCCTGGTGCCAGGCGCTCTCCCCGTTGCACGACGCCCGTGAATACGACGCGGTGGTCGCCACCGGCGAGCAGGTCACCACCGGCCTGCTCGCCATCGCGCTGCAGGCGGTGGGGGTGGAGGCGCGGTCCTGGGCCGGCTGGCAGATCCCGCTGCACACCGACGACGCGCACGGCGCCGCCCGGATCGTCAGCATCGACGCCGCCGACCTGATCGCCCGCATGGAGCGCGGCCAGGTCGCCGTCATCGCCGGCTTCCAGGGCCTGGCGCCCGACCGAAGGATCGCCACCCTCGGCCGCGGCGGGTCGGACACCTCGGCGGTGGCGATCGCCGCAGCCCTGCGCGCCGACCGCTGCGACATCTACACCGACGTGGACGGCGTCTACACCACCGACCCGCGCATCGTGCCCCGCGCACGCAAGCTCGACCGCATCGCCTACGAGGAAATGCTGGAACTCGCGTCCGTCGGTGCCAAGGTGCTGCAGACGCGCAGCGTCGAGCTGGCGATGAAGGAGCGGGTGCGGGTCCAGGTCCTGTCCAGCTTCGTGGACCCCGAAAAAGAGAACCAGGGCACCCTCCTGGTCGATGAGGACGAGATCGTGGAAAAGGAAATCGTCACCGGCATCGCCTACTCGCGCGACGAGGCGAAGGTCACGCTGCGCCACGTGCCGGACCGCCCCGGCGTTGCAACCTCGGTGTTCGGGCCGCTCTCGGCGGCGCACGTGAACGTGGACATGATCGTGCAGAACGTCTCGGCCGAGGGTGCCACCGACATGACCTTCACGATCGGCCGCGCCGACCTCGCCCGCGTCGTCGCCTGCCTCGAGCGCGAGCGCGCGCATATCGGCTTCACCACCCTGCTGACCGACAGCGACGTCGCCAAGATCTCGGTGGTGGGCGTCGGCATGCGCAGCCACGCCGGCATCGCCAACACCATGTTCCGCACCCTGGCCGAGCGCTCGATCAACATCCAGGTCATCTCCACCAGCGAGATCAAGGTCAGCGTGCTGATCGCCGAGGACTACACCGAGCTCGCGGTGCGTGCCCTGCATACCGCGTACGGCCTCGATGCCGCCTGACATCGCAATGGCGGACCACTCGCCCGGCCAGCAGGCCGCCGCCCGGCTCGACCGGCTGTGGTCGCGCGGCCGCGCATTCCTGGGCACACGCACCGCCATCATGGGCGGGGCGATGAGCTGGGTCAGCGAGCGCACCCTGGTCGCCGCAATCTCGAACGCCGGCGGCTTCGGCGTCATCGCCTGCGGGGCGATGGGGCCGGCGCTGCTGGAGGCCGAGATCGCCGCCACCCAGGCGCTCACCGCCCTGCCGTTCGGCGTCAACCTGATCACCATGCACCCGCAGCTCGACGAGCTGGTGCAGGTCTGCCTGCGCATGGGCGTCAGCCACGTGGTGCTGGCCGGCGGCATCCCGCCCGGGCCCGCGGTGCGCGCGGTCAAGAACGGCGGCGCCAGGCTCGTCTGCTTCGCCCCGGCGCTCGTGCTGGCCCGCCGCTTCGTCAAGACCGGCGCCGACGCGCTGGTGATCGAGGGCTCGGAGGCCGGCGGCCATATCGGCCCGGTGTCGCTGACCGTGCTGGCGCAGGAGATCCTGCCGCATCTGCGCG
>CAXTJP010000058.1:0-17002 GCA_964244615.1 uncultured Acetobacteraceae bacterium
CGGCCGCGGAGGCGGCGACCGACCCGGCGCAGGCGCACAAGCTCGCCAAGCAGGCGTGGAAGCGCGACCCCACCTTGCCGGCCGCGATCGTCGCCTATGCGCGCCGGCTGCGCGAGGGCGGGCGGGAGCGGGCGGCGTTCGACGTCCTGCGGCGCGGCTGGACCGCGGCGCCGCATCCCGACCTGGCCGAACTGGCGCTGCGTCCGGCAGCCGACCGGGTGTCGCGCCTGAAGCTTGGCCAGGACCTGGTGCGCGGCAACCCCGAGCACGCGGAGAGCCACCTGCTGCTGTCACGCCTGTCGCTGGATGCTGGCGAGACGAGCGAGGCGCACCGGCACCTCGACGCGGCCCGGGCCGGTGGGCTGAACCAGCGCCGGGTCCACCTGCTGCATGCCGACATCGCCGAGGTGGAGGGCGACGAAGCCGCCCAGCGCGACGCGCTGCGGCAGGCGGCCATGGCGGGCCCGGACCCGAGCTGGCGTTGCGAGGCGTGCGGCACGGCGCTGGGCGGCTGGCACCCCGCCTGTCCGGTTTGCCACACCGCCGGCCGGGTCGCGTGGGTCGTGCCGCCCGCCGGCTACGAGGCGCCGGTGCCGCGCCTGGCCCATGGCCCACTGGTGGACGACAGCCCCGCGTCCTAGGCGAGGCGGCTAGAGCAGTATGCGGCCGGACGTGGTCAGCCGCCGCATAAACATGCTTGGCAAAACAAAGCCTCTAGAGCGGGATGCGCCCGGCTGCGCCGACTCAAGGACGCATCCCGCTCTAGAGGCCTCGGGTGGTGCCGTGCCGCTCAGCGGCAACGGTAGGGATGGTTGGCGCACCAGCCGGGCCGTCCTGGTCCCTCGACGATGCAGCCGGCGACCGGGACGGCGAAGGTTAGGATCAGCAGGGTCGCGATCGCACGCAGCATCGAGGTCATCCTTGACATTGGCCGTCTGGATTTCAGCTCGGCCTGCGAACGTTCGCGCCGGACGCCGGTTGCCTTGTCTGCTGCCGTATGGAGGACCGGATTTTTGGCTGGCGCGGCTGTCGGGCTGGTGCCAAGCTTTCGTATCGTCTCGGCTCACGCTTCCACCGGAATGCAGCGCATGAACCCCGGCACCCAGATCATCCTTAGTGGCACTCTCACCTTCGGCGTCCCGCTGATGCTGGCGGTCCGCGACCTGATCGCGATGCGACGATCCTCCGACGGCTATTGGCGGCCCGAGCCGCCTGATCCGGTGTCGCCGCCCCCGGTCACCGGGTCCGGGCCGGCCGTGCCTGCCTTGCCCGCCTGCCTGCTGGAGGCCGCGAAGGGCCGGCCTTTTGCCGACCGCCCGGCCGAGCCCGCCTTTGCGGACCTGTTACGCGTGCCCGCCGCGCGTGGCGCTACGACGACGGTGTAGGTCGCGACACCGGCCCTGCCTACGCCCGGCGCAGCCGCCGACGCGATCTGGCATGCCGGCCTCGCCACCATGGCGGGACCGGACCCATACGGCGCGATCGTGGATGGCACCCTGGCCGTCAAGGACGGCCGGATCGCCTGGGTGGGGCCGCGGCCATCGATGCCGACCGGGCTCGCCGGCCCGCACACGGTCGTCCACGAGGCGTCGGGCTGCTGGATCACGCCGGCGCTGATCGACTGCCACACCCACCTGGTGTTCGCGGGCAACCGGTCGGCGGAGTTCGAGGCACGGCTGCGCGGCGACAGCTACGAACAGGCGGCGCGGCGGGGCGGCGGCATCCTGTCCACCGTCGCCGCCACCCGCGCCGCGAGCGAGGCCGAGCTGGTCGAGGCCGCCGCCCCGCGCCTGGCCAGGCTGATGGCGGACGGCGTGCGCACGGTGGAGATCAAGTCCGGCTACGGCCTGACGCTGGAGGCCGAATTGCGTATGCTGCGTGCCGCCCGAACGCTGGGCCGGGCGCACGGGCTGCGGGTGCGCGCGACCCTGCTGGCCGCGCACGCCGTGCCGCCGGCGTTCGCCGGCCGGGCCGATGCCTACGTGGACCACATCGTGGCGGAGATCCTGCCGGCGGCGGCCGAGGCGGGACTTTGCGACGCGGTGGACGCCTTTGCCGAGACGATCGCCTTTTCCGGCGCCCAGGTCGCCCGCGTCTTCGACGCCGCCCGCGACCTCGGCCTGCGCGTGAAACTGCATGCGGACCAGCTGAGCGATGGCGGCGGTGCCGCGCTGGCGGCCGCGCATGGCGCGCTGTCCGCCGACCACCTGGAATACTGCGCCGAAGCCGGCGCGCGCGCGATGGGCCGGGCCGGCACGGTCGCCGTGCTGCTGCCCGGCGCCTACGCGACCGTGGGTGCGCGCCAGCCGCCGCCGGTGGCCGCGTTCCGCGCGCATGGCGTAGGCATGGCGGTCGCCACCGACTGCAACCCCGGCTCCTCGCCGATGTGCTCGCTGCTGATGGCGGTCAACCTGGCCTGTTCGCTGTTCCGCCTCACCCCGGAGGAGGCGCTGGCGGGGGTGACGCGGGAGGCGGCGCGGGCGCTGGGGCTGGACGGGGAGATCGGGGTGCTGGCGGCCGGGCGTGCGGCCGAGTTCGCCGTCTGGCGCGTCGGGCACCCCAGCGAGCTGGCCTACTGGATGGGCGGCCTGACGCCGGTCTCGGTGTCGCCCGCGCTTAGCCGGTGAGCGCGGCGCGGAACCGGTCCAGCGCCCAATCCACCTGGTCGGCGGTGATCACCAGCGGCGGCGCGATGCGTATGGTGTGGTCGTGCGTCTCCTTGCACAGCAGGCCGGCCTTTTGCAGGGCGGCGCAGACCGGTGCGGCGCCGCCCGCGTCCTCGTGCAGCTCCACCGCCAGCATCAGGCCGCGGCCGCGCACCTCGCGCACGCGCGGCGCGTCGATGCCGCGCAGGCCGTCCAGCAGGCGCGTGCCCATGGCCGCCGCGTTTTCGATCATGCCCTCGTCCACCAGCACGCGCAGCGCCATGCGGGCCACCGCGCAGGCCAGCGGGTTGCCGCCGAAGGTGCTGCCGTGCTCGCCGGGCTTGAGCACGCCCATCGCCTCGGCGTTGGAGAGCACGGCGCTGACCGGGTAGAAGCCGCCCGACAGCGCCTTGCCGATCAGCGTCAGGTCGGCCTCGACGCCTTCATGTTCCTCGGCGAGCAGCCGGCCGGTGCGGCCGAGGCCGGTCTGTATTTCGTCCAGCACCATCAGCACGCGGGTTTCGGTGCAGGTCCGGCGCACCGCCCGCAGGAAGCCGTCCGGCGGAATGATCACCCCGGCCTCGCCCTGGATCGGCTCCAGCAGCACCGCCACCGTGTTCGGCGTGACCGCCGCTTCCAGCGCGGCCGTGTCGCCGTAGGGCACCACCACGAAGCCCGGTGCGAACGGCCCGAAATCGCGCCGGCTGACCGGGTCGGTGGAGAAGCCGACGATGGCCAGGGTGCGGCCGTGGAAATTGTCCCCGCAGACGATGATCTCGGCCTGGTTCTCCGGGACGCCCTTGACCTGGTAGCCCCATTTGCGCGCCACCTTCAGCGCGCTCTCCACCGCTTCGGCGCCCGAGTTCATCGGCAGCACCGCGCTGGTGTGGGTCAGCGCGCAGATCTCCTCGTAGAACGGCCCGAGCTGGTCGTTGTGAAAGGCGCGCGAGGTCAGCGTGAGCCGGCCGGCCTGTTCCACCATCGCCGCCAGGATGCGCGGGTGACAGTGGCCCTGGTTGACCGCCGAGTAGGCCGACAGGCAGTCCAGGTAACGCTCCCCGTCCACGTCCCACACCCACACGCCCTCGCCGCGGGTGAGCACCACGTCCATCGGCTTGTAGTTGCTGGCGCCGTAGAGCGATTCCAGCGCCAGGTAGTCGGCCGAACCGAGCCGGGCCGCGTGGTGGTCTTGGGGCATGCTGTAGTCCATGGCGGGCCATCCTGGGCGGTGGAAGACGCCAGCCTGATCGTTCCGCGGGCGGGTGGGAAGCGGGAAGATCCGCCGCCCCGTTATGCCCGCCCTGTTGCTTCTACGATTTGGTGCCCGTCGTTTTGGCTGTCGGCGTGTAGTCCGACGGGAACAGCGCCTTGAGCGCCTGCACCTTCGGCATGTCGTTGAACACGATGTACGGGTAGTCCGGATGCGTCTCCAGGAAATCCTGGTGATACGCCTCGGCGGGGTAGAAGCCGCGCAGGGCGTCCACCCGGGTCGCGATCGGCGCGTGGTAGGCGTGCGCCGCGTCGAGCTGTGCGATGTAGGCGGCGGCCACCTTCTGCTGCTCGGGGGTCGCGTAGAACACCTCGGAGCGATACTGCGTGCCGCTATCGGGGCCCTGCGCGTCCTTCATCGTGGGGTCCAGCGCCACGCTGAAGAAGATCTGCAGGATGCGGCCGTAGCTGATCTGCTGCGGGTCGAAGGTGATCTGCACCGATTCCGCGTGCCCGGTCTCGCCGCCGCTGACCGTCTCGTAGCTGGCGGTCGATTGCTCGCCGCCGCTGTAGCCGGCCAGCACGCGCTGCACGCCGCGCACGTGCTCGAACACGCCCTGCACGCCCCAGAAACACCCGCCCGACAGCACCGCGGTCTGCGGGCCGCTCGTCTTGGTGTCGAGCGCCGGGGGCGGCACCACGTGCATCTCCTCGGCGCCGCGAGCCGGCGCGTGCAGGATCGTGGCCGCCAGCAGCAGGGCCGCACTGCCGCCGAGCGCGGCCTTGAACATCGTCCTCATACGCCGGCTCCCTTGTGGAAATCGAGGGCGACACCGTTCATGCAGTAGCGCAGGCCGGTGGGCTTCGGCCCGTCCTCGAACACGTGGCCCAGATGGCCGCCGCACCGGCTGCAATGAACCTCGGTCCGCTCCATCAGCATCGAGCTGTCGGAGGCGGTGGACACCGCGTGGGCGAGCGGCTGCCAGAAGCTGGGCCAGCCGGTGCCGCTGTCGAACTTCGTGGCCGAGGAGAACACCGGCAGGGCGCAGCCGGCGCAATCGTAGCGGCCGGCGGAGAACTCGTGGTCGAGCGGGCTCGACCCCGCCATCTCGGTGCCCTGCTGACGCAGTACGTCGTAGGCCTCGGGCGAGAGCAGGGCGCGCCACTCCGCGTCGGTGTGCACCACGCCGAAGCGCTCGGTCGCCCGCGCCCCGTGGCGCGTGAAGGCAAGCCAGCCGGCCAATGCGAGGCAGGCCGACCCCGCCAATAGTCCGCGTCGCGTCATCGATGGTCTCCTGCGTCCGCCCTCAACGGGCGGTTTCCCTGGATCATGGTTCGCGCCCCACCACGATCTGGTTACACATCGCGCGGACACCAGGTAACTTCTGGAGGCGACGCTGCGAATACCGGGCATGGAGACAGCTTCGATGACGGCGGACAGGGGGGCAGGACAGGGCCACGGCGGGCGGTCGGTGCATCCGGCGATCGTGCGCATCACCCACTGGGTCGGCGCGGCTGCGATGATCACGATGATCCTCAGCGGCTGGGCGATCTACAACGCCTCGCCCATCCTGCCCTTCGTCATCCCGGGCTGGATGACGCTGGGCGGGTGGCTCGGCGGCGGCATCGCCTGGCACATCGCGGCCATGTGGGTGCTGGTCGCCGACGGGCTGGTCTACCTCGGCTGGGGGTTCGCCGCCGGCCATTTCCGGCGCGACTTCCTGCCGGTCGGCCCGCGTGCGGTGGCGCGCGATCTCTGGGCGGCGCTGACGCTGCGCCTGGTGCACCGGCTGGGCAGCTACAACGCCGTGCAGAAGCTGCTCTACGTGCTGGTGCTGACCGCCGCGGTGCTGGCGGTGCTGAGCGGCCTGTCGATCTGGAAGCCGGTGCAGCTCGGCGCGCTCACCTGGATGTTCGGCGGCTACGACGTCGCGCGCCGCATCCATTTCGCGCTGATGTCGGCGATCGTGGCGTTCACCCTGGTGCACGTGGTGCTGGTGGCGCTGGTGCCGTCCACCCTGGTCTCTATGATCACCGGCGGCCGCGCGGCGCCAGAGGTGGAGGGCGTGCCGCGATGATCCGCCGCCAGGACCACCTGACCCAGCTGCACCGGCTGGAGCGCCGTCACGTCCTGCGCGGCGGCCTGTCGATGGGGGCGCTGGCGCTGCTGACCGGCTGCGACCTCTCGACCCATGACGGCGTGTTCGACCGTATGCTGTGGGGCATGCTGCGCTTCAACGACCGCATGCAGGCGCTGCTGTTCGATCCGAACCGGCTGGCCGCCACGTTCCGTCCGGACCAGATCACCAGGCCGTTCAAGTTCAACGCCTACTACCCGATGACCCAGGTCCGCCCGGTGCCCGACGACTGGCAGATGGAGGTCTCCGGCCTGGTGCAGGACGACAGCCCTTGGTCGCTGGCGCGGTTGCGTGCGTTGCCGCAGCAATCCCAGATCACCCGGCACATCTGCGTCGAGGGCTGGAGCCAGGTCGGCCAGTGGTCGGGCGTGCCGCTCGGGACGTTCCTGCGTCATGTCGGCGCCGATCTGCGCGCCGGCTACGTGGGCTTCGAGTGCTTCGACGATTATTCCTCGAGCATCGACATGGCCTCCGCCCTGCATCCGCAGACCATCCTGGCGGTGGATTTCGAGCAGGCGGCGCTGACCCCGCAATGGGGCGCGCCGGTGCGGCTGCGCATCCCGACCAAGCTCGGCTTCAAGAACCCGAAGAACATCGCCGCCATCACCGTCACCAACCAGAACCCCGGCGGCTACTGGGAAGACCAGGGCTACAACTGGTTCAGCGGGTCGTGAGGCGGCAAGTGCCATGGCCCAGCCCGGCCGAGGGTGACCGCGTCCGCGCAGGCGGCGTATGATGCGGCCATGGGCGATGATGCCGGCGACGAGGGTGCGGCGGAGGAGCAAGCCGACGGGCTGGCCGCGCTGATGGCATCGGCCCAGGCGGGCGATGCGGCCGCCTACGCGACGCTTCTCCATGCCTGCGTGAAGCCGGCCGGTGCCGTGGCCCGTCGGCTCGGCGTGCGCCCCGAGGCGGTGGACGACGTGGTGCAGGACACGCTGATGACCGTTCATCGCGCCCTGCCGACCTACGATCCGTCGCGGCCGTTCCTGCCGTGGCTGCGCGCCATCGCCAACCGACGCGCCATCGACATGCTGCGCCTGCATGGGCGCCTGGGGGCACGCGAACTGCACGACCCAGCGGCCGCCCTGAACCAGGCCGAACCGGGGGAGGGCGCCGAGGGGCTGCTGTCGCAGCACGACGAGGCGCGGTCGCTGCGCGTCGCCATCGCCGCCTTGCCGCCGCAGCAGCGCCGTGCGGTGGAGCTGCTGGGTTTGCAGGAGCGCTCGCTGGACGAGGCGGCGCGGCAGACCGGGGCCAGCAAGGTGGCGCTGAAGGTCAACCTGCACCGCGCGCTGCGCGGCCTGCGCCGTCGCCTGGGCGAGAGGGGCGGTGTCTGACGCCGTGCACGACGCGCTGATCGGACGCCTGGCGCGCGACCTGCGGCCGGTGGCACGCCTGGCGCCGCCCTGGCGGCGCAGCCTGCTCTGGCTGGCGGCCGCGCTCTGGGTCGGCCTGCTGCTGTCGCTGTTCACGAACTTCGCCGCCTTGCGTGCGCGCCTGCTCGGTGCCCCGGACATGTGGCTGAGCGAGGCGGGCGCGGTGCTGACGGCGGTGACCGCCGTTTGGGCGGCGTTGCAGACCGGCATACCCGGACGGTCGACGCGCTGGGCGCTGCTGCCGCTGCCGCCCGCCCTGCTATGGGTCGGCGCTTCCGCCGCTGGGTGCCTGCGCCCGTGGCCTATCGCCGGCACGGCCCCGGAACCGCCCATGCACCCGATGATCTGCCTGGAGTTCCTGCTCGTCGTCTGCCTGCCGCTTGCAGTCCTGCTCGGCTGGCTTCTGGTGCGAAGCTGCCCGCTTCGGCCCGGGCTGACCGCCTGCCTGGCCGGGCTGGCCAGCGCCGCCGCCGGGGCCGCCCTGCTGGCGCTGATCCATCCGTTCGACGCCACGGCCGAGGACCTGGCGATGCATTTCCTCGCCATCGTCTGCGTCATCGCCGGCACCAGGCTCTGGGGCGGACGGGCGCTGGACCGGCGTGCGCCCGCGATCCGCTAGAGCATCATCGGCTCAGACGCGATCAGCGGCCGATAAAGATGCTCGCGAAAACAAAGAGCTAGAGCATGTTCGGGCCGCTGCCATGGTCCATTTGGTCCGAACATGCTCTAGTCCGGGTCGTCCTGGCGCGCGATGCTGGCATCCAGCGCCGCCTGCAGCAGGTAGGAAGCGGCCATCCGGTCCACCACCTGGGCGCGGCGGGCTCGCGTCATGTCGGCCTGGTCGATCAGGAAGCGGTTCACCGCCGCGCTGGACAGACGCTCGTCCCATAGCGCGGTCGGCAGGCCGGCCATGTCGGACAGCGCGCGCGCCCAGTCGCGCGCGGCCTGGGCTGCGGGGCCGAGCGTGCCGTCCATCGACAGCGGCAGGCCGACCACAAGCCCGCCCGCGCCCTGCAGCCGCGCCATGGCGGCGATCTCGGCCGCGTTGGCCGCCAGCTTGCCGCGACGGAGCGTGGCGTGCGGGCTGGCCAGCATCAGCCCGACATCGGAGAGCGCCACGCCGATGGTCCGCGCGCCGGGGTCGAGGCCGATCAGCCGCTGTCCCGGCCGCAGCGCTGCCCGCAACAGCGCCATGTTGATGAGGGGCATAGGCGCCGGTATGGTCCGCCGCTTCGCTTCAGGCCAGAGGTCTTCGCCCATGCCGCTCGATCCCGCGACCGTCCGGCGCATCGCCAAGCTCGCCCGCATCGGGCTGCAGGAGGGTGACGTGGCGCGCCTGCAGGGCGAGCTGAACGGCATCCTCGGCTGGATCGAGCTGCTGTCCGAGGTGGACGTGAGGGGCGTGGCGCCGCTGACCGGCGGCGCGCGGATCGCGCTGCGGTTGCGCGAGGACGCGGTGACCGACGGGCAGATGGCCGAGGCGGTGCTGTCCAACGCGCCGGACCGTGTGGGCGCGTTCTACACCGTGCCGAAGGTTGTCGAATGATGCTGTGCGACCTGGGCATTGCCGAGGCGGCCGCCGGCCTGCGCCGGCGCGACTTCTCGGCGCGCGCGCTGGCCGAGGCGCATGTGGCGGCGGTGGCGGGCCTGAACCCGCGGCTGAACGCGTTCATCACCGAAACGCCGGAGCAGGCGTTGGCAGCCGCCGACAAGGCCGACGCGGCGCTGGCCGTTGGCACCGCGGGACCGCTTGCCGGCATCCCGCTCGCCATCAAGGATCTGTTCTGCACCGAGGGCGTGCGCACCACCGCCGCCAGCCGCATCCTGGACAATTTCGTGCCGCCCTACGAGAGCACGGTGACGGCCCGGCTGCTGCGGGACGGCGCGGTGTTCCTGGGCAAGACAAATTTGGACGAGTTCGCGATGGGCTCGTCGAACATGACTTCGGCTTTCGGTCCGGTCGAGAATCCGTGGAAGCGCGCGGGTGACGCGCAGGCGATGCTGGTGCCGGGCGGATCGTCCGGCGGGTCGGCCGCCGCGGTGGCCGCGCGGATGGCCATGGGCGCCACCGGCACCGACACCGGCGGGTCCATACGCCAGCCAGCCGCGTTCTGCGGTCTGGCGGGGGTAAAGCCGACCTATGGACGGTGCAGCCGCTGGGGTGTGGTCGCGTTTGCCAGTTCGCTGGACCAGCCAGGGCCGTTTGCGCGCAGCGTGCAGGATTGCGCGATCCTGCTGCGCAGCATGGCGGGTTTCGATCCGAAGGACAGCACCAGCGTGGACCGCCCGGTGCCGGACTACGCCGCGGCTTGCAGCCGGGGTGTCGCCGGCCTGCGCATCGGCGTGCCGCGCGAGTACCGCGCCGACGGCATGCCGGCCGAGATCGAGCAGCTTTGGCGGCAGGGCCTGGACTGGCTGCGCGACGCGGGCGCGACCATCGTCGACGTCTCGCTGCCGCACACGAAGTATGGCCTGGCCACCTACTACATCGTGGCGCCGGCCGAGGCGTCGTCCAACCTCGCCCGCTACGACGGCGTGCGGTTCGGCGAGCGGGTGGAGGGGCACGATCTGACCGAGCTGTACGAGCGTACCCGTGCCGCAGGTTTCGGCGAGGAGGTGAAGCGTCGCATCCTGATCGGCACCTATGTGCTGTCGGCCGGCTACTACGACGCCTATTACCTGCGGGCGCAGAAGGTGCGCGCGCTGATCCTGCGCGACTTCACCGACGCCTTCGCGCAGGTGGACGCGTTGCTGACGCCGACCGCGCCCTCGGCCGCCTTTGCACGCGGCGAGAAGATGAACGACCCGGTGGCCATGTACCTGAACGACGTGTTCACCGTGCCGGCCAGCATGGCGGGCGTGCCGGCGATGTCGGTTCCGGCGGGGCTGGATCTGCAGGGCCTGCCGTTGGGACTGCAGGTGATCGGCCGGCCGTTCGACGAGGAGACGGTGTTCGCGGTGAGCCAGGTGATCGAGGACGCGGCGGCGTTCACCGCGCGGCCGGCGATACGGGCGGGAGTGGCGGCATGACCTACACGATCGAAGGCAGCACGGGCATTTGGGAGATCGTCTGCGGGCTGGAAGTTCATGCGCAGGTGATCAGCCGCTCGAAACTGTTCTCGGGCGCGGCGACCGATTTCGGTAGCGCACCGAACAGCCAGGTCAGCCTGGTGGACGCGGCGTTTCCCGGCATGCTGCCGGTGCTGAACGGAGAGTGCGTGGCGCAGGCGGTGCGTACCGGGCTGGGGCTGAACGCGCAGATCAACCTGACCAGCCGGTTCGACCGCAAGAACTACTTCTACGCCGATCTGCCGAGCGGGTACCAGATCAGCCAGTTCGATCATCCCGTCGTAGGGAAAGGCGAGATCGAGATCGAGCTGGCCGACGGCACGATGCGTACGATCGGCGTGACCCGCCTGCACCTCGAACAGGACGCCGGCAAGTCGCTGCACGACCAGGACCCTGCACGGTCCTTCATCGACCTCAACCGCAGCGGTGTGGCGCTGATGGAGATCGTCAGCGAGCCCGACATACGCACGCCGGAGGAGGCCGGTGCGTATTTGCGCAAACTGCGCACCGTGCTGCGCTACCTCGGCACCTGCGACGGCAACATGGACGAGGGCAGCATGCGCGCCGACGTCAACGTCTCTGTCCGGCACGCGGGCGAAGCGTTCCGTACGCGTTGCGAGGTGAAGAACGTCAACTCCATCCGTTTCGTCATGCAGGCGATCGAGGCGGAGGCGAAACGGCAGGTGGAGGTTTGGGAGTCTGGCGGCGAGGTGCAGCAGGAGACCCGGCTGTTCGACCCGGCGCGCGGCCAGACCCGCAGCATGCGCAGCAAGGAAGACGCGCACGACTATCGCTACTTCCCCGATCCCGACCTGCTGCCGCTGGTGCTGGACGCGGCGTGGGTGCAGTCGTTGCGTGCCGGCCTGCCCGAACTGCCGGACGCCAAGCGCGCGCGCTTCGTGGCCGACTACAAGCTGCCGGCCTACGATGCGGGCGTTCTGGTGGCCGAACAGACGACCGCGGATTTCTTCGAGACCGTGGCCCGCGGGCGGGATGCGCGCCTGGCCGCCAACTGGATCACCGGCGACTTCTTCGCCGCCCTGAACCGCACCGGCCGCACCATCGAGACCAGCCCGGTCAGCGCCGCCGGGCTCGGCGCGCTGCTCGACATGATGGCGGATGGCACCATCAACGGCCGTATCGCCAAGGAGGTGTTCGAGGCGATGGTGGAGACCGGGGCGACCGCCGCCGACATCGTCGAGCAGCGCGGACTGCGCCAGGTTACCGACACGGGCGCCATCGACGACGCGGTGGATGCCGTGCTCGCCGCCAACCCCGACAAGCTGGCCGAGTACCGGGCCGGCAAGGACAAGCTGTTCGGCTTCTTCGTGGGCCAGGTGATGAAGGCCACGGCTGGCCGCGGCAACCCGGCCCTGGTCAACGCGGCGCTCAAGGCGCGGCTTGCCTGAACCTCTTCATTGACCGGACCCCACCGACCCTCTAGAACGCACCGGCAAACGTCGTGTTGCATCCCGGCGGAGGGGTGGCCGAGTGGCTGAAGGCGGCGGTTTGCTAAACCGTTGTACGGGGTCAACCCGTACCGTGAGTTCGAATCTCATCCCCTCCGCCAGAACAACGATCGTCATGTGTTTTCGGTTCGGTGCCATGCGCCCGGCGTTACAGGGGGTGTTTGCTGCCTCGTGATCCTGTGCCGATCTGGTTTCCCACTTGGGCGGACACGTCGGATTGATTACTTTTGCGGACTGAGGGCTTGCTCTGCTATCTGCGGCAGATAGGTCCAGGAGCGAAATCAGTGAACAGATCGACTTGTTGGGCGGTGGCCGGGACCATCGCGCTTGCTCCGCTGTTCAGTGCGGCGGCTGCGGCGCTGCATTGGCCGTTGCCGGCCGATAGCCTGGAGCGGAACGGGACGCCTCAGGCGTTGAAGGGCCACACGCTCTCGCCTGCAGCGCTGCCGCCGTTACCGGACACAGGCACGCATCCCGACGCGCTCGCCGGGCTGAAGCGGCAGTATTCGGGCACGCCGATCGACGTGCTGAACTATCACTATGACACGTACCCGACTGGCTGGAACAGAAGCGAAACGGATCTGACGCCGTCCACAGTCGCCTCGGCGAGCTTCGGCAAGCTGACCACGCTGAAGGTGGATGGCAACGTTTTCGCGCAGCCCTTGATCGTTTCCGGCGTGAAGCTGGCCGATGGCAGCACGCACAACGTCCTGATCGTGGCGACGGGGCACGACACGGTTTACGCCTACGACGCGCAGACCTACGCGATCCTGTGGCAGGCGAGCCTTGGCACGCCGCAGGCGAGCGGCGATGTCGGTTGCGGCGACGTGGAGCCGGAATACGGCATATCCAGCACGCCTGTCATAGTCCGGCAGGGCAATGGCGGCACGATCTATGTTGTCGGGGCGACGGAGCCGGCGAAGATGTCGTTTCACACACAGCTGCATGCGCTCGATTTGCTGACGGGCAAGGACACGATCAGGCCGCGTGAGATCGACCCGCAGGCCAAGCTGAAATCGGGCGGCGTGCTGCACTTCGATCCGCAGAACCAGTGGAACCGCGCGAGCCTGGTCTACGCGAACGGCGCGATCTACGTCGGCGTCGGCTCGCATTGCGACAACAACGCGGGCAGCATCTCCGGCTGGCTGCTGCGCTACGACGCTGCGACGCTGCGATCCGAAGGCAAGTTCAACACCATAAAGGCGGCCGCCGGCTATGAGCTCGCCAGCATCTGGATGAGCGGCTACGCGCCGGCGATCGACGATGCGGGCGACGTGCTTGCCGTAACCGGCAACGGCAATTTCAGCCTGGCAAAAGACGATGAGGGATATGGCGAGAGCATCGTGGCGCTCTCGGGTGACCTGAAGGCCCTGCACGGCACGTTCACGCCGTCCGACTGGCAGAGCCTGAACAACAACGACACCGATTTCGGGTCCGGCGGCGTGATGGCGATACCGGTGATCGCGGGCCAGGCATCCCCGCCATTGGCGATCGGGGCCGGCAAGGACGGCCACGCATACCTGGTAAACACCGCCAGGCTCGGCGGGACGGCTAAAAACGGGTCGACGCCGCTGCTGACCGTGTCGCTGTCCACCTGCTTCTGCGCGCCGGCCTATTACGCCACCGCGACGGGCGGCGTGCTGTTCTACCAGACGTCGAGCGACGTGCTGCGTGCCTTCAGCGTCGGCACCGGCGCCGCGCCGACGCTGACCCAGATCGCCACCGGCACGGACCAGGCCGGCTTCGGCGGATCGTTTCCCATCGTGTCGACCAACGCCGGAGCGGCCAATACCGGCGTGGTTTGGGCGCTGGAGCGCGGCTCCACCATGCAGCTGAAAGCCTACAACGCGGCGTCGCTCGGTGCGCCATTGTTCCAGGCCAATGCCGGCGTCTGGTCCAACGGCAGCCGTGGCTGGCTGACCCCGCTGGTTGCCAACGGCCGGGTATACGCCCCCGCCGCAGGCACGGTGACGGTGTTCGGACTTACAAACTAGCCCGGATACAGCTTCGAAGTCGCACGTGGCAGTCTTTCTGCCAAGAAGAGAACAAAAGTTTCTGCTGCTTTTTTCAAAAAAGCAGACCTTGCTTTCCTGGCTCACTCGACAGCAAACCTCTGCTCCGGATTGTCGGGACGCCTGTGCAGCAGCAAGGCGCATAGCCCCGTCCAGCCGGTCTGGTGTGAGGCACCAAGGCCTGCGCCGGTATCGCCGTGGAAATATTCGTTGAAGGGCACGCAATCCCGGAAAGCCGGGTCTTCCTGGAACAGCGTCCGGTCGCCCAGCACGGGCCGTCGGCCGTCGGCACCGCGCAGGAACAATGCGTTCAGCCGTCCGGTGAGTTCGTCGGCTATCTGCGGCAGGCCGAGCTGCACGCCGGACCCGGTCGGGCATTCCAGCGTGAAGGCCGGATCGTAGAAATTGCCGAACTCGCGCAGGGAGTCGATGAGCAGGTAGTTGATCGGCATCCAAACCGGGCCGCGCCAGTTGGAGTTGCCACCGAACAGTGTCGTGGCCGATTCGCCCGGTTCGTAATCGACGGTCAGCCGCGTGCCGTCGGCATCAATGCTGAAAGGGGAGGCCGCGTGCGCCTTCGAGACGGCGCGTATGCCGTGGTCGGAGAGGAATTCCGTCTCGTCCAGCATGCGGGCGAGTAGCGCCGTCATACGGTGCCGCCGAAGCAGGGAGAGCATCACCCGGCCGTCCTTGCCCGTCTCTCCCCAGCGCGAAACCAGGCCCGCCAGGTCCGGGCGGTGTGTCAGCATCCAGCGTGCCCGGTCGGCGAAGGCGGGAAACTGTCGAAAGACACTGTTGTCCAGCACCTCGACCGCGCAGAGCGGGATGAGGCCGACGAGCGAGCGGACGCGCAGCGGCACGCGGGTGCCGTCCGGCAGGTTCAGCATGTCGTAGTAGAACTGGTCCTGCTCGTCCCAAAGGCCGATCGGGGCGTCGCCGTCGGCATCGCCCATGTCGGTCATCGCTTCGGCGATGTAGAGGAAATGCTCGAAGAACTTCGAGGCAATGTCTTCGTAGACGGGATCGCAGGTCGCCAGCTCGAGCGCGATCCGCATGAGGTTCAGGCTGTACATCGCCATCCAGGCCGTGCCGTCCGCCTGGCTGATGTTGCCGCCGGTGGGCAGCGGCCGCGACCGGTCGAACACGCCGATGTTGTCGAGGCCCAGGAAGCCGCCCTGGAAGATGTTGCGGCCGTCCAGGTCCTTGCGGTTCACCCACCAGGTGAAGTTTAGCATCAGCTTGTGGAACACGCGTTCAAGGAACACGCGATCGGCCGTGCCCGTCAGCATGCGATCCATCTTGTAGACGCGCCAGGTGGCCCAGGCATGGACCGGGGGATTGGCGTCGCCGAACGCCCATTCATAGGCCGGCAACTGTCCGTTGGGGTGCATGAACCATTCGCGCGTCAGCAGAATCAGCTGTCCCTTGGCGAATTCGGGGTCGATCAGCGCGAAGGTGACGCAATGGAAGGCGAGGTCCCAGGCGGCGTACCAGGGGTACTCCCATTTGTCGGGCATGGAGACGATGTCGGCGTTGTTGAGGTGCTGCCACTCGCTGTTGCGACCGTGGCGACGCTGCCTGGGTGGCGTGGGTTGCGTGGGATCACCCTGCAGCCAGCGGCGCACGTCGAACCGGAAATACTGCTTCGACCACAGCATGCCGGCGAGGGCCTGGCGTTGCACCAGGCGCTCGTCCGGCGCTGTGATGCCTTGCTGCAAAGCGGCGTAGAACGCGTTTGCCTCGTCGATCCTGACGGCGAAGGTGGCGTCGAACGCGGCTGCATCAAGGCTGCCCGCGTCTGTCTGCGCCAGTCGGAAGCGCAGCACCTCCGTGCCGCCGGGCGATACAAGAAGGCGGCTATGTGCCGCGCATTTACTGCCTTGGCAGGCCGGGTTCACGGCCGCCGCGTCGTTACCGACCAGCCAATCGTTGATGGCGTCCTTGAAGAAGCCTTCGGCGTGCACGCCAAACATCCGACGTGGGTTGGTGTCGTTCTCGCAAAACAGGAACTGTGCGTCCTGCAGGGCCTCGAAACGCATCGTGGGCGCGCCCTGGCGCGACGCTGTCACTATCCCCGCGCCGTTCAGGCGCAACGACGGGCGTGCGGCACCCTCATCCCAGGACCACGTGTTGCGCGCCCATAGATGCGGCAACACGTGCAGCTCGCCTTCGACCGGCCCGTGGTTGACGATGGTGACGCGCATCAGGATGTCGTGGGGTGCCGCCTTGGCGTACTCGATCATCACGTCGAAGTAGCGGCCGGCGTCGAACACGCCGGTGTCGGCAATCTCGTATTCCGGTTGGTTGTGGCCGCGTCGGCGTCCGTTCTCGGCCACCAGATCATCGTAGGGGAAGGCTGCCTGGGGATATTTGTAGAGCATGCGCATGTAGGAATGGGTGGGCGTGCCGTCGAGGTAGTACCAGAGTTCCTTTACATCCTCGCCGTGGTTGCCCTCGTTATTGTTCAGGCCGAACATGCGTTCCTTGAGGATCGAGTCGCGCCCGTTCCAGAGCGCCAGGGCCAGGCACCAGAGTTGCTGCTCGTCGCTGAAGCCGGCGATGCCGTCCTCGCCCCAGCGATACGCGCGCGAGCGTGCGTGGTCGTGCGGCAGGTAGTCCCAGGCGGCGCCGTCCGGACTGTAATCCTCGCGCACCGTGCCCCATTGCCGTTCGCTGAGGTAGGGGCCCCAGGCGCGCCAACCGACGCTGTCCGGTGCGCGCAGGCGCCGGCCTTCCTGAGTTTCCAGCAACGGGGAGCCCGGTCGCGGGGTGGCGGGGTCGGGCACGCTGAGACTCCTGTGCGGTCAGGCGGGTATTTCGAGCATGACTTGTATGCGCATCAATTTGCCCAGCGACCAAGCCCGGAACGGGCAGCCGCGCACCGCTGCCGTGATCTGGTTCGTCACGAAGGGTTGACTCAGGCCAGGATCGACCGAAAGCGCCGGTGGTGCTGGCCAGGAGCACTTCCAAATCTGCCGCTCTGATGCGGTGCTTGACGTTGAGATGACGAATCGGTCTGAAGTCGACTAGAGGGTGTTATGTACTTTTCTCGCGGTGGCGCTTAATGGGAGCGGATGTGCC
>CAXTJP010000059.1:0-16861 GCA_964244615.1 uncultured Acetobacteraceae bacterium
GGCCGGCCGCGCAGGCCGGTGCGGCCGCGGCCGACGACCTGGCCGCCCGCCGAGACGATGACGCAGCCGACCGTAGGGTTGGGCCACGTGGAGCCCAGGCCGCGCTCGGCCAGCGCCAGGGCGGCGCGCATGAAACTCTCGTCGCGCGGCATCATGGCTCGTCCAGCGAGCCCAGGAACGCCTCGAAATCCTTGGCCTCGCGGAAGTCGCGATAGACGCTGGCGAAGCGGACATAGGCGACCTCGTCCACGTCCTTCAGCGTGTCCATCACCAGCTCGCCGATCTGCTTGCTCGGCAGGTCGGTCTCGCCGGACGCTTCCAGCTGGCGGACGATGGAGCTGACCACGCGCTCGATACGCTCGCCCTCCACCGGGCGCTTGCGCAGCGCGATGCTGATCGACCGGTTCAGCTTCTCGCGGTCGAACGGCACGCGCCGGCCGTCGCTCTTGAGCACGAACAGCTCGCGCAGCTGCACCCGCTCGACCGTGGTGAAGCGCTGGCTGCAGCTCGGGCAGAAGCGCCGGCGTCGTATGGCCGCGCTCTCCTCGGCCGGACGGCTGTCCTTCACCTGGGTGTCGTCATGGCCACAGAAGGGACAGCGCATGGCCGACAGATAGGGCAGACGGCGGCGCCCGGTAAGGGTTCGGCCAAGGGGTGGGGTCGCGCAAGGCCAGGAGGCAAAGCCCCCGGGCTTCCTTCAGGCCATCGCCCGACCCCAGATGATGACCTGGGCGAAGGCGTAGGGCACCTCGTCGGTCATCGTCAGGGCCAGCTCGCAACGCAACCCGGGCGGGGTGATCGCCAGCAGGCGCGCCAGCGCGCCGCCGGTCAGCACCAGGGTCGGCTGGCCGCCCGGCAGGTTCACGACACCCATGTCGGAGTGGAACACGCCGCGGGAGAAGCCGGTGCCGAGCGCCTTGGCGCAGGCCTCCTTGGCCGCGAAACGCTTGGCGTAGGTGCCCGCGTGCAGCGCCGGCGTACGCCGTTCGGCACGGGCGCGCTCGGTGTCGGTGAACACGCGCTGCAGGAAACGGTCGCCGAAGCGCGCCATCACGCGCTCGACGCGCCGTATGTCGCACAGATCGGCACCGAGGCCGATGATCACGCTTGCACGCCCGCCTCACGCATGGTCGCGCTCCACCTGCGTCAGGCCGCTGACCGCGCGCAGGCCGGCGATCACCATCGACAGGTGGCGCAGGTCGCGCACCTCCACGTCCACCAGGATCTCGATGAAGTCCTGCTGCCGGTTGACGATCTTCAGGTTGGTGACCCCGCCGTCCTGGCGCGCCACCGCGTTGGCCAGGTTGCCGAGCGTCGCGGGTTCGTTGACGGCGATGACGCTGATCCGGCCGGTGTGGGAGTTGTGCTTGTTGCGCGTGCCGCCGTGGAAGTCGCTGCCGACCGACGCGTAGTCCCAGTCCACGTCGATGAAACGTTCGGGTGTCGCTGCGAAAGTCTCCAGCGTGGGACAGCGCTTGGTGTGGATCGTGACGCCCTTGCCGGTGGTGACGATGCCGACGATCGGGTCGCCGGGCAGCGCGTGGCAGCAGCCCGCGTAGTGCACCGCCATGCCGCTGACCAGGCCGGTGATGGCCATGCCGCTGTCGCGCGACGGCGGCTTGGCGGTGGGCGAGCGGGCGAGCAGCGCCGGCATCATGCGCGGGCCGCGCGCGGCCTCCTGCAGCTCGGGGTAGGCCGCGTGCACCACGTCGCGCGGGCCGACATGGCCGGAACCCACCGCCACGTACAGGTCGGCGAGCGTCGGGCATTTCAGCGACTTCAGCGCCGTCTCCAGAACCTTTTCCGACCCGTCCAGCCCTTCCTGCCGGAACGCGCGGGTGAGCAGCGTGCGGCCCTGCTCGATCGTCTGCGCGCGCTGCTGGCCGGCGACGTAGCGGCGTATGCGCGCGCGCGCCTTGCCGGTGACGACCCAGCGTTCCCAGGACGGTGAAGGCGTGCCGCCGCGCGCCGTCATGATCTCCACCTGGTCGCCGTTGGAAAGCTCGGTGCGCAGCGGCATCAGCCGGCCGTTGATCTTGGCCCCCACCGTGGTGTCGCCGACCTGACTGTGCACGGCGTAGGCGAAGTCGATCGGTGTCGCACCGCGCGGCAACTGGATCAGCTGGCCCTTCGGCGTGAAGCAGAAGACCTGGTCCTGGTAGAGCTCGAGCTTGGTGTTTTCGAGGAACTCGTCGGGGGCCGCGGAATTGTCGAGGATCTCCAGCAGGTCCTTCACCCAGCCGAAGTTCTGCGCCTCGCTCGGCGGCTCCTGGTCCAGCTCCTTGTAGTTCCAGTGCGCGGCGACGCCGTTATCGGCGATGTCGTGCATCTCCCGGGTGCGTATCTGCACCTCGATCTTCTGGTTGCGCGGATGGCGCAGCGTGACCCCGGTGTGCAGGCTCTGGTAGCCGTTCGCCTTGGGGGTGGAGATGTAGTCCTTGAAGCGGCCGGCGATCACCGGGAAGGCGTTGTGGATGACGCCCAGCGCCATGTAGCACTGCTCGCGGGTCGGTACCACGATGCGGAACGCCATGATGTCGGAGAGCTGCTCGAAGGTGACGTTGCGCTGCTGCATCTTCTGCCAGATGGAGAACGCGCTCTTTTCCCGGCCGGAGACTTCCAGCACGTTCACGCCGCTCTCGCGGCACACCTCGGCCAGTTCGCGCCGTACCTCCTCGATCACGTCCGCACCCTGGCCGCGCAGGTAGTTCAGCCGCGCCTGGATGGTGTCGTAGGCGTCGGGCTCCAGCTCGGCGAAGCTGCGGTTCTGCAGCTCGGTCTTCAGCGCGTCCATGCCGATGCGGGCGGCCAGCGGCGCGTAGATGTCCATCGTCTCGTGCGCGATGCGCTGCCGGCGCTCGGGCTTCTGCACGAAGTCCAGCGTGCGCATGTTGTGCAGCCGGTCCGCGAGCTTGACGAGAAGCACGCGTATGTCGCGGCTCATCGCCAGGACGAGCTTGCGGAAGTTCTCCGCCTGCTTGGTGCGGTCGCTCTGCAGTTCCAGCCTGGTCAGCTTGGTGACGCCGTCGACCAGGCCGGCGATCGCGGGGCCGAACCGCCCCTCGATGTCGCGCATCGTGACCGCGGTATCCTCTACCGTGTCGTGCAGCAGGGCCGTGCAGATGCTGGCGACGTCGAGGTGGTAGCCGGCGAGGATCTCTGCCACCGCCACGGGATGGGTGATGTAGGGGTCGCCGTTGTCGCGGGTCTGCGTGCTGTGGGCCTGCACCGCGAGCGCAAAGGCGTCGTCGATCAGGGCGGTGTCGGCGCCGGGCGCGTAGGCGCGCACGCGCTCGGTCAGCTGGTGTTCGCGCGCCGCGATCGGGCCGCCGCCGCCTTCGGGCGCATGGGTGGGCGGCGCGCGGAAAGGAGAGGGCGTCAGTGCAGCCATGGCGCTCCCTTCCGGTTCGTGGTCCTAGCGGCGGCGGCCGCCCAGTTCCGCCTCGATCGCCGCCTCGATGTCGTCGGGGGTCATCTCCTCCTGCGCCATGCCGGCGGCCTCCTCCTCGGCGGAGATGTCCTGCAGGCCGAAGATGTTCTGGTCGGTCGGGATGAGGTCGAGAACCTCCTCGTCGGCGGGCTCCGGCTCGGGCGAGCGGGACAGCGACTTGATGAGGTCCTGCTCCAGCCTTGGCAGCTCGATGGTCTCGCCGGCGATCTCGCGCAGGGCGACGACCGGGTTCTTGTCGTTGTCGCGCTCGACCGTCAGCTCCTCGCCGCGGCTGATGTTGCGGGCACGCTGGGCGGCGAGCAGAACGAGCTCGAAGCGGTTGGGCACGCGCTCGACGCAATCTTCAACGGTTACACGCGCCATGCCTGGCACTCCACGGGCCGAAATTCGGAAACGTTCTAGCTAGGCCGGGCGCCGAGGTTGTGCAAGCGCGAAGTAAGGCCAGGGGCTCTGCCCCTGGACCCCGCTGGGGCCCGCGGCCCCAGACCCCGTTTATGGAAGGCAAGGAAGGGGGCATCACCCGCGGGTCGCCGATACACGCGAGGCGGTGCCCCCTTCCTTGCCTTCCATGATTGGGGGTCCAGGGGGCAAAGCCCCCTGGCCTTACTTTCCCGATTACACAGCCACGATGTCCTGCGCCGGCAGGGCGTCGATCAGGGCCTGGACCGGGGCACCCGTCACCGGGTGGCGCCACCAGGGCGCCACGTCGCGCAGCGGATAGAGCACGAAGGCGCGGCCATGCGCCCGAGGATGCGGCAGCACCGGGTCGGGGGCGGCCCGGACCACTCCGTCCATGTCGATGATGTCGAGGTCGAGCGTGCGCGCCGCGTTGGGCGCCAGGCGGACGCGGCCGGCCGAGCGCTCGATCGCCTGCAACGCTTCCAGCAGGGCCACCGGCGAAACCGACCCGTTGAGTCGGACCACGCCGTTGATGTAGCGTGGCTGCCCGGACGGTGGCACCGGCGCGCTGGAGAACCAGCGCGAGCAGACCGGGTTCGACAACCCGGTAATGCCGCCTACGGCGCGGGACGCAGCCACGCAGGTCTGCAGCGGAGGCGAGCCGTCGGGCGCTACGAGGTTCGCCCCTATTGCTACTATAACAACGCCGTGATGATTTGACTTGCGCACACTCAACGTAACACTCACGTCTCGATCTCCCCGACCGGCAGGGTATCAGCTGGTGTTCGGGCTCATTAGAAAAGGCTCACGCAAATGCACTTCCTGCCCAGCGAGCGAGTTTGCCTGTTCGTCGATGGGGCAAATCTCTACTCCGCCTCGCGCAATCTTGGCTTCGACGTGGATTACCGCAATCTTCTGGAGTTTTTCCGCAAGAAAGCACACGTCGTGCGTGCATACTACTATTCCGCCGTGCTGGAAACAGAAGAGTACTCGCCGCTGAAGCCGCTGACCGATTGGCTGGCCTATAACGGCTACACGCTGGTGACCAAGCCCGCGCGCGAGTTCACCGATGCGGCCGGACGGCGGCGGGTGAAGGGCAACATGGACATCGAGCTGGCCATCGACATGTTGGAGCTGGCCGACAAGATGGACCATGCCGTGCTGTTCAGCGGCGACAGCGATTTCCGCAGGCTGATCGAGGCGGTGCAGCGCCGCGGGGTGCGTGTGTCGGTGGTGTCGTCGATCCGGACCACGCCGCCGATGGTGGCCGACGAGCTGCGCCGGCAGGCCGACCAGTTCCTGGAACTGGCCGACATTGCGCCGGAGTTCACCCGGCGCCAGATGGAGCCGCGGCCGCGCGCCGTGGCGCCCAAGAGCGACTCGCTGGTGGAGGCGCAAGACCACATCTAGCATGGCGCCGACCCAGGCGGAGCCGCCGGCGGACTGTCCGCTCTGCCCGCGGCTGGTCGCCTATCGCCGCGCCAACCAGGCCGAGAACCCTGGCTGGTTCAACGGGCCGGTCCCGAGCTTCGGGCCGCAAGACGCCTGGCTGCTGGTGGTGGGCATGGCGCCCGGGGTGCGCGGCGCCAACCGCACCGGCCGGCCGTTCACCGGCGACCATGCCGGCATCCTGCTCTACGAGACGCTGATACGCGCCGGGCTGGCGCACGGACGCTACGACGCGGACCCGGCGGACGGCCTGTCGCTGGACGGCGTGCGTATCGCCAACGCGGTGCGCTGCGTGCCGCCCGCCAACCTGCCGGTGCCGGCCGAGATCGCCACGTGCAACCGATTTCTGGCGGCCGAGATCAGCGCCCTGCCCCACCTGCGGGCGGTGCTGGCATTGGGCCTGCTGGCCCATGCCGCCGTGCTGAAGACGTGCGGGCTGCCGGCGTCGCGCCGGAAATTCGCGCATGGCGCCCGGCATGACCTGCCGGGCGGGCTGGTGCTGGCGGACAGCTACCACGTATCGCGCTACAACACCTCGACCCGCCGCCTGACGACGGCGATGTTCGAGGCTGTCGTGGACGGGCTGGTGGTGGCGTGCCGGCCTACTTCTCCGCCATCGCCTTGATGTTGTCCAAGCTGGCGCGATACAGGCCGGAGACCGCCTTTTCGGCGCCGGCCTCGTCGACGCCGCCGGCCGGCTGGAAGGTGCCGTGCCAGGTGACGATGGAACCGGTGCCGCTGCCGGCCACCGAGATGGTCGAGGTGTATCCGGTCACCGGCAGCACCTTGGGGTCCACCTTCAGGATGGCGTAGCTGTAGCCGTGCGCGTGGCGCGCGGTCAGCTTTTCGGTCACCGTCGGGCCGTCCGCCGATTTGAGCGTGATGACCCGCACCGAGCCGATCTTGTCGCCCTTGTCGGCCGGGCTGCTGACCGCGCCGGGCAGCCAGCTGGCGATCGACTCGAACTTGCCGATCATGCCCCAGACCTTGGCGGGCGAGGCCGTCGTCTTGACGGTCTGCGTCACCTCGGCGGCGCCGGCGGTCGCGTTGACGGCGAGAAGCGGGGTGGCCAGCAGGCAAGCGGCCAGAAGCAGGCGGGTCATGTCGTTCCTTCCTTGTTCGTCTCGGCCGGGTCCGGCTCTGTTTGGTGACGAGGTTTCAGGCTTTGTGGCGCGGCCGGCAGGCTGTCAAGCGGCGGGCGGGCGGCCGGCCGGAACCGGCGCGCATCGCCTGGCGTTGGCCGGCCATGAACAGCCTGCTGCAGAACCTGGCGGCGCTGGTCGAACCCTTCCAGGCCAGGGCCGCCGCTCTGGACGAGGCGGCACAGTTCCCCGACGCGAACATCGAGGATCTGCACAGGATCGGCGCCCTGGCGGCTCTGGTCCTGCGCCGCCCCGGGGGCCAGGAGGACGGCGGCGCCTGCCTGCTGCAGATGCTGCGGCTGATCGGCCAAGGCCACCTGCCCACGGGACGGCTGTTCGAGGGGCACGTGAACGCCCTCAAGCTGGTCGCGTCGTACGGCACACCCGCCCAGCTGGCCCGGGCGGCCGGCGAGGCCGAGGACGGCCACCTGTTCGGCCTTTGGGTGACCGAGGCGCCGCCCGGGCTGCGCCTGCGGCAGGGCGTGCTGCAGGGCGGCAAGGTGTTCTGCTCGGGCGCCGGCCGCCTGGATCGCGCGCTCGTCACCGCCCGGCCCGACCAGGGCGAGCCGGTGCTGGCGCTAGTCCGGCTCGACGGCACGGCGCGGTCCCGGCCGAGCGCGATGCGGCTGGGCGGCATGCGGTCGGCGGTGACCGGCGCGGTGGACCTGACCGGGCTGCCGGCCGACGTGATCGGGCAGCCCGGCGACTACCTGCGGCAGCCGGAGTTCTCGGCGGGTGCCTGGCGCACTTCGGCGGTGACGCTGGGCGGGGTGGAGGCGCTGGTCGGCCACGTGCGCCGCGAGCTGACCGATCGGGGACGCGCCGGCAGCCCGCATCAGCAGACGCGCGTCGGGCAGATGCTGGTGGCGCAGCAGACCGCGCTGATGTGGGTGCGCTACGCCGCAGGCCTCGCCGAATCGGGCGGCCGAGCGGCGGGCGACGTGGCCGCCGGCGTCAACCTGTCGCGCATCGCCGTCGAGCAGGCGGCGCTCGACGTGCTGCGCCTGGCGCAGCGCAGCCTCGGCCTGTCCGCCTTCATGCAGGGCCACCCGGCCGAGGCGCTGATGCGCGACCTCGCGACCTATCTGCGCCAGCCGGCGCCGGACGAGACGCTGACCGAGGCCGCCGCCTGGTTCATGACGCGGACGCTGCCGGCGTGAGCGGCGGCGACCAGCCCTCCTGGGGCCAGAGCGTGTTCGACCGCATCTACGACCGGGCCGACGATCCGTGGGACTTCGCCGGCAGCCCCTACGAGGCCGCGAAATACGCCGAGACGCTGGCGGCGCTGCCGAGGGAGCGTTTCCGGCGCGGGCTGGAGGTCGGCTGTTCCATCGGGGTGCAGACGCGTCTGCTGGCCGGGCGCTGCGACGCGCTGCTGGGCCTCGACGTGGCGCCCGAGGCGGTGCGCCGCGCCAGGGAGCGCTGCGCCGACCTGGCCCCCGCGGTGGAGATACGCCGGGCGCAGGTGCCGCAGGACTGGCCGCCCGGGGCGTTCGACCTGGTCGTGCTGTCCGAGGTGCTGTATTTCCTCGATCGCGAGGACATCGCGGGCCTGGCGCGGCTCGTGCTGGGCAGCACTGGCCAGGGTGCCGCGGTCGTGCTGGTCAACTGGACCGGGCAGACCGATACGCCGACCACCGGGCAGCAGGCCGCGACGGCGTTCATCGAGGCCGGCGCCGCGGCGCTGCGGCAGACGCTGCACAGGCAGCACGAGAGCTACCGGCTGGACGTGCTGCAGCGCTGATGCCGGAGGGCGCGGCGCCGCGCGCTGCGGACGATTGCCCTCGCGTGCCGCGTGTATAGGATCGTCGCGATGGACGCGACAGCACAGGCCGGGAGCGAAGGCGAAAGCGGACGGGCGCCGCCTGCCGCGGTGCCGCCGCTTCCGGGCCACAGGCTGCCGGCCTTCGACATCGAAATCGCCGCCCCGGATCTCGGCCCGTGGCGAGGCGGCAACGACGGCCTGCCCGGCTTCTGGCGGTTCGCGTCCGGACAGCCCGGCCCGCACGTGGTGATCACGGCGCTGGTGCACGGCAACGAGATCGCCGGGGCGGTGGCGCTGGACCGGCTGCTGCGCGCGACACCACACCCGTGGCGGGGCACTTTGACGGTGGGCTTCGTCAACCTGGCGGCGTTCGACGCGTTCGATCCGGCCCAGCCGACCGCCTCGCGCTACGTAGACGAGGACATGAACCGGCTCTGGGACCGCGACGTGCTGGACGGCGCGCGCAGCTCCGTCGAGCTCGCCCGTGCCCGCGCCATACGCCCGGTCATCGAGCGGGCGGACGTGCTGCTGGACCTGCATTCCATGCTGTGGCCGTCCGAGCCGCTGATCCTGAGCGGCCCGACGCAGCGCGGCCGCGCCCTGGCCGCGTCGATCGGCACGCCGTGCCTGATCGTGGCCGATCACGGCCACGCGAGCGGCCGCCGGCTGATCGATTTCGCCCCGTTCGTGCAGCCCGAGGGCGGCCCGATGGCGGTGCTGGTGGAGGCTGGCCAGCACTGGCGGCGGGACACCGTGGCGACGATGGAGACCGCCATCGCCGGCGTGCTTTCCGCCACCGGCCTGCAGGCGCGCGATCCGGCCCAGGACGGCGCGCCGGGCACGCGCTACGCCGAAGTGACGATGGCGATCACCGCCTGCTCGGGCGGGTTCAGCTTCGTTCGGGAGTTTCGCGGCGGCGAGGTGGTGGCCCGGCGCGACACGCTCATTGCCATGGACGGGACACAGGAGGTGAGGACGCCGCATGACGACTGCCTGCTGGTGATGCCCAGCCTGCGGCCGAGCCGCGGCCACACCGCGGTGCGGCTGGCCCGGTTCCTGTAGGGGCGGACGATCGCCTGAGGGCGTCGACACGGGTCTGCGGGCCTTGCGGGCGTTGCCTTAATTTCACCCCGGCCGCGATTGCCGCCCCGTTCCGTTTCGCGCATAAGGCGGCCGCTTCCTCATGAGGTTCCCATGCGCGCCCCGATCCTGACCACGGCCCTGACTGCGGCCATGCTGTCCACCGCAGCCTACGCCCAGGCGCCCAAGGCGACCGCCCCGGCGACCAAGACGACCGCTCCGGCCACCGCCGCGGCAACGACGCCGAACCCGGTCATCGCGACCGTCAACAACGACCCGATCCGGCTGTCGGACATCTCCGCCTGGGTCGAGACGCATGTGCCGGCCGAGCAGCGCGCGCAGGTCGGGCAGGAGAAGCTGTTCGCCGCCGCGATGGACAACCTCGTCTCCGGCCGCGCGCTGCAGGTGATGGCCCGCAAGCAGGGGCTGGACCGCGACCCGGCCGTGGCGCGCCAGATGCAGAACGCCGCCGACGAGGTGCTGCAGCGCGCGCTGCTGGTCAAGACGGTGCTGCCGATGGTCAGCGAGGAAGCGATCAAGGCGGAGTACGACAAGCAATATGCCAGCAAGCCCGGCGAGCCCGAAGTGCACGCCCGCCACATCCTGGTGGACAGCGAAGCCAAGGCGAAGGACGTGATCAAGCAGCTGCAGGGCGGCGCCAAGTTCGAGGACCTGGTCAAGAAGTACAGCGACACGAAGGACCCGGCCAGCGCCCAGGGCGGCGACCTCGGCACCTTCAAGAAAGCCGACATGCTGCCGGAGTTCTCCGACGCCGCCTTCAAGCTGAAGAAGGGCGAGTACACCCAGACGCCGGTGCACACGCGCTACGGCTGGCACGTTATCCAGGTGCTGGACACCAGCATCTCGCAGCCGCCGAAATACGATGCGGTGCATGACGACATACGCCAGAGCCTGCTGCGCCAGGACGCGCAGACGCTGGCGGCCCAGGCGCGTGCGGGCGTGAAGATCGTCCAGTACGGGCCGGACGGAAAGCCGCTCAAGCCCGGCGCCGCGACGCCGCCGGCGGCGTCCGCCAAGAAGTAGGCCGCCCGGACCCGGTCGCGTCGGCATGGCGGCCCTTTCTCCCCCCTCGCCGCTGGCCGTGGCCCTGCCGGCGCTGGCGCCGGTGGGGGGCGTTCGGCTCGCCGCCGGCGAGGCGGGCATACGCTACGCCGGGCGCACCGACCTGTTCCTGGCCGAGTTCTGCGCCGGCACCACGGTCGCCGGCGTGTTCACCCGCAACAAATGCCCGGGCGCGCCGGTGGATTGGTGCCGGACGGCGCTGCCGGGCGGCAGCGCGCGAGCGCTGGTCGTCAACGCCGGCAATGCCAACGTCTTCACCGGCCGGGCCGGACGCCTGGCGACGCGGGCGACCGCGGACGCTGCCGCCGCCCTGCTGGGCTGCGCGCCCGAAGCGGTGTTCCTCGCCTCGACCGGCGTGATCGGCCAGATGCTGCCGCATGAGCGCATCACCGCCGCCCTGCCCGGGCTCGCGGCGCGGCTGAGCGACCAGGGGCTGGCCGACGCCGCACGCGGCATGATGACCACCGACACCTTTCCCAAGGCCGCCACACGCGATGCCGTCCTGGGCGGCGCGCCGGTGCGCGTCACCGGCATCGCCAAGGGCAGCGGCATGATCGCGCCCGACATGGCGACCATGCTCTGCTTCGTGTTCACCGACGCGGCCCTCAACGCGCCCGCGCTGCAGGCGCTGCTGGCTGCGGGCGTCGAGCGCAGCTTCAACCGCATCACCGTCGACGCCGACACCTCCACCAGCGACACGGTGCTGGCCTTTGCCACCGGCCGCGCCGGCAACGCGCCCGGGGCCGACACCGGCGACTTCGCCCGCGCGCTAGACGAGGTGCTGCTGGACCTGGCCCTGATGGTGGTGCGCGACGGCGAGGGCGCGCAGAAACTGGTGCGCATCGACGTCGCCGGCGCGGTGGACGACCGCTCGGCGCAGCGCGTGGCGCTGGCGGTGGCCAACTCGCCGCTGGTCAAGACCGCCATTGCCGGCGAGGACGCCAATTGGGGCCGGATCGTCATGGCGGTGGGCCGCGCCGGCGAGCCGGCCGACCGGGACCGTCTGTCGATCGCCATCGGCGGGGTGTGGATGGCGCGGGACGGCACCGTGGTGGCGGGCTACGACGAGGCGCCGGTGGTGGCGCACATGCGGGGCCGCGAGATCGAGATCGCCATCGACCTGGGACTCGGCGATGGCCAGGGCACCGCCTGGACCTGCGACCTGACGCATGGCTACATCGACATCAACGGCAGCTACCGGAGCTAAGTGCCGACAACCGATCCCTTCGAGCCGCTGGTCACCGAGCGGCTGAGGCTGAGGCCGCCGGTGCCGGCGGATGCCGAGGCGATCCACCGCCTGGTCAATACCTGGCCGGTGGTGCGCATGCTCTCCCGCCTGCCCTACCCGTACCCGCGCGCGCTGACCGACGAGTGGATCGCGTCCACCATCGTGCAGCGACGCGAGGGCACCGCCTATCACCTCGCCATCACCGGGACGGAGGACGGCGCCGAGATGGTGATCGGCTGCGTCGGGCTTCGGCTGGAGCCGGGCACGCGCACCGGCCATCTCGGCTACTGGGTCGGCGAGCGGTTCTGGGGCCATGGGGTGGCCGGCGAGGCGGCGGACCGGGTGGTGCGATGGGCGCTGGCCAACCTCAAGCTGGACCGGGTGCGCGCCCAGGTGTCGATCGACAACCCGGCGAGCGCCGCCGTGCTGCGCCGCCTGGGATTCCGGGAGGTGGGCCAGTCCAGCGAGGCTTTCCTGGCGCGCGCGGCCGAGACGCCGGTGCGGGTGTTCGAGGCGCTGCGTGACGACATCTTCGGCCACGTCGAGGGCGATGCGAGCGTCGGCGGCCAGAAGCCGCTGCTGCTGGTGGCCGCCTGCGCGCTGATCGACGTGGACGGCAGGGTGCTGCTGGCCCGACGGCCGGAAGGCAAGAAGATGGCCGGGCTTTGGGAGTTTCCCGGCGGCAAGCTCAACCCCGGCGAGACGCCCGAGGCGGCGCTGATACGCGAGCTGCGCGAGGAGCTCGGCATCGACGTGACCGAGGCGTGCCTCGCCCCGTTCGCCTTTGCCAGTCACGGCTACGAGCGGTTCCACCTGCTGATGCCGCTGTTCCTGTGCCGGCGCTGGCAGGGTTTCGTCACCCCGCTGGAAGGACAGGCGCTGGCCTGGGTGCGCCCGGACCGGCTGACCGAGTACGAGATGCCGGCCGCCGACAAGCCGCTGGTGCCGCTGCTGCGGGATTTCCTGTGAGGCGGGACGGTGACGCTGTCGGGCGCGGTTTCGCCCCGGGTCTTGCGGCGGTGTCGTGGACCCGGCAGATCGATGCCTTGCCGCCATGGCGGTCCGGACCACGGGTATGGAGTGACGATGATGCTGCTCGACCGAACCCTGATTGCGGCGCTGGCGGCATTGCTGCCGGCCGGCGCGGCGGCGCACGACGCGCAACGGGTCAAGTACGTGGCCTCCGTCCACATCGCGGCGCCGCCCGCGAAGGTCTGGGCGGTGATCGGGCATTTCGGCGACCTGTCCTGGGACGGCGTGGTGGCGGGCACCAAGGCCCAGGGCGGCGACACGCCGGACGCCACGCGGATTGTGACGCTGAAGCGAGGCGGCGTGCTGCCGGACGAGGAGCTCGTGCGCTACGAGCCGCAGAGTTTCACCTATGCCACCTTCCTGCCGCATGTGGACGTGCACGTTCTGCCGGTGACCAACTACTCCTCCATCCTGGTGGTCCTGCCGCTGCCCGATGGCGGCTCGCGTGTGGAGTGGCGCAGCGCGTTCTATCGCGGCTACCCGAATTTCGGCCCGCCGCCGGAACTGAACGAGGCGGCGGCCATACGCGCGGTCGCGGCCATGACGCAGCCGGCGCTGGACGGGCTGAAGGCGCGGCTCGAAGCCGGACCGCCCACGAACTGACTCTTGTATCCGGCTTCTCTGGAGAGATGGTTATGCGGCTGTTTTTGGTAGCCGGCCTGACGGCCGGCCTGTGTGCAAGCGCCTGGGCGCACGGTCCCACGCGGCAGAAGCTCGAGCTGTCGGTGGACGTGGCCGCACCGCCGGCCAAGGTGTGGGCGGTGATCGGCAACTTCCACGACCTGTCCTGGGTGCCGGCGGTGGCGCGCGTGACCGGCGCCGGCGGCAACGACCCTGACACCGCCAAGCGCGACGTGACGCTGAAGAGCGGCGGCGCCTGGACCGCCGAGGAGCTGAGCGACTACGACGCCGGCAAGTTCACCTACGGCACCTTCCTGCCGCATGTCGACGTGAAGGTGCTGCCGGTGGCCGATTTTTCGGCCCATCTTAGCGTGACGGCGACCCCGCAGGGCAGCCGGGTCGAGTGGCGCTCGGCCTTCTATCGCGGCTTTCCCAACAACGACCCGCCGCCCGAGCTGAACGAGGCGGCGGCGGTGCGCGCGGTGACCGGGTTCTGCCAGCCGGCGTTGGACGGGCTGCGCACGAAATTCGGGTCCGGCCACTGAGGCTCGTCCCCGCCCTCGTCCTGGCCGCGCTCCTCTCGGCACCCGCCAGGGCGGCGGAGGCTTTCATCACCGACCAGGACGGCGACTGCGTGACCGTGCTGGACCTGGCGACCGGCCGGGTGTCCGCCACCATCCCGGTGGGCGGCAAGCCCGCCGGCATCGCCATGTCGCGCGACGGCACCCGCGCCTACGTCACCAGCCCCTCGGCGCAGGCGGTGAGCGTGATCGACACGGCTGCGCGACGCGTGGTGGCGCGCATCGCGGCACCGGGCGGGCCGCTGGGCATCGCGGTGCACCCGAGCGGCTCGCCGCTCTACGTGGCGGACTGGTACAGCGACCAGCTGCTGGTGATCGACCCCTCGAACGGCCGGGTGACGAACCGGGTCACGGTGGGCCGGTCGCCCTCCGGCGTGGCGGTCAGCCCGGACGGACGCACGCTGGTGGTGGCGGACCGGCTGTCGGACGCGATTTCGGTCATCGACACCGCCACCCTGGCCGAGCGGGCGCGGGTTCCGGTGGGGGCGCACCCGTTCGGGGTGGCGGTCGACCCAGCGGGGCGTCGCGCCTACACGGCCGACGTCGAGGGCGGCACGGTCAGCGTGGTGGACCTGGCCGCCGGGCGGCTGGTGGGCCGGGTCAAAGTCGGCCGCCGCCCCTACGTGGTGGCCCTGGCCGGCGGGCGCGGCTTCGTCACCAACGAGCTGGCCAGCACGGTCACCGCGTTCGACCTCGCCGACCTGCGCGTGCTCGCGACCATACCGGTCGGCGACTACCCCGAAGGCGTGCAGGCCTCGCCGGACGGCAGCAGGCTCTACGTGGCCAACTGGGACAGCAACACGGTGAGCATCATCGACGTGGCGTCGCTTCAGGTCGTGGGTACGTTGCCGGCGGGGCAGAGTCCTCGCGCTTTTGGAACTTTTGTAAGAAAGTAGGCGCATCTTCTCTTGCTCCTTTGGCTGTCGAGGTCGCCCGCTCCATGATTACAGAATTCGTTGAACATCATTAAGAACAGAAGTTTTTTGGTCCTTTTTTTCAAAAAAGGACTGCTTCCTTCATGAACGCCCGCATGACACCCCTCACCCTGTCCATCGGCGCGCTCCTGGCCGCCATGATCTCCATCCAGTACGGCGCCACCCTGGCCAAGGACATGTTCAAAACGGTCGGCGCACAGGGCACCACCGCCCTACGCCTCTGCGTCGGCGCTATCATCCTCGGCGTGGTCCTGCGTCCCTGGCGTCTCAGGCCGACGAGGGGTCACGCACCCGCGCTGATCGGCTACGGCGCGGCGCTCGGGGCGATGAACCTGTCGTTCTACATGGCAATCAGCACCATCCCGCTCGGCATCGCGGTGGCGCTCGAGTTTACCGGACCGCTCGTGCTGGCCACGGTCTCGTCTCGGCGGGCCGCCGACTTCGCCTGGATCGGCCTCGCGGTGTTGGGCCTGCTGCTGCTCTCGCCGTTGCACAGCCGGCACGCGCTCGACCCCGCAGGCGTGCTCTGGGCGCTCTCGGCCGCATCCTGCTGGGCGCTCTACATCGTGTTCGGTCAGAAGACAGGGAACGCGCTAGGCTCGCAGACCACCGCCGTCGGCCTGGCGGTCGGCGCGCTGCTGATCGCGCCTGTCGGCTGGGCCTATGCCGGCCCTGCTCTGTTCAAGCCGTCGGTCCTGATGGCCGCCATCGGCGTCGGCGTATTCTCAAGCGCCCTGCCGTTCTCGCTGGAAATGGTGGCGCTGACCCGGCTGCCGGCGCGGGTTTACGGAACGCTGACCAGCCTGGAGCCGGCACTTGGCGCGTTCATGGGACTCACGCTGCTGCACGAGCGGCTGTCGGCGTCGCAATGGGTCGGGATCGGCGTGGTGATCGCGGCGGCATTCGGCGCCGCCGCCACGGTCGGCACGCCCCCTGCCTCACCTGCGTAGATGGCCGGGAAGGGCAACCGCCCTCCCCGGCTCGCGGCTGCTCAGGCGCTCTTGGCCATGATCTCGTCGGCCACGTTGCGCGGTACGGGGTCGTAGTGGTGGAACTGCATGGTGAACGAGGCACGCCCCTTGGTCATCGACCGCAGGTGGGAGATGTAGCCGAACATCTCCTTCAGCGGCACATGCGCCCGCACGATCACCGTCGAGCCCGAGCTCTCCTGGTTCTGGATCATGCCGCGGCGACGGTTCAGGTCGCCCACCACGTCGCCCACGTGGTCGTTCGGCGTGGTGCACTCCACGTCCATGATCGGCTCCAGGATCACCGGGCCGGCCTTCTTCATGCCCTCGCGGAAGCACGCCTTGGCCGCGATCTCGAAGGCGAGCGCCGAGCTGTCCACGTCGTGGTACTTGCCGTCGATCAGCGTGTATCGGAAATCCACCGTCGGGAAGCCGGCCAGCACGCCGGTATCGGCCTGGACCTTGATGCCCTTCTCGACCGCCGGGATGTACTCCTTCGGCACCGTGCCGCCGACCACCTTGTTCTCGAACTCGATGCCGGTATTCCGCTCGAGCGGCGCGAAGACGATCTTCACCTCGGCGTACTGGCCAGATCCGCCGGACTGCTTCTTGTGGGTGTAGGTCTCGGTGTGCGTCTTGCTGATCGTCTCGCGATACGCGACCTGCGGGGCGCCCACGTTGGCGTCCACGCCGTACTCGCGTCGCAGGCGGTCGATGATGATCTCAAGATGCAGCTCGCCCATGCCGGACAGGATGGTCTGGCCGGTCTCCTGGTCGGTCTTCAACCGCAGGCTCGGGTCCTCGCCGGCCAGCTTCTGCAGGCCGAGCGTCATCTTCTCGACGCCGTCCTTGGTCTTGGGCTCGACGCTGATGTCGATGACCGGCACCGGGAACGCCATGCGCTCCAGGATCACCGGGTCGTCGCTGGACGCCAGCGTGTCCCCGGTGCCGGTGTCTTTCAGGCCCACGAAGGCGGCGATGTCGCCGGCGAATACCTCCTTGATCTCCTGGCGCTTGTCGGCGTGCATCTGGAACATCCGGCCGATGCGCTCGCGGTGGTCCTTGGTGGTGTTCTGCACCATGTCGCCCTGCTTCAGCGTGCCGGCATAGACGCGCACGAAGGTCAG
>CAXTJP010000060.1:0-16345 GCA_964244615.1 uncultured Acetobacteraceae bacterium
GCCTTTGCCAGCCCCGACCTGGCGCGGCGCACCGTCGAGAGCGTGCGCTCGCTGGCGCCGCAGCAGCTGGGCGGCGCGCAGGCCATGCTCGGCACCACCAGCCCGTTCGGCGGCCACGTGCTGTACCGCGCCCGCCTGCTGGGCCTGTCCGCCCAAGCGGCCGCGGCCGCGTGCGGCGCGCTTTCCGCCCAGGCCCAGGCCTGCGTCACGGTGCCGCCCGGGGGCTGAACAGGGACCTGCGCGGTGGGCGCCCTTGCCTTCCGCACGCCGCCCTGCTTAAAGCCGTCGCTCCCTGCCAGAGCATCGGCGTGCTCTGGCTATGCCCGCTTATGGGCCACCAGCCATAGGGACCATAGATGCCATTATACGAAACCGTGCTCATTGCGCGGAACGACGTGACGCAACAGCAGGTCGAAGCGGTGGCCGACGGGATCGCCGCCCAGCTCGAGACCGATGGCGGCACCATCCAGAAGCGCGAATACTGGGGCCTGCGCTCGCTGTCCTACCGGATCAAGAAGAACCGCAAGGGCCACTACATGCTGCTGGGCCTGGACGCCCCGCCGGCCTCGGTGAAGGAGATCGAGCGACAGCTCGGCCTGAACGAGGACGTGCTGCGGTTCATGACCATACGCGTGGAGGCGATCGACGAGAACCCGTCCGCCATCCTGGCCCGCAAATCCGACGACCGCGAGCGCAGCTTCCGCGGACCCAAGCCCGCCGGCCGTTTCGAGAGCGGACGCAAGCGCGGCTACGACGACCGCGAGGAGTTCCGGGCGCGGGACCTCAACGAGCCGGGCGAGGAGTAGAGTGCCTTCGCAAACGCGCCGCGGCGGCCGGCTGACGCACGCTGCGTGCGCTCCTGTGCTCACGGCCCCAGACGGCCGCTCCGCTCCGCTGCTCCGCATCGCACGCCATCCGACTCACCACACCACGTTTGAGAAGGCACTCTAGGTCGCCATGTCCGACACTTCAGAAGTCAACGTCGCCGCCCGCCGCGCCGCCGTCGGCGCCCGCCGCCCGTTCTTCCGCCGCCGCAAGAGCTGCCCGTTCAGCGGCCCGAACGCGCCGAAGATCGACTACAAGGACGTGCGCCTGCTCAGCCGGTTCCTCTCCGAGCGCGGCAAGATCGTGCCCTCCCGCATCACCGCGGTCTCGGCCAAGAAGCAGCGCGAGCTGGCCCAGGCCATCAAGCGCGCCCGCTTCCTGGCGCTGCTCCCCTACATCGTCGCCTGAGTGAGTTTCTGACATGGCACAGGTAGAACTGATCCTCCTCCAGCGCGTCGAGAAGCTCGGCCAGATGGGCGACCTCGTCCGCGTCAAGCCCGGCTACGCCCGCAACTTCCTGTTGCCCGGCAAGCGGGCGATACGCGCCAACAAGGCGAACCTGGAACGCTTCCAGGAACAGCGCGCCCAGCTCGAGGCGCAGAACATCAAGCGCCGCGAGGAGGCCGAGCGTCTGGCCGAACGCGTCGGCGGGCTCAAGGTGGTGATCATCCGCCAGGCCGGCGATTCCGGCGGTCTGTACGGCAGCGTCAGCAACCGCGACATCGCCGATGCCTGCGCCGCCAGCGGCCTGACCATCAGCCGCAGCCAGGTCATCCTGATGCATCCGATCAAGACCCTGGGGCTGACGAAGGTGCATGTCAGCCTGCACCCCGAAGTGACGATCGACGTGATCGCCAACGTGGCGCGCAGCACCGAGGAAGCCGAGAAGCAGGCGCGCGGCGAAGCGGTCGGCCAGGCGGCGGACGAGGAGGAGGCGGCGCAGGAGCCGGTGCCGGTGTTCGGCCAGGACGACGAGCAGCCGGACATCGCCTGAGGGCAAGGCGCCCTCCCCTGGCGTCCTAGAACTGTGTCAGGCTGAGTACGTTGCCGTCGGGGTCCTTGAACCAGGCGATCCTGGTGCCCCCCGGCGCGATCCAGACCCCCAGCCCGTCCTGGCCGAAGCCCTCGTAGACGATGAACGCCACGCCTCTGTCGCGCAGCGCTCGCACGGTCTCTGTTATGTCCGGCACCTCCCAGCCCAGCACCGTGTGCGCCTGGGCCGAATGGTCGGCCACGGTCGGAATCCTGAGCATGGTCCCGTTCAGGTCGAACACGACCGCGAAGTCGGTCTCCTCCGTCAGGGCAAAGCCTAGGGTATCGCCGTAGAAGGCCTTTGCCCGCGCACGGTCGCGGGTGACGATGAAGCTGATGGCCTTTGCGGACGAGAGAACGCTCATCTAGTCGTCTCCTGACTGATGCGTCGGACGGGTCGCGCCGACGCGCACGGTAGCCGAACCCCCCGGCCCGCGTTAGGAACACACCACCTGAAGCGGGTCCCACTGCCGATGCGCTCCCTCCTGCACGCCATCCTCACCCGCTTCGTCACCGTCGGCCGCCTGACCGTGCGCTTTCCGGACGGCCGGATCGCGTCCTACGGCCCGGGCGGCGCGCCCGTCGCGGGCGCCAGCATCGCCAGTTGGACGACCGTGCGAGGCCTGCTCACCAACCCGGCCCTGGTGTTCGGCGAGGCCTATGTCAGCGGCGACCTCGAACCGCTCGATTGCAGGCTGGAGGACATACTCGACCTGCTGTTCGGCAACCTCGAAGCCGGCGGCCGCCATCCCGGCCTCGCCCTGCGTCGGGCCATCGCCCGCGCCTTGCGCACGGTCTCGCAGTACAACCCGCTGCCCCGGGCCCGCCGCAACGTCGCCCACCACTACGACCTGAACGGGCGGCTCTACTCGCTGTTCCTGGACCGCGACCGCCAGTATTCCTGCGCGTATTTCGCCCGCGGCGACGAGACGCTGGAGGAGGCGCAGGCCGAGAAGAAGCGGCACATCGCCCAGAAACTCTGCCTCACCCGCCCCGGCCTGCACGTGCTCGACATCGGCTCAGGCTGGGGCGGCATGGCCATCACGCTCGCCCAGGATTACGGCGCGCGCGTCACCGGCATCACGCTGTCTACCGAACAGCTGGGCGAAGCCCGCGCGCGGGCCGCTTGCGCCGGCCTGTCGGACCGCGTCACCTTCGAGCTGCAGGATTTCCGCACCGTACGCGGCACCTACGACCGCATCGTCTCGGTGGGCATGTTCGAGCATGTCGGCGTCACCCACTACGCCGAGTATTTCCGCGCCCTGCGCGCCCTGCTGACGCCGGACGGCATCGCCCTGATCCACGCCATCGGCCGCAGCGACGGCCCGTCGGTCACCAACCCCTGGATCACCCGCCACATCTTCCCCGGCGGCTACTCCCCAGCCCTGTCCGAGGTGTTCCGCGCGGCCGAACGCGAAAAGCTCGTCGCCACCGATGTCGAGATCCTGCGGCTGCACTACGCCGAGACCATCCGCCACTGGCGCCGGCGTTTCGACGCCAACCGCGACGCCATCGCCGCCCTGTACGACACGCGCTTCACCCGCCTGTTCGACCTCTATCTGGCCGGCAGCGAGTACTCGTTCCGCCACCTCAACCACATGGTCTGGCAGCTGCAGCTGGCCCGCCACCAATCCGCCGTGCCGCTCACGCGCGACTACATGCTGGCGTCCCGGCCGCCCGAGCCGCACCGCGCCCCGAGCTCGCCCACGCTCAGCCGCTCCCTCGGCGAATGAACCGGTGCTGAAACTGCGCGTGATCCCCTGCCTGGACGTCAAGGACGGGCGCGTCGTCAAGGGCGTGAACTTCGTCGACCTGCGCGACGCCGGCGACCCGGTGGAACAGGCGGCGATCTACGACGCGGCCGGCGCGGACGAGCTCACCTTCCTCGACATCACCGCCAGCCACGAGCGGCGCGACACCATCCTCGACGTGGTCAGCCGCACCGCCGAGCGCATCTTCCTGCCGTTCACCGTCGGCGGCGGCATACGCTCCACCGAGGACATGCGTCGCCTGCTGCTGGCCGGGGCCGACAAATGCGGCATCAACTCCGCCGCCGTCGCGCGGCCCGGCCTCGTCGCCGAAGCCGCCGAGCGCTTCGGCAGCCAGTGCGTGGTCGCCGCTGTCGACGCGCGGGCCACCGGGCCGGACCGCTGGGAGGTGTTCACCCATGGCGGCCGCACCCCCACGGGCCTGGACGCCGTGGCCTGGTGCCGCCAGCTCGAATCGCTCGGCGCCGGCGAGATCCTGCTGACCAGCATGGACCGCGACGGCACGCGCTCCGGTTTCGACACCGCGTTGCTGCGCGCGGTCTGCGCCGCCACCCGCCTGCCGGTCGTGGCCTCGGGCGGCGTGGGCGAGATGGAGCATTTCGTGCAGGGCGCCCAAGCCGGCGCCACCGGCCTGCTCGCCGCCAGCGTGTTCCATTTCGGCACTTTCACCGTGCCACAGGTCAAGCGCGCCCTGGCGGCGGCGGGCCTGCCGGTTCGCCTTTCGGGCTGAGCGGCCGCCGCCATTGCGGCACGCCCCGATAAAGTGGCAAGCCGACGGGCTTGACCGATCCCCTGTGACCGTCCGGGAGACCACGCCGCGTGGCGAAAAAGCCAGCCAAGGAAGCCAAGACTCCCGCCAGGAAAGCGGTGAAGACGCGCGCGCCCAAGGCCAGGGCGGTGCTCTCGGGCGGCGCATCGTCCCAGGTGCTCGACCGCCTCTGGAGTGTCGTGCAGTCCCGGCGCAACGCGAGCCCCACCGTCAGCCATTCCGCCCGGCTGCTCTCCCGCGGCACCGCCAAGGTGGCGCAGAAATTCGGCGAGGAGGCGGTCGAGTGCCTGATCGAGGCGGTGGCCGGCAACAGGGAGGCGCTGGTGGCCGAGAGCGCCGACGTGCTCTACCACCTGCTGCTGCTGTGGGTGTCGGCCGACACCCACCCAGCCGAGGTCTGGGCCGAGCTGGAGCGTCGGGAAGGCGTCTCCGGGATCGCCGAGAAGGCCGCCCGCCGCAAGCTGGTCGCCAGAGCCCGAACCACCAAGATTCCATGAGGACCCGCATGCCCGTCCCCGGCCTCGGCCCCTACGATCCCCAGAACGTCTTCGCCCGTATCCTGCGCGGCGAGATTCCCTGCCGCAAAGTCTACGAGGACGCGTTCGCGCTGGCCTTTCACGACATCGCCCCGCAGGCGCCGGTGCACGTGCTGGTCATCCCCAAGGCGCCCTACGTCTCGCTGGCCGATTTCGCGACCGCGCCGCCCGAAACGGTGGCCGGGTTTTTCGCGGCGGTCGCCCGCGTCGCCCGCGAACTGGGGCTCGAGGAGCCGGGCTACCGCATCCTGGCCAACATGGGCGGCCACGCGCACCAGGAGGTGCCGCACTTCCACGTCCACGTCTTCGGAGGCCGGCCGCTCGGGCCAATGCTAGAAAAGTAAACAGTCCTTTTTGAAAAGGACCAAAAAATTCTGGTTATTGGTCGGGTATTGCAGAAACCTCCGCGACAGCATGACCAAAAGTCTTTTGCTTCTTTTCTTCAGAAAAGAAGGCCTTTCTTTCACGGCCCATCAATAATCTCGCTGCCCAGCGTAGCCAGCTGGGACCGCGAGTACAGGATCTCGTCCTCCTCGTCCGCATCCTCCGGCGGGTTGGCGAGCCGCTCGACCAGCGCGTCCGTCGCCGGGTCGCACAGGAAGTGCCGCAGCCAGTCCATCGCCGGCGCCTCGTCGCGCCAGAACGCGGCGAACAGGTCCAGCGTGCGAATCGTGCCGCCCGCTTCGAAGGTCGTCGCGGACGCACCGCCAGGCGTGCAGCGCATCGGTGCGGGCGATCCGTCCAGGTCGGACAGGGTCATGCCGCCCGACTGAGCCAAGCCTTCGACCAACCATACCTCCGCCACAGCCACGCGCCGCCCATGGCCCCGCTCACCGCATATACCGGCACCAGCATCAGGTTGTAGCGCACCTGGTTGACGGCGACGGCGGCGTTGAAGGCCAGCATGAACCATGCCGGCAGGGCCAGCACCAGGAAGGGTGCGGCGGGTCCCGGGGCCGCCCGGCGGCGGATCGCCCACACCGTGCGGCCGAGCGCCACTGGCAGCAGCGCCAGCCCCCACCAATGCGCCACGTAGGCGCCGCGCAGGGCCAGCGGGATCGAGACCAGCGCGTGGGTCAGCGGATGGGGAAAGATGTAGGTGTGCAGCAGGTAGCTCAGATGGTGCGCGTAGCCGCCCGACGCGGCCAGCGTCTGCGGCAGCATGTGCCGCAGACCGAGCACGTAGAACGAGTTCGGCGCGTCCCAGCCGAACCGGTCGCAGGCTTGCGCGCCGGCCAGCGCCTCCTCCATGCCGCGCCCGTCCGGCAGCCAGCACAGGTAGGCCAGGCCGTATTCCCGCCATGTCATGGTGTCGAACGCGATGCGCTGCACCAGCGTGTGGCTGCCGTAATATCGCGTCAGCGCGAGTTGCTGCATGACCAGCCAGTTGCGCAACAGCCAGGGCGCCAGCACGACGCACGCCGCCAGCGCATAGGCGGCGGCCTCTCGCCACCGGCGCCAGCCGCCGGGCAGGAGAAGGCCCGCCAGGCTCGCCGGCAGCAGGTAGAGGAACGCCGGCCGCGTCAGCACCGCCAGGCCCAGCAGGATGCCGGCCGCCGCCGCCCAGCGGGTCGAGCGGGCCGCCGCCGCGGCCATCGCGGCGGCGGTTGCAGCGGTGGACAGCGCCAGGCACAGCGTCTCCGTCATCACCATCCCGGCCGACGCCAGCAGCAGCGGCGCCGCCGGCAACGCCAGCGCCAGCGCCAGCCAGCCCGTCTGCACGCCGCCGACCGCGCCACCCATCCACCAGACCAGCCAAAACACCCCGCACAGGGCCAGGAACTGCACGCCGCGGACGCTCGGTGCGGCGGCCGGACAGGCGGGGTCGTTGCCATGCGTCGCCATCACGCAATCCATGCCGGCCCGCAAGCCCCCATCCAGCCGCGAGGCCATCGCCACCAGGCCGGGATAGAGCGGCGCGAACCGCATGCCCGGCAGTGGGCGCCCGTCCGGCCCCGCCGAGGGGAACATGAAGCCGTCGGTGAACACGCCATCCTGCACGAGGTCGTGCGCGATGCCGAGATAGAACGGCTGGTCGAAGATCGACAGGGGTTCGGTGCGCCCGAACCTTTGCAGCACGCCCAGCACCACCAGGATCACCGCCAGCGCCGCCCAGCCGGTCCGGCGCGGCGCTCCCGCCTGGGTCAGGCGGCCTCCGACAGCACGACGCGCCGGCGCGCCGGCGCCATCACCGGCAGGCCGGCATAGGCGTCCTTCACCGCCTCGGTAATGGTGACCCCCGCCAGATGCGGCATCAGCGCGTGGCCCACGGCCTCCCACAGCCCGGCGGTGCGGAGCAGCCACGCGGCGCCCGGCGGCACGAACAGGGCCGTGTCGTGGCGCTCCGCCCGGAACATCGCGGCGGCCAGCAGCCGGCTCAGCTGGCCGCGCGAGTAGGGCTGCCCCTGCCCGAACGGCGTGCTGTCGGCATGCGCCCACAGCCCGGTGCGGTTCGGCGCCACCACCAGGATGCGGCCGTCATCCTTCAGCACGCGCCAGATCTCGCGCAGCAGCCGCGCATCCTGGCCGACCGGCTCGACCCCGTGGATGATCAGCACGCGGTCGAACACCAGGTCGGGGAAGGGCAGCCGCAGCGCGTCGGCGGCACAGCTTCCCGACGGCGGCGCGTGGTGCGAGGTGGTGGCGTTCACGCAGCGCGCCTGTGCCGTCCAGAGCGGCAGGAACGGCGCCGGGTAGCCGAGGCCGAGCACCCTCTGCCCGCTGAGATCCGGCCAGATGCGCCCGAGCCGGCGCCCGATGATGCCGGCCGCCGCCGCCCCCAGCGGGGCGCCGTAGAAGGCCGGGGCCGAGCCGTGATCGGAATGATGGGTCATGGGCGCCTCAACGTGCGGCCTGGCCGTCCGCAATGCTAGGCTATCACGCAGCAGCTACGAGAGTGAGGGTGATGGCGGTCAGCGTCCAGGCGGTCCCGATGTTTTCCGACAACTATGCCTGGCTGTTGCGCGACGGCCCGAGCGGGGCCGTGGGCATCGTCGACCCGGCCGACGCGGACGCGGTCTCGCGCGCCATCGACCGCGACGCCGGCGGCCGGCTCGACGCGATCTTCCTGACGCACCACCACGACGACCACGTGGCCGGCACCGACGAGGTTCGCGCGCGCTACGGCTGCCCCGTGATCGGGGCGCGTGCCGATGCCCGTCGACTGCCGCGGCTCGACACGGCGGTCGCCGGCGGCGACCATGTCCGGCTCGGCGAAGCGGAGGCGCTGGTCATCGACACGCCCGGCCACACGCGCGGCCACGTCGCGTTCTTCTTTGCCGGGGGTGCCGTGCTGCTGTGCGGCGACACGCTGTTTTCGCTGGGCTGCGGCCGGCTGCTGGAGGGGACCGCCGCCGAGATGTTCGGGTCGCTGCAGCGGCTGGCGGCCCTGCCGGATGAGACGCTGGTCTGCTGCGGCCACGAATACACCCAGAGCAACGCGCGGTTTGCGGTCACGGTGGAGCCGGACAACGCGGCGCTGCTGGCCCGCGCGGCGGAGGTGGACCGGCTGCGGGAGGCGAGCCGGCCGACGGTGCCGTCCCGGCTCGGCGACGAAAAGGCGGAGAACCCGTTCCTGCGCGCGCCCGACGCGGCCCGGTTGGCGGTGATCCGGGCGGCGAAGGACCGTTTCTGACGCGTTGCGCCTGCCTCTCCGACGATCGTCGAGGCTGACATGAGGTGAAGGGCGAGGTGTGCAGGCTCGCTCCTTCAAGCTGTGCAGACCCGTTCCTTCTTTGATGTCAGATCTCGCATGCCGCTGCGACAGCAAAGCAGGGACAACGCCCCTCCCCGCTGGCCCCCAGCTAGACGAACTGTCCGCGCAGGAACCCCAGTGCCGGCAGCGGCCGCCACGCCTTGGGCAGGTCCGTCCGCCGGATCGGCGCGACGCTGTAGCGCGGCACCGGCTGCGTGCTGCCGCGCAGGAACGCGGCGTAGGCCCGCACCTGCTGCTCCCGCCAGGACCGGTCTGCCAGGGCAGCGGTGCGGTTCGGGAAGATCTCGGCAATCCGGTCGGTCTTGCCGAGCGAGGCGACGACGGCCCACAGCGTGTCGTCGCGGGCCGTCGGCAGGCGGACGACGTCGCTCATGCGCGCCGCATCGTTCAGGCAACCTCCCGACAGGCGTTCTCAAGCCCGCTCGCATCCGGGCTCGGCGGGCTGGCGGCACGCTGCGCCTGGGCGCGCTCGCGCATGTGGGCCAGTGCGCCGGCAGCGCCGGTCAGGGTGGGCGCGTCCAGGTCCTGGCAGAGCGTGTCGGCGATATCGGTCAGCTGGGTTTCGATCTCGCCCAGCAGCGGGCGGGCCGCCGCGGTCAGGTGCAGGCGCCAGCAGCGCCGGTCCCCGGGGTCGGCGCGTCGCTCGACCATGTGGCGAACCTCCAGCCGGTCGATCAGGCGGGCGACCGTGATCGGCTCCACCTCCAGCAGCTCGGCCAGTTCCTTCTGCAAAAGGCCGGGCTGGCGCTCCAGCTGGATCAGGATGGTCCATTGCGCGCGGGTCATGCCATGGGCCCGGGCGCGCCGGTCGGCTTCGGTGCGGATCAGGCGGGCGAGGGTCACGATGTCCGTGAGCAGGTCGCGGGTGCGGTTCATCACTATGTCGAGCGCGAGTGTGTCATGCGGTCATGAAGGGAAAGTTGGAACGGCTTGTGGGGTTCCGCAAGCCGAAGGATCGGGTAGGAACGGGCCGATGAAGGATTTACGCCCGATCGGCACCGCCCGTGCCTGACGCCCCGACCCTGGTGACGGGCGCCACCGGGTTCGTGGGCTCGGCGGTCGCGCGCGTGCTGGCGGAGCGCGGCCATGCCCTGCGCCTGCTGGTGCGGCCTGGCGGCGACCGGCGCAACGTCGCAGGGCTGGACGCCGAACTCGCTACGGGAGACCTGACCGACCCGGCCAGCCTGGCGCGGGCGGCGGAGGGCTGCCGCTACCTGGTGCACGTGGCCGCCGACTACCGGCTGTGGGTGCCCGACCCGGACGCGATGATGCGCGCCAACGTGGACGGCACGCGGGCGCTGCTGCTGGCGGCGCAGTCGCGCGGGGTGGAGCGCATCGTCTATTGCAGCTCGGTCGCGGCCCTGGGCCTCGTGGGTGACGGCAGCGTGGCCGACGAGACCACCGAGGTTCACCCGGACCGGATCGTCGGCGCCTACAAGCGCTCGAAATACCTGGCCGAGCAGGCGGTGCTGGCGCTGGTGCGCGAGCAGGGCGTGCCGGCGGTGATCGTCAACCCGTCCACCCCGGTGGGGCCGCGCGACATCAAGCCGACGCCGACCGGCAAGATGATACGCGACGCGGCAGCCGGGCGCATGCCGGCCTACGTGGAGACCGGGCTCAACATCGTGCACGTGGACGACGTGGCCGAAGGGCACGCGCTGGCGCTGGAGCGCGGCGCGGTGGGCGAGCGCTACGTCCTGGGCGGCGAGGATTTCTCGCTGGGCGACCTGTTCGCCCTGGTGGCCCGCGTGGCCGGCCGCAAGCCGCCGCGCGTAAAACTGCCGATCGCGCCGCTGGTGCCGCTGGCCCTGATGTGCGAGCTGCTGGCCCGCTTCGGGGTGGAGCCGGTCGTGACGCGCGAGACGCTGGCGATGGCGCGCAAGAAGATGTTCTTCTCCAGCGCCCGGGCGAAGGCGGAACTCGGCTACGCGCCCCGCCCGGCGGTGCGCGCGATCGAGGACGCGGTGGCCTGGTTCCGGGATCATCCACAAGGGCGCGCCGCGTGATCGTGCTCGCCGCGCTGTCGCTGGCGGTCTGGGTGTACCTGCTGACCGGGCACGGGCGGTTCTGGCAAAGCGGGCCCAGCCTGACGCAGACTTCGGGCGGCCCGTCGCCGCCGGTGACGGTGGTGGTGCCGGCGCGCAACGAGGCGGAGAGCATCCATGCGTGCCTGTGCAGCCTGCTGGCGCAGGACTACCCAGGCGAGCTGCGCGTCGTGCTGGTGGACGACCTCAGCACCGACGGCACCGGCGGGATCGCCGACCTGGTGCGCGACCCGCGCCTGACGGTGCTGCGCGGGGCCGCGCACCCGCCGGGCTGGAGCGGCAAGCTGTGGGCGTTGCAGCAGGGGATCGAAGCGGCCGGCCACGCGCGCCTGCTGCTGCTGACCGACGCCGACATCGAGCATGCGCCGGGCCACCTGGCCAGCCTGGTGGCCAAGCTGGAGGACGGCCGGCTCGACATGGTCTCGGAAATGGTGGCCCTGCACTGCCGCAGCGCGGCCGAGCGGGCGCTGGTGCCGGCCTTCGTGTTCTTCTTCCAGCTGCTCTACCCGTTCGCCTGGGTGAACGATCCCGGCAACCTGGTGGCCGCGGCCGCCGGCGGCACCGTGCTGATCCGGGCCGAGATGCTGGCGCGCGTGGGCGGGTTCGCGGCGATGCGCGGGGCGCTGATCGACGACGTGACGCTGGCGCGCCGGGTCAAACGGCTCGGCCGCGTGTGGCTCGGGCATAGCGGGCTGGCCGCCAGCATCCGGCCGTACGAGACCGCGGGCGACGTCTGGCGCATGGTGGCGCGCTGCGCCTACGTGCAGCTCGGCCACTCCCCCTGGATGCTGGCGGGCACGATGGCCGGCATGGCGCTGGTCTGGCTGTTACCGCCCTGGGCGACGCTGTTCGGGCACGGCGCATCCCGGGCGATGGGCGCGCTGGCCTGGGCGGCGATGACCGCGTCCTACCTGCCGACGTTGCGGCGCTTCGGGCTGTCCCCACTCTGGGCGGCGGCGCTGCCGGCGATCGCGGTGTTCTACGGGGCGGCGACGCTCGGCTCCGCGTTGGACCACTACCGTGGACAGGGCGTGGTCTGGAAGCAGCGGGCGTACCACGGATGAACGACGCCCTGGCCCCCGACGCCAACGTGGAGAGCTGGTCCGGCAAGGATCGCGGCCAGGAGAACTTCCCGGTCGGCTCCGTGCTGATCCGCCCGGCGCTGCGCCCGCACGTGCACGCCTTTTACGCCTTTGCCCGCAACGCCGACGACATCGCCGACAGCCCGGTGCTCGGGCCGGACGACAAGCTGGCGCGGTTGGACGTGATGCAGGCGGTGCTGACCGGCGCGCGCGACGCGGGCTCGCCCGCCGCGCTCGGCCTGCGCGCCAGCCTGGCCGCGACGGGGGTCGCGGCGCGTCACAGCCTGGACCTGCTGCAGGCGTTCCGGCAGGACGCCACCAAGTCGCGTTACGCGCGCTGGGACGAGCTGCTGGCCTATTGCCGCCTCTCTGCCATGCCGGTCGGCCGGCACGTGCTGGCGCTGCATGGCGAGGCGGACGACACGGTGCCGCCATCCGACGCGCTGTGCGCGGTGCTGCAGGTGCTGAACCATCTGCAGGACATGAAGAAGGATCTGCGGCTGCTGGACCGGTGCTACCTGCCGCAGGACATGCTGGACCAGGAAGGATCGGCCGTCGGCGAGGTGCCGGGCGAGGCCGAGACGCCGGGCCTGCGCCGGGTCAAGCTGCGGTTGCTGGACGCCTGCGACCGGCTGGCTGAGGAGGCGGCCGAGCTGCCGCGCCGGGTGCGCGACCGGCGGCTGCGGCTGGAGACGGCGGTGATCGTCGGCCTGTCGCGCCGGCTCGCCCTGCGGCTGCGCCACGGCGATCCGCTGGCCACGCGGGTGAAGCTGCGGCCGGTGGATGTGGCGCTGGGCCTGCTGTCGGCCGGGCGGCATCTGGCGTGAGCACGCCGCTCGGCGCGCTGAGCGCGGACCTGGCCGAGGTGGAACGCATCGTCCGGCAGGCCGGCACGTCGTTCTATCGCGGCATGCGCATCCTGCCGCCGGACCGGCGGGCGGCGATGTACGCGATCTACGCGTTCTGCCGGCTGGTGGACGACATCGCCGACGAGCCGGCGCCGATCGAGCAGAAGCGCCGCTTCCTGAACCTGTGGCGCCGGCGGATCGACGCGCTGATGCGCGGCGTCGCCGAGGGCGAGGCGGCGGAGGGGGCCGTGGCCCGCGTCCTGCTGCTGGCGCAGCGCCGCTTCGGGCTGCGCTGCGAGGATTTCCGGGCGGTGATCGACGGCATGCAGACCGACGCCGAGACGGTGATCGTGGCGCCCGACTTCGCCACCCTCGATCTCTACTGCGACAGGGTGGCCTCCGCGGTCGGCCGGCTGTCGGTGCGCGCCTTCGGCGACGGCTCGCCCTCGGCCGAAGAGGTGGCCCACCACCTGGGGCGGGCGCTGCAGCTGACCAACATCCTGCGCGACCTGGACGAGGACGCGTCGCGCGGCCGGCTCTACCTGCCGCGCGAGTGGCTGGCGGAGGCGGACGTGCCGCTCGACCCCTCGGCGGCGCTGGCCTGCCCTCGCCTGGGCGTGGTCTGCGAGCGCGCCGCCCGCACGGCGCGCAGCCACTTCACCAAGGCCACCGCCGCGATGGCGCGCTGCGACCGGCGCGCGATGAAGCCGGCCAGGCTGATGGCCGCCACCTACTGGGCCGTGCTGTCGCGGCTGGAACGGCGCGGCTGGGCCAGGCTGCGCGAACGCGTCTCGCTGCCGGGCTGGGAAAAGGCGCTGATCCTGCTGCGGTTCTCGCTCGGCCTGGCGACCGCGCCGCGATGAGCCGGGTGCACGTGGTGGGCGGCGGGCTGGCCGGGCTGGCCGCCGCCCTGGAGCTGGCCGAGGCCGGGCGCCCGGTGACGGTCTACGAGGGTGCGCCGTCCTGCGGCGGGCGCTGCCGGTCGTATTTCGATCGCGAGCTCGGCTGCCGGATCGACAACGGCAACCACCTGCTGCTCTCGGGCAACCGGGCGGCGATGGGCTACCTGGACCGGGTCGGCGCGCGCGGCACGCTGGGCGGCCCGGCGACACCGGTGTTCCCCTTCGTCGACGTGCGCAGCGGCCAGCGCTGGACCGTGCGGCCGAACGCCGGACGGGTGCCGTGGTGGCTGCTGGTCCCTGGGCGGGGCGTGCCCGGGGCGAGGCTGCGCGACTTCGCCGCCCTGCTGCGGCTGCGCCGTGCCGACGACGACGACACGGTCGGCGGCATGCTGCCGCACAACGCGCTCTACGAGCGGCTGATCGAGCCGCTGGCGGTCTCGGCGCTGAACACGCCGGCGGACCAGGGCAGCGCGCGGCTGATGTGGGCGGTGATGGCCGAGACGCTGCTGCTTGGCGGGTCGCATTGCGTGCCCTGCTTCCCGGCCGAGGGTCTGTCCGAAAGCTTCATCGACCCCGGAGTGGCGCGGGTGACGGCGCTGGGCGGGACGGTGCGCACCGGCCACCGCGTCCCGGCGCTGCGGATCGAGGACGGACGGGTGACCGGGCTCGGCGGGCCGGACCCCGTCTCGGTCGGTGCGGACGAGGCGGTGGTGCTGGCGGTGCCGGCCCCTGCCGCGGCCGGGATGCTGCCCGGGCTGAGCGTGCCGGACGAGCACGAGGCCATCCTGAACCTGCATTTCAGGATGGAGGCGCCTGCCGGCGAGGCGGGGTTCGTGGGCGTGGTGGGCGGGCTGGCGGAGTGGGTGTTCGTCAAGCCGGGGGTGGTATCGGTCACCGTGTCGGCGGCCAACCGGCTGCTTGACCGCGACAGCGATCGCCTGGCGGCGGCAATCTGGCCGGAAGTGTGTGCGGCGACCGGTATTGTTGCCGAGATGCCACCGTGGCGGGTAATTCGAGAGAAGCGTGCCACCTTCGCCGCAACTCCGGCGCAACACAAGCGTCGCCCTTCTGCCACAACGGCGGTTCCAAACCTGGTGCTCGCGGGCGATTGGACCAATACCGGGTTGCCCGCAACCATCGAAGGTGCGATCAGGTCCGGCTTTGCTGCGGCGCGGCGAATCCAGGCGGGTGCCTGACCGGGCGGCCGCACCGCATGACTGGGTTGCGGCAGCGTATCCTACAGAGTCGCGTATCGACGCAAGACCCGAGCCGCCGCCACAACCAAGAACGAGCATGCAAGCCAATACACTGACCGATCCCGCCCCGACGATCCGCCTGCAGACGTTACAGGCCAGCATCGAGCAGGCGGCCTGTGCTCTGGAGCGACGTCAGAACGCGGACGGCCATTGGCGTTTCGAGCTCGAGGCGGACGCGACGATTCCGGCCGAGTACATCCTGCTCGAACACTACCTTGACCGGATCGATCCGGGGTTGCAGGGCCGCATCGGGGTCTATCTGCGCGACATACAGGGCGCGCATGGCGGCTGGCCGCTGTTCCACGGCGGCGTGTTCGACCTCTCCGCCAGCGTGAAGGCCTACTTCGCGCTGAAATGCCTGGGCGACAGCCCGGACGCCCCGCACATGGCGCGCGCCCGTGCGGCCATCCTGGCCGCCGGCGGGGCCGAGCGCACCAACGTGTTCACCCGCATCCAGCTCGCTTTGTTCGGCGAGGTGCCCTGGCACGCGATCCCGACCATGCCGGTCGAGATCATGCTGCTGCCGGAGTGGTTCTTCTTCCACCTCTCGAAGATCTCTTACTGGTCGCGCACCGTCATCGTGCCGCTGCTGGTGCTGATGGCGCGCCGTCCGCGGGCGATCAACCCGCACGACGTGCACATCCCGGAGCTGTTCACCAGGCCGGCGGCGGACATACGCGACTACATACGCGGGCCGTATCGCAGCTGGTGGGGCCACGCGTTCAAGGCGCTCGACATCGGCCTCAAGCGCACGGAAGGCTGGTTCCCGCGCGGGGCACGGGCGCGGGCCACCGCCCAGGCGGTGGCGTTCGTCACCGAGCGGCTGAACGGCGAGGACGGCCTGGGCGCCATCTACCCGGCGATGGCCAACAGCGTGATGATGTTCGCAGCCCTCGGCTACGAGCCGGCGCACCCCGACGCGGCGCTGGCCTGGCTTTCGGTCCGCAAGCTGATCGTCGACGATGGCGAGCGTGCCTACGTCCAGCCCTGCGTCTCGCCGATCTGGGACACCGCCCTGGCGGGCGTCGCCATGGCCGAGGCGCAGACCGGGTGCGAGCTGGGCCGCGCGCCGGTGGAAGCCGCCAGCGACTGGCTGGCCGCGCGGCAGATCCTGGACGTGAAGGGCGACTGGGCGGTCCGCCGGCCGGATGTGGCCCCCGGCGGCTGGGCGTTCCAATACGCCAACGACCACTACCCGGACGTGGACGACACCGCGGTGGTGGGCATGCTGCTGGCCCGCAACGGCGACCCGGCGCACGAAGAAGCCATCGTACGGGCCCGCGACTGGATCGTCGGCATGCAGAGCAGCGATGGCGGCTGGGGCGCGTTCGAGCCGGAGAACACCCACTCCTACCTCAATCACATCCCGTTCGCCGACCACGGCGCCTTGCTGGACCCGCCGACCGCCGACGTGACCGGCCGCTGCGTCGGGTTCCTGGCGCAGATCGGCATGGCGGCCGACCACCCGGTGATGGCGCGCGCGCTCGCCTATCTTCGGCGCGAACAGGAAGCCGACGGCAGCTGGTTCGGCCGCTGGGGCACCAACTACATCTACGGCACCTGGTC
>CAXTJP010000061.1:0-16314 GCA_964244615.1 uncultured Acetobacteraceae bacterium
CTCGCTTTCGGTGGCCGTGGCGCTGATCGGCGCGCTGTGCTGCGGCGTGGGCACGGCCGGCCTCGTCCTGCGCAGCCGGCGCCACCCTGCGTCGGCCGGCGGCCCGCACGCTTCCGGCTGAGCGACACTTCGTCACTGCGGGCCGTCATGGGCGATGCTATCTGAGGCCCATGGACATCGAGACCGTCATCGCGTCGAACCGTTTCGGGCTCGGCCGCCGGCCCGAGGACGCCGCGTCCGCCGACCCGCGCGGCTGGCTGCGCGCCCAGCTTCAGGCGCCGGACCCGACCCCGACCCAGGGAATGATGGACACGCACGCGGCGCTCGGCGTGGTGCTGGACCGTCAGGACATGCGCCAGGAACGCAAGCAGGCGATGGCCCAGGACGCGAGCCCCGCACCCCCATCCGCCGGCACGATGAAAAGCGCCGAGCCGGGCAAGCCGGCCGCCGGCGACACGGCGCCCAACCCGATCGCCGTTCTGGCCAGGCAGGAGGCGCACGATTTTCTGGGTCGCGCCCTGCTGACGCCGGCGCCGTTTCGCGAACGCCTGGTGTGGTTCTGGGCCAACCACTTCACCATCGTCACGCGCGGGCAGCTGCCGAGCGCCTGCTGCGGCGCCTACATTCGCGAGGCGATCCGTCCCCACGTCACCGGACGCTTCTCCGACATGCTGCTGGCCGTCATGCGCCACCCGGCCATGCTGGGCTACCTCAACCAGGAGCATTCGGCCGGGCCGGACAGCCCGGTCGGGCAGCATCGCCATGTCGGGCTGAACGAGAACCTGGCGCGCGAGAGCCTGGAGCTGCACACCGTCAGCCCGGCCGCGGGCTACACCCAGGCCGACGTCACCAACTACGCGAAGATCCTGACCGGCTGGTCGGTGAGCGTGAGGACGGAGCCGCGCGGCTTCGTTTTCCGCCCGTTCCTGCACCAGCCGGGCCAGATGGAAGTGATGGGGCGCAGCTGGCCCGAGGGCGAGGCAGGCGGCGTGCAGCTTCTGGCCTGGCTCGCTACGCATCCCGCGACCTACCGCCATTTGGCCGACAAGCTGGTGCGCCACTTCGTCGCCGACGAGCCGCCGGAAGGCGAGACGGCGCGGGTGGAGACGGTGCTGCGCGACACCGGCGGCGACCTGGGCGCCGCGTCCGCCATGCTGATCGAGTTGCCCGGCGCATGGGTGCCGGGCGCCAAGCTGCGCACGCCGCAGGATTTCACCATCGCCTGTCTGCGCGCCGTCGGCGCCACGCCCGACACCGTGCCCAACCTTGTGCAGATGATGGCCGGGCTCGGCCAGGGACCGTTCCAGGCGCCGTTCCCGATCGGCTGGCCCGACCGCGCCGCCGACTGGTCGGGGCCGGAAGCGATGCTGGACCGGGTGGATTTCGCCTACGGCCTGTCGGCGCGTGCGGCTTCCCTCGACCCGGAGCAGCTGGGGCACGCGGTGCTCGGCCCGCTGCTGACGGCCGACACGCTCGGCCAGGTGCGCGCGGCCGGGTCCCGGCGCGACGGGCTGACGCTTCTGTTCGCCTCACCCGAATTCCAGAGGCGCTGAGATGCACCCGTCCTGCCCAGATCCGGCCTGCCGCACCGGCGGCTTCGCCCTGTCCCGTCGCCAGGCCCTGCTCGGGCTGACCGCGGCCTTCACCCTCGGCCGCAGCGCGCTGGCGCTCGCCGCCCCGCAGACCGACCAGCGTTTCGTCGTGGTGTTGCTGCGTGGCGCGCTGGACGGGCTGTCGGCCGTGCAGCCCTACGGCGATCCGGCCTTTGCCGGCCTGCGCGGCCCGCTCGCCTTGCCCGGCCCCGGTGCCGCGGGCGGCGTGCTCGATCTCGGCGGCAGCTACGGTCTGCATCCCGCCTTGCCGGCGCTGCATGCGATGTATCGCGCCGGCGACGCGCTGCTGCTGCATGCGGTGGCCGGCCACTATCGCAGCCGCAGCCATTTCGAGGCGCAGGACTGCTTGGAGAGCGGCGCCGACCAGCGGCTGAACAGCGGCTGGCTGAACCGGGCCGTCAACCTGATGCCCGCCGATCCCGGCCGCGACCTCGCTCTGTCCATCGGCCTGTCGACGCCGCTGCTGCTGCGCGGGCCGTCGGTGGTGCAAGCCTGGGCGCCCGACCACTTCGCCCGGCCGACGGCCGACCTCTACCAGCGTCTGCTCGCGATCAGCGCACGCGACCCGATCATCGGCCCGGCCGTGGCAGAAGGCCTCAAGCAGCGCGGCTTCGCCGCCAGTGCGCTGAGCGGCCAGGCCGCCGACCCGGCGCATGATCGGAGCTTCGAGATGCTGGCCGGCAGTGCCGGCCGCCTGCTGTCACGGCCGGACGGCCCGCGCGTGGCGGCGCTCGAGGTCGGCGGCTGGGACACCCACGTGGCCCAGCAACGCCGGCTGCAACCCGCCTTGGGCCAGCTCGATGCCGGCCTGGCCGCTCTGCGCGCCGGCCTGGGCGATGCCTGGGGTCGGACGGTGGTGCTCGCGGTGACCGAGTTCGGCCGCACCGCCCGCGTCAACGGCACTGGCGGCACCGATCACGGCACCGCCGGCGTCGCGTTCCTGCTGGGCGGTGCCGTCGCCGGCGGCCGGGTGCGCGCCGACTGGCCGGGCCTGGGACAGAGCCGCCTGTTCGAAGACCGCGACCTGGCCCCCACCGCCGATCTGCGTGGCGTGATCAAGGGCGTGCTGCTCGACCACATGCACCTGCCGACGGCCAGCTTCGGCGGCGTGTTGCCGGGCAGCGAGGACGTGTCGCCCATGCGCGGCCTGGTACGCACCTGACAGACTCGGGCGATGCGGCCCAAGAAGGTGGCCGCGTACCCAGCATGGAACAGCCGATGACAGCGTTCAGCCTGCGCAGCATGGTGGTCGGCCACGTCAGGCTGTTCCTCTCAATCGTCGTCGGCCTGCTTGGCCTGGTGCTGCTGCCGCATGCCTGGCCGGACCGGGAGCGTGGCATCGGCGCCTGGGACGTCGGCGCCATCGTCTACCTGCTGGGATCGATACAGCTGGCCTGGCGGTCGGTGCCCTCGCAGATGCCAGCCAACGCCGAAGCGCAGCAGGACGGCGAATGGGCGCTGTTCTTCGTGGTCCTGGCCGGCATCACGATCAGCTTCGCCGCCATTCTCGGCGAGTTCGGCAGCATGAAGGACGCTGCGGCCGCGGTGAAGGACGAGAAGGTGGCGATCGTGGCGGCAACCCTGGTGCTGTCCTGGCTGCTGACCCAGATCGTCTTCGCCCTGCGCTACGCCCACGAATACTATGCCCGCACCGACGGCGCGGACGGCATCGATGGCGGCCTGGATTTCCCCAAGGAGGATTGCCCCGACTACTGGGATTTCCTGTATTTCTCGATCGTGCTTGGCATGACGTTCCAGGTGTCGGACGTGCAGATCACCTCGCGCAAGCTGCGCCGGCTGGCCACCCTGCACGGGCTGCTCGGCTTCCTGTTCAACACGGTGATCATCGCGCTGACGGTCAACCTGGCCTCGAGCGCGCTCTAGCTGTCGGCAGGTACGCATCTTACAGCCGCTCTGGCGAGCCTGGCCATTTCCCGGCACGTCAGGCCAGACAATTCCCGTTGCGCTTGGCGTAGTATCAAGGGCTTGCAGGCGGCGCCTTATGGCACGTCGCTTGCCACGCGGACGACACGGCCAGCAGGACCGTCCGGAGCAGCCAGATGATGTTTTTCGCAGAACTCGTAAAAAACACGCCGCCATGGGTTTTTCTTCTTCTCGGCTACATCGTCTGGCAGGGCCTGCAAGCCACACGAACACAAACCGTATCCGTGTGGCGTCTGGTGATCGTGCCGACGGCCTTCATCGTCATGGGCTTGTCGAGGCTCGCCTTGGGACAAGCCGATGGACCCTGGCCCCCTCTGGCTTGGCTGGCCGCGGCGTTTGCGATGGCAAGCCTTGGTCTTGCCACCGGGCCCCGGCTGCTGGCCGTCGATCGTGCTCGCAAACTGGTGACCCGGCGCGGGAGCGTGGTGCCGCTGTGTCGAAACATGCTGGTCTTCGTTCTGCAGTATAGCGTCGCCGTCGAAGCCGCCTTGCATCCGGACAGCCGGCTTCAGGTGGTCCTGATCGGTCGCGCCATTCCGGTGCGACGGCGGGCTATTTCATCGGTTGGGCTTGGACACTTCGAAGGCGCTACCTGGCCGCCAGCCCCGATTACCCGACACTTAGCGGCGGCGACGGGCGTTCTGCGCGCCAGTAGGTCGCCGCCTTCCACGCTCGGCCAGAGACAAGGAACAGCTTGCCTTGGTGGCCACACCGGGGCAGCGCGGCCCGGTGTGGCTTGACGGCGAGGCCATGCCCGCGTCCACTGGCCCCATTCCGGGGGGAGCCCTGCCAAGGGCTGAGAGTCCGCTACGCCGATCCGGCAGCGCGGTGACCCCGACAACCTGATCCGGGTCATGCCGGCGGAGGGACGGAGCTTGCAGAACTTGCACATGTCCCTCGGCCGACTCCCGTCCCCCGAGGAGAGCCGATGAACGAGCAGACACGGGTGACGCCCGCCGTCACCACAGGCGCCATCACGGGTTCGAGCAAGGTGTTTTCCTCACCGCCGGGCCGGCCGGACATGGAGGTGCCCTTCCGCGAGGTGGCGCTGGCCCCGTCCGCCCAGGAAGCGCCGATGCGGCTCTACGACACCTCGGGCCCCTACACCGATCCTGGGGTCGTCATCGACCTCGAAGCCGGACTGCCGCCGGTGCGCGCCCCGTGGATCGCGGCGCGCGGCTTCGCCGCCGCCGCGGTTCGTGCCGTCCGCCCGGAGGATAACGGCTTCGCCAGCGGGGACCGGCTGGTGGCGCCCTGCCCCGCCGAGCCTCGCGTGCTGCAGGCCTCGCCCGGCCAGATGGTCACCCAGCTGGAATTCGCCCGCGCCGGCATCGTCACCGACGAGATGGTCTACATCGCGCACCGCGAGAACCTCGGCCGCGCGCAGATGCCGGAGGGGGCCGAGGCGCGCCGCGCCGACGGCGAGGATTTCGGCGCCGAGATCCCGGCCTTCATCACACCGGAATTCGTCCGCAGCGAAGTCGCCCGCGGCCGCGCGGTGATCCCGGCCAACATCAACCACCCGGAACTCGAACCGACCATCATCGGGCGCAACTTCCTGGTGAAGATCAACGCCAACATCGGCAACTCGGCCGTCACCTCCTCGGCGGCCGACGAGGTGGAGAAGCTCGTCTGGGCGGCACGCTGGGGGGCGGACACGGTGATGGACCTGTCCACCGGCCGCAACATCCACAACATACGCGGTTGGATCATCCGCAACTCGCCCGTGCCCATCGGCACCGTTCCGATCTACCAGGCGCTGGAAAAGGTCGGCGGCGACCCGGACAAGCTGAGCTGGGAGGTGTTCCGCGACACGCTGATCGAGCAGGCCGAACAGGGCGTGGACTACTTCACCATCCATGCCGGCGTTCGCCTGGCGCACGTGCCGCTGACCGCACGCCGCGTCACCGGCATCGTCTCGCGCGGCGGCTCGATCATGGCGCGCTGGTGCCTCGCGCATCATCGCGAGAGCTTTCTCTACGAGCGCTTCGACGAGATCTGCGACATCATGCGCGCCTACGATGTGTCGTTCTCGCTCGGCGACGGCCTGCGCCCGGGCTCGATCGCCGACGCCAACGACGCCGCCCAGTTCGCCGAACTGACCACGCTGGGCGAGCTGACGAAGATCGCCTGGGCGAAAGGCTGCCAGGTGATGATCGAAGGTCCCGGCCACGTGCCGATGCACAAGATACGCGTGAACATGACCAGGCAGTTGGCCGAGTGCGGCGAGGCGCCGTTCTACACGCTCGGGCCGCTGACCACCGACATCGCACCCGGCTACGACCACATCACCTCGGCCATCGGCGCCGCCATGATCGGCTGGTTCGGCACCGCCATGCTCTGCTACGTGACGCCCAAGGAGCACCTCGGCCTGCCCAACCGCGACGACGTGAAAGTGGGTGTCATCACCTACAAGCTCGCCGCCCACGCCGCCGACCTGGCCCGCGGCCACCCCGCCGCCCAGCTGCGCGACGACGCGGTCAGCCGCGCCCGCTTCGGCTTCCGCTGGGAAGACCAGTTCAACCTCTCGCTCGACCCCGACACGGCGCGGCTCTACCACGACGAGACCATGCCCAAGGAAGCGCACAAGACGGCGCATTTCTGTTCCATGTGCGGGCCGAAATTCTGCTCCATGCAGATCACCCAGGACATCCGGGCGGAAGCCGACCGCGTGGCCGGGCTGCAGGCCAAGAGTGCCGAGTTCCGGGAGGCAGGCGGAGCGCTCTACGTGGCCGATCCTGCCTGATGCGCCGCGCAGCGGCCGCGATCCGGCAGGTCACGGCCTGCCTTGCGCTCTCGACGATGGCGGCTGGTCCCGCCGACGTTCCGGCCGCGTTCCGTGGCGTGTGGGCTGAGGATGGCCGCTGCGATGCGAGCAGCGCCAGGCTGGTCATCACCGACACTGCCGCCCGCCTGGGCGCCGGCCAGCCGCAGCCCGTAACCTTCACGCCGCATGACAGCCCGGCCGGCGAGGACGCGCTGCACTGGTCGGCCGAGGGCGAAGTGGACAATTTCGTGCTGCGCCACGACCCCGAGATGATCGTGCACAACACCGAGGGCTACGGCATGGTCGGCGCCGCCATCTTCCGGCGCTGCCCCGGTTGATCGGGCTTCGCTCAGGCGTCCAACGTCCCCTGGAACACCCGGGCCTCGTATGCCCGGCGGGCCACCAGCCCGGCCACCACCTGCCCGTTCGCATGCACCCATAATTTGAACTGCCCCGCCGCTGCCTCGAAGTCTCCGGCGTTGACCAGCTTCAGCAGGGTCGAGCTGCGCAACGCGGCCGCCCCCAGATTGTAGGCGAAACTGATCAGGGCGGCTTCCTGGTGGTCTTTCACGTCGGTGGTCAGCATGTCCTCCACACTGCTCTGCACGGCAGACAAGTCGTTCTGGAAATATTCGTCAGCCTGTTCCTGTGTGATGGTCATGCCGGGCTGCACCGGCTCCCCGTCGATCGAGATCGTTCCCCAGCCGATGGTGTAGAGGCCGGCCCGGTCGGCCGCGCCGTGATACGCCGTCAGCACGCAGCCTTCGAAGCGCTGGCAGATCTTCGTGGCGATGGCGAGCGCGTTCGCCAGATCCTGGGTCAGGGGCATGAGGCATCTCCGAACGCCCACGCCGCTGGGCGTCGGGCTGGCTTCATCACCGCGATAACATTCCATGATCGATATGGCTCGGCAAGACCTTCCGGGAGCGCGCGGCACCGGCCGTTCCGCCCTGCCCGGCGCCCAGGCGGTCGCGAAGCGGGCCCATCATCGCATCTGCTGTGCGAGGCCGGAGTGTCTTGGTGTTCCTGGCATGGCCGATGGGCTATCCTGCGGGCGTCGACCAAACATACGGGTCGGGAGAGTGACAATGGCTTTGAACATAACCCGGCTATCAAACGGCCTATATGAATGTGTTGCTAGCCCGCCACACGTCGACAAGGCTTGGTCAACATCCGCCCCTATGTCACTCCGCCGCCTAGCCGAGGCGTTGGTATTAAGGGGTTGACCTCAGCAGGAGGTAGGAGACGCTATGTACGAACAAGATCCGAACTGGTTAGATCAGCAACTCTAAATTTGTGAGCCAAAATTTGAGCCATGATGCTAAGATGACCAGAAGGCAGAGCGAGATTGAGGCTTGGGCTCGATACGCCGATTTGAGGAATTTGGCGTTCAGGCACTCACTTCAAGCCGTTAATCTGACTTCGGCAGAACTTACCGGAGGGCAGGTTTTTGCGGCTATGATAGAGTTCATCTTGTCCAATGTAAACGTTACATTATATTGCCTATCGACTGGTGACGCAAGCTTATATACTTCCAGTGGGTTTGGTATTATTGGTGGTTTTGCTTACGACCATGTTCGGTCGGCTTCGCGGGCGTTTGTTAAAACATGTCACGATTGTAGCAGTGACATGACATTGGTTGATGCCTTTCCTGGACCCCGTGCAGGCCATCTTCGTTTTTATGCTCTTCGCGAGGGGCATGCCATGATGTCTCAGGTTTCAGAAAAGCTTGTTGCCGGCAAATTTATTGAGCTTCGAAATGCCGGCCATAATGTAATTACAGAACTTCGTAATATCAGTTCGACGACACACGGTCTACGTCAGTGAGTTTGAGGCCTCATCCTGCTCGAATGCGGTGCGGCGCTTTGGTCCTGAAGGGTAACCGCCTGCCGTGAAAGCCGCCATCCTCATTTTCCCGGGTACCAACCGCGAGCGCGACGCGGCCATCGCGTTGCGCCAGGCCACCGGCCAGGCGCCCTCCCTGGTGTGGCATGGCGAGACCACCTTGCCGGACGGGCTGGACCTCGTCGTTCTGCCCGGCGGGTTCAGCCACGGCGACTACCTGCGCTGTGGCGCCATGGCCGCGCGGTCCCCCATCATGCCGGCCTTGCACGATTTCGCCGCACGCGGCGGCCACGTGCTGGGCATCTGCAACGGGTTCCAGATCCTGACCGAGGCCGGGTTGCTGCCCGGCGCCCTGCTCCGTAACGCCGGGCTGCGTTTCCTCTCCCGCGACTGCCACCTGCGCGTGGAACGGGCCGATACCGCGTTCACCCGCCACTACCAGCGCGGCCAGGTGTTCCGCGCGCCGATGGCCCATGGCGACGGCAACTACTTCGCCGACCCCGACACGATCGCCATGTTGGAAGCCGAAGGCCGGGTCGCGTTCCGCTACGCCACCTCGCAGGGCGAGCGGACCCCGCAGGCCAACCCGAACGGCAGCATCAACGCGATCGCCGGCATTCTTAGCGCCAACAACCGTGTGCTCGGCCTGATGCCGCACCCGGAGGACCTGGTCGACCCGCTGATGGGCGGCACCGACGGCAAGCCGCTGTTCGACGGCCTGGTCGAGGCGCTGGCGGCATGAACGCGCCGATCGACGCCTCGCTCGCCAGATCCTTCGGCCTGAACGCCGAGGAGTACGCGCGCCTGCTGTCCATCATGGGCCGCGCCCCCAGCCTGACCGAACTCGGCATCTTCTCGGTCATGTGGTCCGAGCATTGCAGCTACAAATCCAGCCGCGTGCATTTGCGCGACCTGCCTACCACTGGCCCCTGGGTGATCCACGGCCCTGGAGAAAACGCCGGCGTCGTCGACATCGGCGACGGGCTCGCCGCAATCTTCAAGATGGAGTCGCACAACCACCCGAGCTTCATCGAACCCTACCAGGGGGCCGCCACCGGCGTCGGCGGCATTCTGCGCGACGTGTTCACCATGGGCGCCCGCCCGGTGGCCAACCTGAACGCCCTGCGATTCGGTGACCCGAAGAACCCGGTGACGAAGCGGGTGGTGGACGGCGTGGTGCGCGGCATCGGCGGCTACGGCAACTGCGTCGGCGTGCCCACGGTCGGCGGCGAGGTCAACTTCCACCCGGCCTACGACGGCAACCCTCTGGTCAACGCCATGACCGTCGGCATCGCCCGGCAGGATCGCATCTTCCTCAGCGCCGCCGCCGGCATCGGCAACCCGGTCGTCTATGTCGGCTCCAGGACCGGGCGCGACGGCATCCACGGCGCCACCATGGCCTCGGCCGAGTTCGACGCCGACGCGGACGCCAAGCGCCCCACCGTTCAGGTTGGCGACCCCTACGTGGAAAAGCTGCTGATCGAGGCCTGCCTGGAACTGATGGCGACCGACGCCATCATCGCCATACAGGACATGGGGGCGGCCGGCCTGACCAGCTCCTCGGTCGAGATGGCCGGCCGCGGCAATGTCGGCATCGAACTCGACCTCGATGCCTGCCCGCAGCGCGAGACCGGCATGACGGCCTACGAGATGATGCTGTCGGAAAGCCAGGAACGCATGCTGATGGTGCTGCGCCCCGATCGGCAGGACCTCGCACGCGCCATCTTCGAGAAGTGGGAGCTGGATTTCGCCGTCATCGGCCAGCTGACCGACACCGGCCGCATCGTGATCCGACACCAGGGCCGGATCGAGGCGGACATCCCGCTTGCCCCGCTCGCCGAACAGGCCCCGCTCTACCGCCGCCCTTACACCGAACCGGTGCCGCCGGCGGCGCTTGGCGACGTGGCCGACCCGGTCGGCATTGAGGCGGCGCTGCTCACGCTGATCGCCTGTCCCGATCTGTGCTCGCGCGCCTGGATCACCGACCAGTACGACAGCACGGTGGGCGGCCAGACCGCACGCCGCCCCGGCACCGCCGACGCCGCCGTGGTGCGGATCGAAGGCAGCCGCCGCGCCCTGGCGCTGACCACCGACTGCACGCCGCGCTACTGCGCCGCCGACCCGCGCAGCGGCGGTGCGCAGGCGGTGGCCGAAGCCTGGCGCAACCTGACCGCCACCGGCGCCCGCCCGCTGGCGATCACCGACAACCTCAATTTCGGCAACCCGGAAAAGCCGGAGATCATGGGCCAGTTCGTGGCCGCCATACGGGGCATGGCCGAAGCCTGCCGCGCGCTCGACTTCCCGGTCGTCAGCGGCAATGTCAGCCTCTACAACGAGACCCGAGGGGCGGCGATCCTGCCCACCCCCGCCATCGGCGGGCTGGGCGTGCTGGACGATGCGGCCGACGCGGTCGGGATCGCGCTCTCGCCCGGCGACACGCTGGTGCTTATCGGCTACACCGCGGGCCATCTCGGGCAGTCGCTCTGGCTGCGTGAATTGGTCGGCCGGGAAGCCGGGCCGCCGCCGCCGGTCGACCTGGCGGCCGAGCGGCGTCACGGCGATTTCGTGCGTGACCTCATCCTCTCGGGCCAGGTGCGCGCCTGCCACGACCTCTCCGATGGCGGCCTGCTCGTGGCCGTGGCCGAGATGGTCATGGCGGGCGAGACCGGCGCCCGGCTGCAGCCGGCTCCGCCCGATCTGCCGCCGCATGCCTGGTGGTTCGGCGAGGACCAGGCCCGCTACCTGCTGGCGACCGCCGACTCGCAGATGCTGCTGAAGGCGGCGGGTGCGGCCGGCGTGCCCGCCCGCATCGTGGCGCATGCGCAGCAAGCCGGTTTGACACTGCCGGACGACGTGACCATATCGGCGGCGGTGCTGCACCAGGCTCACGACCGTTTCTTCGCGACCTGGATGGAGAGCTGAGGGACCAGCCATGGCGATGTCGGCGACCGAGATCGAGACCCTGATACGCACGGCGCTGCCGGACGCCGAGGTGAGCGTGGAGGATCTGGCCGGCGACGGCGACCACTACGCCGCCCGCATCGTCAGCGAAAGCTTCCGCGGCCGCAGCCGCATCCAGCAGCACCAGATGGTGTTCACAGCGCTTGGCGGCCGCATGGGCGGCGTGCTCCACGCGCTGGCCCTGCAGACATCCGTTCCCGACAAGGAGACCGCAGCATGAGCGACCTATCCAGCAGCACCGTCACCGGCCGCATCGAGCAGGAAATCGCGGCAAACCCCGTCATGCTCTACATGAAGGGCACGGCGATGTTCCCGCAATGCGGCTTCTCGGCCCGCGTGGTGCAGATCCTGTCCCATCTGGGCGTGCAATTCGCCACCGCGAACGTGCTGGAAGACCCGGCCTTGCGCGACGGCATCAAGCAGTTCTCGAACTGGCCGACGGTGCCGCAGCTCTACGTTAAGGGCGAGTTCGTCGGCGGCTGCGACATCATCACCGAGATGTTCCAGGCCGGCGAGCTGGAGGGATTGCTGGCTGAGAAAGGCGTGCCTCACACCGCTTCCAGCTAGGCAAGGCAAGCAGTCCTTCTTCGAAAAAGACCAAAAACTTTTGCTTACAAGTCGGGTGTTAATAGAAACCTCCGCGACAGCATGACCAAGAGTTTTTTGCTTCTTTTTTTCAAAAAAGAAGGCCTTCCTCTCCATGAGCTTCGGCCCGAAAGCAGCGCGCGAAAACTACCACCACGGCAACCTGCGCGAGGCGCTGATCGAGTCCGCCCTTGGCCTGATCGCCAAGGCCGGGCCGAACGGCTTCACGCTCGCCGAGGTGGCCCGTGCCGTCGGCGTCAGCGGGGCGGCCCCCTATCGCCACTTTCGCGATCGCAACGCGCTGATCGGCGAGATCGCCCGTCAGGGCTTCGATAGGTTCGCCGAGCAGCTTTTCGCCGCCTGGGACGACGGCAAACCCAACCCGGTCGGCGCCATCGAGGCGGTCGCGCGCGCCTATCTCGGCTTCGCACGCCGCGAGCCCGCCTTCTACGCCGCCATGTTCGAGCCTGGCTTCTCGCTGGACGAAGACGCGGCCCTGCTGGCCTCCTCCGAACGCGCCTTCGGGGTGCTGCGTCTCGCCGCCGACGCCGCCACCCGTGCCATGCCCGCGCAATCGAGGCCGCCGGCGCTGATGGTGGCGCTGCACATCTGGTCCATGGCGCACGGCGTCGCCTCCCTGTTCATCGAGGGGCCGAGCGGCTTTCGACGCCGCCTGCCGATGTCGCCGGAGGATTTGCTGGAAGCCGGCCTGCTGCTCTACCTGCAGTCGCTCGAAGGAGCGAACCCAAGCGAGGCTTGACAACGGATCCGCTTGGTCCACCTATGTAAATGTGTTTCACATTCACACAGGAGCCTGAAGTGTCGTCGATCGTCGAGAAGATGGATGAGTATGGCAAGGGCGCCTGGATCGCGCTCATCATCGCGGGCTTCTGGCTGTTCTGGCCGATCGGCCTGACCGCCCTGGCCTTCGTGGTGTTCAGCGGCCGCGGGCGTACCTGGAAGATGGAGCAGCGCGGGCGGTGGTACAATACCGGCTCACGCGGCTGCGGCAGCTTCGGCCGTTCGCGCGGCATGCGCGGCAGCGGCAACGCTGCCTTTGACGAGTACCGCGCCGAGACCATCAAGCGGCTCGAGGACGAGCAGAAGGAGTTCGTCGAGTATCTCGAGAAGCTTCGCCAGGCCAAGGACAAGTCCGAGTTCGACCAGTTCATGGCCGACCGCCGCGGCCGCTCGGACGTGGCTGCGTAACAAATAGCAGGGTCGAAAATGGCCGGCCGGTGCAAACCGGCCGGCCATTTTCATGACATCTGGTCCTTGTGGTCCTTGATGTCCTTGAAGGTGAGCCCGGGCGTCTGTTCCTGCGTCCGCCGCAGCATGAAGGCGGAGGTCGCCAGGAACACCGGGTCGCCGTCCACGTCGTCTGCCATCGCCGTGCGCTGGGTCTGCGCGAACTGGCCGAGCAACGCGCGGTCGCCGGAGACCCAGCGCGCCAGGTTGTAGGGCGTGGGCTCGAACCCGATCGCCACCCCGTACTCGCTGGCCAGCCGCGCCTGCAGCACGTCGAGCTGCAACGTGCCCACCACGCCCACGATCGGCTGGCTGCCGTCCTGCGGGCGAAACAGCTGCACCACCCCCTCCTCTGCCAGCTCCTGCAACGCCTGCCGCAGCTTCTTCGCCTTCATCGCGTCGTCCAGCCGCACGCGGCGCAGGATTTCCGGGGCGAAACTCGGAACGCCCAGGAATTGCAGGTTCTCGTCATCGGTCAGCGTGTCGCCGATGCGCAGCGTGCCGTGGTTCGGGATGCCCACCACGTCGCCGGCGAACGCCTCCTCGGCCAGTTGCCGGTCGCGGGCGAAGAAGAATTGCGGCGCGTTCAGCGGGATCAGCTTGCCCGTGCGCACCTGGCGCAGCTTCATGCCGCGCTCCAGCCGGCCCGAACAGATGCGCGCGAACGCCATGCGGTCGCGGTGGTTGGGGTCCATGTTGGCCTGTATCTTGAACACCAGCGCCGTCAGCCGCGCCTCGTCCGCCTGCACCGTACGCGTGTCGGCCACCTGGGCGCGTGGTGGCGGGCCGAACCGGGCCAACGCGTCCAGCAGGTCGAGCACGCCGATTTCGCGCATGGCGCTGCCGAAATAGACCGGTGTCAGGTGGCCCGCCGCGAAGCTCTCGCGGTCCCACTCCGGCAACGCGGCGCGCACCAGGTCGAGCTCGTCGCCCAAAGCCTGCATGCGAGGGTCCGATTGCGACAGCGCCTGCGTCAGCCGCATGTCGCGCGTGTGCAGATCGTAGGTGCCGACGAACTCCGCCGCCCGCCCCACCGGCCAGGTCGCGGGCGAGGTGTCCAGCGCCAGCGTGCTGGCCACCTCGTCGAGCAGCTCGAACGGGTCGCGGCTTTCGCGGTCCATCTTGTTGACGAAGGTGATGATCGGGATGTCGCGCAGCCGGCAGATCTCGAACAGCTTTCGCGTGCGCGCCTCGATACCCTTGGCCGCGTCGATCACCATCACCGCGGAATCGACCGCGGTCAGCGTGCGGTAGGTGTCCTCGGAGAAATCCTCGTGGCCCGGCGTGTCGAGAAGGTTGAAGACGCAGCCTGCATACTCGAAGGTCATGACCGAGGTGACGACCGAGATGCCGCGCTCGCGCTCGATGCCCATCCAGTCCGAACGCGTGCGGCGCCGCTCCCCCTTGGCGCGCACGTTGCCGGCCAGCTGGATGGCGCCGCCCGCGCGCAGCAGCCGCTCGGTCAGTGTCGTCTTGCCGGCGTCTGGGTGCGAGATGATGGCGAAGGTGCGTCGTCTCGCGATCTCGCGCGCCAAATCGGATTCGATCCCGGGTGCGGTCTGGTCGGCGCTCATGCTGGATGCATCCTTGGCGGGCCGCCCGGGCGAACCCGCAAAGCCAGGTTGCCGTGCCGCACCACCAGGTTCGGGTTGAGGTAGGGGTCGCGCGCCAGGACATTGCCCCAGCGCGCGCGCATCAGTCGGGCGGCGTGGCGGTCCGCCCGTACAGGATGCGTCACGATGTAGCCGAGCCGCGCGTAGGGCGTCCACACGCAGCGCAGGCCGCCGACGGCCAGACGCAGGCAGAGATCGACGTCGGCGTAGGGGCCGCAGCGCGGATCGAGCCCGCCGGCCGACAGATAGAGCGCGCGCCGGATCGCCAGGCAGTCGCGCGAGACGGCGGAGACGGTGCGCGCCAGGCGGAAATTGCCGACATAGCCGGGATCGTCCAGGTCCGACCGGGGCCGCAGCGTGGTGGCGATGCGCGCCGGGTCCAGCACCAGCCCCGATTGCAGGATTCGCCCATCCGGCCGGTCCAGCCGGCCGCCCACCGCACCCACGCCCGGCCGCCACGCCTGGCTGACCATCTCGCGCAGCCACCCTGCCCCGGCCGGCCGCAGCCCCGGCGAGAGCAGCAGCAGCACCTCGCCGCGCGCCGCCGCGGCTGCCCGGGCGGGGTCGCCGCGCAACACCTCGACGGCATCGTAGCTCGGATCGGTGGCGACCGGGCCCTCGCCGCCGGCGATGATCGAGACGAGCGGAGGCGGATCGGGCAGGCCATGCACCACCCGGTTCCACTGCGGCAGCACCGGGTCCGGCTGCACGCTCGCCGTCTCGTCCTGCCGCTCGGCGATGGCCTGCCGCGCCGCCTGCCGCGCCGGCTCGGCGCGTGTGGCCGAGAACGAGCCGGGCAACTGACGCCAGTGATAGAGGATTTCAGGGATGTGGCGGATGCGCGACGGCCCGCAGGCATCGGCCACCCGCAAGGCAAGGTCGTAATCCTGGCTGCCCTCGAAGCCTGCGCGCAGGCCGCCGAGGTCCAGCAGCCGCGCCCGTCGATAGACGCCGAGGTGACTGACCAGGTTCTGCCCCAGCATGAGATCGGCGTTCCAGCCCGGCTTGAAGTAGGGCGCGCATCGCCGGCCGCCGACGCGCTTGTCCTCGTCGGAGAAGATCAGCTCGGCGTCCGGGAACGCCGCGATCTCTGCCGCCACGCGGGCCAGCGCGTGCGGCGCCAACTCGTCGTCGTGGTCGAGCAGGGCCACGAACGCGCCCTGCGCCATCGCCAACGCCGCGTTGGTCGCCGCCGCGATGCCTGCGTTGGCCGGCAGTCGCGTGGTCCTGATACGCCGGTCCTCGGCGGCCTGCGCGCGCAGCGCCTGCCCATGCGGCGCCGGCGAGGCGTCGTCGGCGATGCACAGCTCCCAGCACCGGTAGGTCTGCCGACGGACGGAGGCGATGGCCTGGGCCAGCAGGTCGGGCGGCGTGTCGAACACCGGCATCAGCACGCTGATCAGCGGCCCGGTCTCGGGCAGGCGCGCGTGCCGCTCCCGCGTCAGCCAGCGCCGGTAGCCGAGATCGATCCGGACGTTCGGCCGTAAGCGACGCCGAAGCCGTTCGACCAGGCTGGCCGGCGAGCCCTGCCCGCCGGCATGGCCTGTCCCTATCGCGAGTAGAACTCCACCACCAGGTTCGGCTCCATCGTCACCGGGTAAGGCACGTCGGTGAGCTTGGGTGCGCGGGCGAAGCGGCCCTTCATCGCGCGGTGGTCCACTTCGAGGTATTCCGGCACGTCGCGCTCGTTGCTCTGCGTCGCGTCCAGCACCACGGCCATCTGCTTGGACTTCTCCTT